>JAYUNL010000165.1:0-9887 GCA_043761745.1 Rhodocyclaceae bacterium
ATCGAGCGGTCGCCGAGAAATGGCCTGAAACCCGCTCACTGGCTTGCGATGGCGGTCGGCAGCTAATGTCATCATTACGCCTCACTAAATGAGCCTTAAAAAATGCGTTGTGTTGCTGCGCAACGCTTGGTGGGTTACGCAAAAAACGCTAACCCACCCTACATTTTGGCTTAAGTAAGTGCCATTCGGGCCAGCGTCATTTATTTACAACCCCAACGCCGCTCTTTGCGCCGCGACGAGCTGCGTAATCCCCCGCTCAGCCAACCCCAGCAGCGCCTCGAGTTCGGCGCGTGAGAAGGGCGTGCCTTCCGCCGTGCCTTGCACTTCGACGAAGCCGCCGCCGGCGGTCATGACGACGTTCATGTCGGTGTCGCATTCCGAGTCTTCGGGGTAGTCTAGGTCGAGCACGGGCACACCGCCAAACACGCCGACCGAGACGGCGGCGACGAGTTCGCGCAGAGGCTGGCGCGTGATGATTTTGTCATTCAGCAGCGTGCCGAAAGCATCGTGCGCGGCGACGCAGGCGCCGGTGATGGCGGCGGTGCGGGTGCCGCCATCGGCTTGCAACACGTCGCAGTCGATCTGGATGGTGCGCTCGCCCAGTGCGTCTAAATCGGTGACAGCGCGCAATGCACGGCCGATGAGGCGCTGAATCTCCTGAGTGCGGCCGCTTTGCTTTCCCTTGGCCGCCTCGCGCGCCATGCGCGTGTGCGTGGAGCGCGGCAGCATGCCGTATTCGGCGGTGAGCCAGCCTTGACCCTTGCCGCGCAAAAAGCCCGGCACGCCCTCTTCGATGCTGGCAGTGCAAAGCACCCGGGTGTCGCCGAACTCGATCAATACCGAGCCTTCGGCGTGGCGCGTGTAGCGTCGCGTAATGCCGATCTTGCGCAGCTCATCCGGCCGACGTCCGCTCGGTCTGGCCTGTGTTTCTTGGGTCATTGGCTTCCTTACTTAGTGAATTTCTTGATTGCCAAATTGATTTCGTCGATGGCGCGCTCGATTTCTGCGTCTGAAAGATTCGGCAAGGGCTGGGCGCCGTGGCGCGCCTTGGCGAAGGCTTCCATTTGCGTGGTGAAAGAATCGAGAGGCATGGTCTTGGTCGACACGCTGCCTAAGGTATCCGCCGCGTAATCTTCTTCCCAGCGCATGGCGATGAGGGAAAGATTGTCGGCATTGGCTGCGCCTGCGGTTTCGGCATTGTTGAGTAGCGCCGGCGCCGCTTGCATGATGTTGCCGTTCGCCATGGCGCTGCTGATTTGTTCGGCCGGCAGCGGACCCCACACGCCATCCGTACATAGCACGACGATGTCGCCCGTGATCAACGGCGTCTTCTTGGAGTAATCGATTTGCGGCAGATGGTCTCCGCCCAGGCAACTGAAAATGCGATTTCGCGCTGGGTGGTTTATCGCTTCCTCGGCGCTGATCAGGCCCTCTTCGAGCATGCGCTGGATGCGCGAGTGATCACGCGTCTGCGCCAGCGTGCGGCCATTGCGGATGACATACAGACGCGAGTCTCCCGCGTGCGCCCAGTACGCTATGGAGTTCTGCACGATGCAGGCGACGCAGGTGGTGCGCGGCGCCTCGGGCAGCAGACGGTCCGCCGCGTAATCGAGTATGGCGTGGTGGGCGTTGGTGATGGCGGCCGCAAGAAATACGAAAGGATCCGCCAGTGACGGCTTCGCTTCACGCTGAAAGGCCTCGGTGATGAATTGCACCGCGATTTGCGCTGCCACTTCGCCGTGGAGATGCCCGCCCATACCATCGGCGATCACCATGAGGAGCCCATCGCGGGTGTAGCAGTAGGCGATGCGATCCTGATTGCTGGAGCGTTTGCCCGGCCGACTTTCTTGATAGATGGTGAATTTCATGCGATATCGGCCCGCAATATTTCGGCACAAGAGTCACAAACGAAGGAGTTCATTTCGCTATCAGCTTGCGCACGCGCTTACGCATGGTTTGGAACCAGGTCAGACGCGGTACGCGGCGATGCCGGTCGGCCAGCGCCTTTTGCAGCGCGAAGACGCTTTGCGGACGTTGCAGGTGATTGAGGTGCATACACCAGTCCACGGTCTCCAGCAGTTGTTGCGAATACAGGCTGGACCAGCGCTTTACCGCCGACACGAGCTGATCTCTTTCCAGGCGCGCATCCGCCGCCTGTGGCGCGGCGCCGGCGAGGCAAGCGTACATGCTGGCGCCGATGGAATAAATATCGGTCCACGGCCCCAGCAATTCGCGCGGCTGGTTGTTGTATTGCTCCGGCGCGGCGAAGCCCGGCGTGTACATGGGCTTTAACAGTGGCGTGTCGGTGGAAAGCGTCTGACGCGCCGCGCCGAAATCCAGCAGCACCGGCGTGCCGTCGTTACGCAGATAGATGTTGGAAGGCTTGATGTCCAAGTGCAGCAGCTTGTGCGTATGCACTTCGCGCAGGCCATTCAAAAGCCGGGTGAAAACGCCACGAATAAAGCTCTCTCGTATGTCGTCCCTGTGCCGCTGGATGTGTTCCTGCAAAGTGCGGCCGCGCTCGTACTGCATCACCATGTAGACGGTTTCGTTGGCGCGGAAGAAGTTCAACACGCGTACAACATTGGGATGCGCAAGGCCGGCCAGCGCGCGGCCTTCTTCGAAAAAACACTTCATGCCGTAGCGGAATGCCGCCAGGTGGTCGTCGGCGATAGAGGGCAGGGCGTCGCCTTCGGTGCGCAGCGCCAGGGTATTGGGCAGGTATTCCTTGATGGCCACCGGCGTGCCCGCGGCGTCGTAGGCCAGATACACAATGGAAAATCCGCCGAGGGAAAGCTGATGCTCGATGCGGTATTCTTCGAGTTGGTATCCGGGTGGTAGCGGAACGTTCGCTTGTGGCGGCATGGGGGGACGGGCTAAGATATGTATCCAATTGTCTCATTTTTGCCGGCGGCCGGTAAGTGGCGCGGCAGCAAGGTCACCCATGATCTATAGCATGACCGGATATGCCGCGCAGATGCGCGATATAGGCTGCGGCATACTGCACATTGAGTTGCGCAGCGTCAATTCGCGCTATCTCGACATGAATTTTCGCGTCGCCGAAGAAATGCGCGTGGTCGAGTCGCAGTTGCGCGAAGCCATTGCCGCCAAACTCAATCGCGGCAAAGTCGAGTGCCGCCTGAATCTCTTGCCCACCAGTGCGGCGCCGCGTGAGACGTCATTGAACCACGCCTTGCTGGTGCAGTTGAGTACCTTGCAGGATGCCGTGCTGGCCGAAATTCCGGATGCGACGCCGCTGGCCGTCGCCGAAGTGCTGCGCTGGCCCGGCATGATGGGTGACGAGCAACTCTCGCCAGACATTTTGCAAAAGGAATGCGCCATCCTGGCCAAGGCGGCCATCGACGAATTGTTGGCGACGCGCCAGCGCGAAGGCGAAAAACTCGCCGCCACCATCACCGAGCGCGTCGAGCGTATGCGCGTGCTGGTGGCCGATGCGGCGCCGCGTTTGCCGCGTGCGCTGGCTGAATACCAGGAGCGCTTGGCCGCGCGGCTGCGCGAAGTGCTGGCGGCTCACGACGAGGATCGCATTCGCCAGGAGATCGGCCTCTTCGCCGCCAAGATTGATGTCGCCGAAGAATTGTCCCGGCTCAGCACCCATCTCGATGAAGTCGCCCGCGTCGTTGCCAAAGGCGGCGCGGCGGGCAAGCGCCTGGATTTTCTGATGCAGGAACTCAACCGCGAAGCCAATACCCTGGCTTCGAAATCCGTTTCCTCCGAAATCACCGCCATCGCCGTTGAATTGAAACTCCTGATCGAGCAAATGCGCGAGCAGGTGCAGAACATTGAGTGAGCGCCGCGCGCCGGGCCGTCCCAAGAGCGGCGCAGTCAACAGCATGGAGCCGCGTGGTGGCGAACGACCGTCACCCCCTTCCTTGGGAAGGGGGATGGGGGGAAAGTCATTTATGATCGGCAATCTCTTCATCGTTGCGGCGCCTTCCGGCGCGGGCAAAACCACGCTGGTGCGCATGCTGCTGGAGCAGGATTCGCATGTGCGCTTGTCGGTTTCCTGTACCACGCGCGCCCCGCGGCCAGGTGAGGTCGCGGGGCGCGACTATCACTTTATCGACGTGCCCAGCTTTCTCGCGATGCGCGAGCGCGGCGATTTCATCGAGAGCGCCGAGGTGCATGGCAACTTTTATGGCACGTCGCGGCGCTGGATCGAGGAGCAAATCACGGCGGGCGAAGACGTGCTGCTGGAAATTGATTGGCAGGGCGCGCAGCAAGTGCGTAAGCTGTTCCCGCAGAGCACCGGCATCTTCATCCTGCCGCCTTCGGTGGCGGAACTGGAGCACCGGCTGAAAGCGCGCGGTCAAGACGGCGATGATGTCATCGCGCGGCGCGTGGCCGCAGCGATGGACGAAATGCGTCATGTGAATGAGTTTAATTATGTTATTATTAACAATAAGTTGCAGGAGGCGCTCGAAGACCTCCTGAGCGTGGTTCGTTCGGTGCGGCTACGCTATGCCGCACAGTTGGCGCGCCACTCCGCGCTTTTCAACTCTCTCGCACAGGACAGCTAATATGGCCCGTATTACCGTAGACGATTGCCTCCACAGAATCCCGAACCGCTTTCAACTGACGCTCGCCGCGACTTTTCGCGCCCGTCAACTCACCTTGGGCGCCACGCCCATGCTGGATGGCGAGAAGGACAAGCCCACCGTGATCGCCCTGCGCGAAATGGCTGCCGGCCTCTACGGTCTGGAAATTCTCAACCGCGGCGGGGCGTAGAGCCGGTGAGCGTGGTGAATGGACATGCATGTCGCTCAGCCACGCTCGGGAAAATCGCGGCCTCTCTCCAAGGAGGCTGAGCTTGGCGCACAACTTGCGCGTCTCAAAGAAAACCTCGCCGCCTACCTCAAGCCTGAAGACATAGCGCGCATCGAGGCGGCCTTTCACTTTTCCGCCGACGCGCATCAAGGTCAGTTCCGCAGCAGCGGCGAGCCCTATGTCTCGCATCCGCTGGCGGTGGCCAGCATCCTCGCCGGTTGGCATCTCGATACGCAGGCCCTGTCGGCCGCGTTGTTACACGATGTCACCGAAGATACGGCGATCACCAACAAGGAGATCGCCGACAAGTTCGGCAAAGTCACGGCCGAGCTGGTCGACGGCGTTTCCAAGCTGGACAGAATCGAGTTCCAGTCGCAGGAAGACGCCCAGGCGGAAAACTTCCGCAAGATGCTGCTGGCCATGGCGCGCGATGTGCGCGTCATCCTTATCAAGCTGGCCGACCGCCTGCACAACATGCAGACCCTGGATGCCGTGCGGCCGGACAAGCGTCGCCGCATCGCGCGCGAAACGCTGGAGATTTATGCGCCCATCGCCAACCGGCTGGGGCTCAACAACATCTATCGCGAGTTGCAGGAGCTGGCTTTCCAGCATCTCTACCCCATGCGCTATCGCGTGCTGGCGAAGGCCATCAAGTCGGCGCGCGGCAATCGGCGCGAGGTGGTCAGCAAGATACTCAAGGCCATCAAGGCGCGGCTGACGGGGGTGAATATCGAGGCCGAAGTGGTGGGGCGCGAGAAACATCTCTTCAGCATTTATCGCAAGATGCGTGGCAAGTCGCTGTCGTTCTCGCAAGTGTTGGATATCTACGGCTTTCGCGTTGTCGTCAAAGACGTGCCGACTTGCTACCTCACACTGGGCGCGCTGCACAGCCTCTACAAGCCGGTGCCGGGCAAGTTCAAGGACTACATCGCCATTCCCAAGGCCAATGGCTACCAGTCGCTGCACACCACGCTGATCGGCCCCTACGGCACGCCCGTAGAAGTGCAGTTACGCACCATGGAAATGAACCACGTCGCTGAAAGCGGCGTTGCTTCGCACTGGCTCTACAAAGACGACAAATCGCTTTCCGAGTTGCAGCAGAAAACCCACAAGTGGTTGCAATCCCTGCTGGAGTTACAGTCGGCATCGAACGACTCCGCCGAGTTTCTGGAACACGTCAAAGTCGACCTTTTTCCGGGCGAGGTGTATGTCTTCACGCCGGCGGGCAAGATTCTGGCGCTGGCGCGCGGTGCCACCTGCGTCGATTTCGCCTATGCGGTGCACACCGACATCGGCAACCGCTGTGTGGCTTGTCGCATCAACCATGAGCTGATGCCGCTGCGCACTGAATTGCGCAACGGCGATCAGGTCGAAATCGTCACTGCCGCCCACGCCAATCCCAACCCGGCCTGGCTTTCTTATGTGAAGACAGGTAAGGCGCGTTCGCAGATACGCCACTTCCTCAAGACCATGCAGCATGAAGAATCCGCCGCCCTGGGCGAGCGCTTGTTGACCCAGGCGCTGCGGTCTTTCGATCTACCCTTGAGCGGTATCCAAGAGGCGGTCTGGCAAAAGTTTGTGCAGGAATGCGGCGCAAAAAGCAAAAAAGATATCCTCACCGACATCGGCCTGGGCAAGCGCCTGCCGGCCATTGTGGCACGCCGCCTGGCTGCCGGCCTCGACGAGGCGGGCCTGGGCGCCGACATCAAACCGCAAGCGCCCATCCTGATTCGTGGCACCGAAGGCATGGCGGTGCAACTGGCGCGCTGTTGCCGGCCCATTCCGGGCGACCCCATTATCGGCATTATCAAAAAGGGCCAGGGGCTGGTCGTGCATTTGTCAGACTGCCCTGTCATTACCAGAGCGCGCGGTGAACGGGCAAAATGGGTGGATGTGGAATGGGAGAGCGACACTAATCGCCTGTTTGATGTGGCGATCAAACTCGGCGCGGAAAACCGGCGCGGTGTGTTGGCCAAGATTGCTGCCGAGATCGCCGAAGCGGAATCCAACATCCTGCACATTGCGATGGACGAGGAAGAGCGCGGCACCTACACCACCATCTATTTCACGGTGCAGGTCGCCAACCGTCAGCATTTGGCGCGTCTCATGCGCGCCTTGCGTCATGTTCCCGAGGTGGTGCGCATCCTGCGCGTGAAGAACGACGGCTGAATTCACTATCAAGTTAAGGAAAAACAAAATGGCAATGTACGAATCGGAACACACCAAGTTCATGCGCGAATGGCTGGCGCAGCATCCGGAAGAACTCGAAGTGCAAAAGACCGGCCGTGCGCTATGGTGGGACAAGCCCGCCCTCACCCCCGACGAGCAAAAACGCCGCAAAGAAGCGGATGTGCCGCAGACCGGTTATTACTACGCATCCGAGTGAGGCGCGCATCGCCGTAACATTTGCTGTTCCCATCTATCCGCGTTCATCCGCGTAATCTGCGGCCAGGCTTTGCTTAACCAATCCATCGCTTTCGTCGACCTCGAAACCACCGGCGCCAATCCGGCGCATGACCGCGTCATCGAGATTGGCGTCGTCAAGGTGACTAACGGCCGCGTCGATTTCGAGTGGTCGACCTTGGTCGATCCGAATCAGTCTATCCCGGCGGTGATCCAGAGTTTCATCGGCATTACCGACGACATGGTGCGCGGCGCGCCGACTTTCGAGCAAGTGGCAGACCAGGTGCAAGAGATGCTCGATGGCGCGCTGTTCATTGCACACAACGCCCGCTTCGATTACGGTTTTCTGAAAAACGAATTTCGTCGTCTCGATATGCCGTTCCAGCCGCGCGTGTTGTGCACTGTCAAGTTTTCCAGAGCGCTCTATCGCGAATACCACAAGCATGGTCTCGATGCGGTGATTGCACGCCATAATCTGGCTTGTTCGGCGCGCCACCGCGCGCTGGGCGATGCGCGCGTGCTGTGGGATTTTGTGCAACTGATCCACCACGAAAAAACGCCGGAAGAAATCGCTGCGGCCATGACGAAAGCCATGAAGTCGCCCAGTTTGCCTTCGGGCCTGGATCGCGTCGCCATCGACGCGGTATCCGAAGGCCCCGGCGTCTATCTCTTCTATGGCGAAAGTGTGGAAGGCAAAGACGCGCTGCCACTCTACATCGGCAAAGCCATGAACATGCGTTCGCGCGCCCAGTCGCATTTCGCCGCCGATCACAGCAGCGGTCGCGCCATGCGGCTGGCACAGGAAACTACGCGCATCGAATGGATAGAAACGGCCGGTGAACTGGGCGCGCTGCTGCTGGAGGTGCGCCTCGTCAAACAGAAGTCGCCCATCCATAATCGCCATCTCCGTCGCAACGAAGAACTGTGCGCGTTCCGTCTCATCGAAGGTGCCCCGGATGTCGCCCTCGAACTGGTGCCTTACAACATCCTGTCTATGGAAGATGTGCCGAATGTTTTCGGCTGCTTCAAATCGAAAAAAGAAGCGATCAACACCTTGCGCGAATTGGCTGCAGAACATGGCCTGTGCCACAAGCGTCTCGGCATCGAACCGATCAGCAACATCGGCAAGGGCAAGACAGGCCCCTGCTTCGCCCATCAGATCAAGCGCTGCCGCGGCTTTTGCGTCGGTCGCGAGAGCGCGGCCGAGCATGACCTGCGCTTGAAAATCGCCCTCTCCCTGGTGAGGCTCAAGAACTGGCCGTTCCCCGGCCGCATCGCCATCCACGAACACCACGTCGAAAGCGGCCGCAGCGAATGGCATTTGTTTGAGTCGTGGTGCTATCTTGATACCGTCAAGAGCGAGACGGATTTGTTCGAGGCCGCCGCCGCCCGCTACACACCCAGTTTCGATTACGATACCTACCGCATTCTCAAACGCGAACTGGAGCACCACGCCAGCAAACTCGATATTGTGAAACTCTCATAAACATGGAAATAGATAAAGTCCGCGTCTCAAAATTGATGTCCGAGCAAGGCTTATGCTCCCGCCGCGAGGCGGACGCATATATCGAGCGCGGTTGGGTGTTTGTCGACGGTGAGCGCGTCACCGAGCTCGGCACGCGCATTTTGCCGACGCAGAAAATCACGCTGTCCAAAAGCGCCCAGGCGACGCAGCTTGCGCGAGTCACCATCCTACTCAACAAGCCTGTCGGCTTTGTGTCGGGCCAAGCCGAGTTGGGCTACATCCCTGCCGCGACGCTCATCACCGCGGCCACACGTTTTGAAGGCGACCGCACGGCGCAGCGATTCAACACGGCACATTTGAAGGGCCTTGCGCCGGCCGGGCGGCTGGATATCGATTCCACGGGTCTGCTGGTATTCACGCAGGACGGCCGCATCGCCAAGTTACTGATCGGTGAAGATACCCGCATCGAGAAGGAGTATCTGGTTCGCGTCGAAGGCAAGTTGGCGGAGAAAGATTTCGCGCTGCTCAATAAGGGCTTGTCTTTGGACGACGTGCCGCTTAAGCCGGCGAAGGTAAGTTGGCAGAACGAAGACCAATTACGCTTCGTGTTGCGTGAAGGCAAGAAGCGCCAGATCCGTCGCATGTGCGAACTGGTCGGATTGAAAGTCACCGGTCTTAGGCGCATCCGCATCGGTAGCGTGAAGCTGGGCGATCTGCCGGTGGGTAAATGGCGGTATCTGCGCGAGGACGAGCGGTTTTAGTTTGCAGGGGTGATGTCGCGGCTGCTTCCCGTGGCTTGCCAAGGCAACGAAGGCGAGGTTTAATTCGGTTGGTATATGATGTTTCGATAGACGAACCGTAATGCCTGGAGTTCAATCGGTCGGGTATCGGGTATCGGCGGAGACTCAAGCGTAAACAGATTATCGGACACCATGAGACTCGCCATTTTAAAAACCATACAAAGACACAGCAGCTTACAACTGGTCGACAGATTATTGGTCAGTCCGATAATCTGTCGACGGTCGTTTTTGGTGTCGACTTTACGTTGGGGGTTTAAAGAACGCACTTGACTTATAGTTCTTGGAGTACTATAGTTCTCTCTACGCTGCGAGACATGGTGTCGCGCACATTCATTAGGAGAGAACCATGCACACCATTGAGGTTGATTTTGATGTTTTCAAACAACTCACCGTTCGCAGGGCAACAGAAGATGTCAGCTACAACGATGTCC
>JAYUNL010000166.1:0-7230 GCA_043761745.1 Rhodocyclaceae bacterium
AATCCGGAACGTGACGCCATCATAAAGACGCAGTTGGCTGGTCACGATAGGCAACCGTTGACTGCATGATCGACGCGACAACTACCTTGACACGCGCCGAAGGCCAAGGCGCGGATCCGATGTGGTTGCGCTACCGCCGCAACCAGTGCGATTGCCGCACCATAAGAATGTGCGACCAGTGCAAAGGGATCTCCTGCAAGGGCGAAGACTGGCTCCAGCAGTGCCACTTCGTCGCGCAGCGCAACCGGGCGATCGGTTGGCCATGCTGGACTCCGGCCTGCGCCAAACGAGTCCGCGGCCAGCACGTGGAACGTCGGTGCAAGCGACTCCATCAGCGCGCGCCACTGGCTCGAGCTACTCGCGTTTGCGTGCAGGCAGACGACTCCTGGGCCAGAGCCGGCCTCGCGGAAGTACGGAGTTGGAGGCTGCATGCAAGTTTCTCAGGTCATGGTCCACCGGCTAGCGAGAGAAGAGAGAAAAGAGAAAAGGGGGGGTGGTTACACTGCCATGGACAAGTCTCATTGTTTTGGCTCATCTACGACTACGTCGTTGTTTTCTTCCGTTGCCGCTTGAGCATCCGACCGCCTATTTGCCGCTGGCCTCCGGCTTGCCGGCATGCCGGTAGCCAGCCAACCCGCGACGTCCTGACCAAGCGCAATAGCGACGCGTTCCATGATGGCGCAGGTACCGCTGACCCCGCCGAGCATTCCACCGCTAGATTTACGTCGCAAGACGGTAGTCCCAATCACTTGGCTATTTTGTGAAACCTGGGCGCGAATCGTAATGGCCTTGTATCCGCTCCAATTGCCACCCCCGACACCTTGCACGCTGAGTATGGTCAGCTGGAGTAATTTGTCCGGCCCCGCTTTTGCGACATCCGTTAGCTGCTTGGCTCCGCCTATGCGTTCATTCACCTTTTGAAAAACGTGATTTCCAATCAGAAGTTCCACGCCACACTCTCGTTTCACCGAATCCACAATTGGCGCAGCCGGGTCGAGAACGGCTGGGACTTGCACGAGAAGTCGTTCACTGGCATGCGCAGTAAGTGAAATGCATAGAGCCATACTGTTTAGACAGATCAGTTTGGTACGCATTGGTTTCCTCGAGCAAGAGCTGCTAAGCAGAGATTCTAACCCGCGAGCTCGTTGCGCAGCACGGGTTGACGCGTTAGCGGAGCGCCGCAATTTAGTTATTTTGCATCGGCTGTTCGGACTTCATGATTGAGAGTACCTCGGCATAACTTTTGACTGCTACTAGGCGAAACAAATGTCTGTTTATAGATTTCTCTTCTCAAAATGGTTGAAATACTAGACACGGCGATCGGAACGAAGTATTCGAGCCAGACGCCTTCGGCTTACTCACCCATGCTCCAGACATGTTTTTACCGATCGCCTGGGCTAACCATTCTTACTCGCATCTGAATAGCACTTCACTTTCAGGCCAACGACCAAGAGGGCCAGCAGGTATCTCTTTGCTATGGACCTGTTTCAGTTTCTTACCCTTTGCTGAGCAAAACGTGTCTGCTTCTTGAAGGGCCGCCACCTTTAGCGAGTCCACGGTTACCCATGCGCTATCGCCTTGTCGGGTGACCGTATACAAGTCTTCACCGCGTGGAACGACACCTGTTGTGGGAATTGCGCAACTTGCAAGGACTGCTAATGCAATTGCTACTGCAATGGTGCTTAGCTTCACATGAGTGACCCGATGAAAGATGTGACGGTCAATAAAAGTTTAGCTATTCCGAAACAATATCTCATATTGCCTCCAGATGCTCCAGCACCAACTGCACACTCGCCAGTCCGTTGAATTCGTTGACGGCCAGGCGATAGGCGGCGCGGACGGTGTCGGGGGCGGTGTCGGCGTGGTTGAAGTGGATGGCTTCGAAGCGGGCGGCGCCTTTGCGAAGCGTGAGCTTGAGGTGGCGGTCTTTGAGCAGGCGTTGTTTTTCGACGGTGAATTCGTCGCTGAATATCGGTGCGGGAAAGCCCTGGCCCCAGATTTCTCGCTCGATCAAGCGGGCCGATTCCAACGACATATAGCCGGCTTCGAGCACGCCGTCGGTCTCAATGGTGCGGGTGAGATCGGCGGGGCTGATGAGTTGCTGCACCGTTTCTTCGAAAAGCGCTTGGAAGCGCGCGAGATCAGCTTCACGCAATGTGAGGCCGGCGGCCATGGCGTGGCCGCCGAAGCGCAGGATGAGGTCGGGCGCGTGCTTGGAGACGAGATCGAGCGCATCGCGCAGATGCACGCCGGATATGGAGCGGCCCGAGCCTTTGATCTCGCCCACATTGCCTTTGGCGAAGACGATGACCGGGCGGTGCAGTTTGTCTTTTACGCGCGAGGCGAGGATGCCGATCACGCCCTGGTGCCAGCCGGGGTCGAAGAGGGTGAGCGTGGCGCGGTCGGTGGCGTCGATATTTTCCAGATGCAGCAGGGCCTGCTCCTGCATATCGGTTTCGATGACGCGGCGTTCGCGATTGAGTTGATCGAGTTGTTGCGCGATGTTCATGGCGCGGGCATCGTCATCGGTGACGAGGCACTCGATACCCAGCGACATATCGGCGAGCCGCCCGGCCGCGTTGAGGCGCGGGCCGAGAGCGAAGCCGAGATCGAAGGTGGAGGCCTTCACCGCTTCACGGCCCGCCACGCGGAACAGCGCGCGCAGGCCGGGCTGCATCTTGCCCTGGCGGATGCGCTGCAAACCTTGCGAGACGAGGATGCGGTTGTTGCGATCGAGCTTGACCACGTCGGCGACGGTGCCAAGGGCGACGAGGTCGAGCAGGGCGGCGAGGTTGGGGCCGCTCTCCTCTCCGAAAGCGCCGCGCTTTCTAAGTTCCGCCCGCAGCGCCAGCATCACATAGAACATCACGCCCACGCCGGCGATGGCTTTGCTTTCGAAGTGGCAGCCGGGCTGATTGGGATTGACGATGCAAGCCGCCGCCGGCAATTGCTCACCGGGCAGGTGATGGTCGGTGACCAGCGTGGCAATGCCCAGGCGCGCAGCTTCCGCCACACCGTCAACACTGGCGATGCCGTTATCGACGGTGATGATGAGATCGGGCTTCTGTTCGGCGGCGAGGCGCACGACCTCGGGTGTCAAGCCGTAGCCGAACTCGAAACGATTCGGCACGAGGTAAGAGACATTCGCGCCGAAAGCGCGCAGCGCGCGCACGCCCACGGCGCAAGCGGTAGCGCCGTCGCAGTCGTAGTCGGCGACGATGAGAAGCTGTTTGTTTTCGGCGATGGCGTCGGCGAGTAGCGTGGCGGCCTCCGTAGCGCCTTTGAGCGTGGCTGGCGGCAGCAGAGCGCTGAGCGCGTAGTCGAGATCGCTGGCCTTGGCGATGCCGCGCGCCGCGTAGAGCCGCGCCAAGAGCGGATGTACGCCCTCGTAGGCGAGACGTTCGCAAATCACCGGCGAGGCGCGGCGGGTGGTGATGCGCGTCATGTTGCGCATCCGACGTAGGGTGGGTGGAGCCTCATTTACGTTTTGGGTAACCCATCATCGGACACCGAAAATGCGATGGGTTGCGCTGCGCTCCACCCATCCTACGGTTGGTGTTTTTAGTGTGGCTCATGGTTGCAAGGTGGCGAGTGTTTTTGGGCCGCGCCAGAATTTCCAGGTGTCGAATGCGTCGACGTGGATGTCGGCGATGCCGGCGTCGCCCAGCGCGGTGATGCGTAGCGCCGACAGGCGGCGTGATTTCAATGCGGCCAGCAGCGGGGCGAGCCACTCGGCTTCAAGTAACGTGATGGCACCGCGCCAGGCCGGCACATTGACCGCTTGCGCGGCCTCGGCGAGAGTGTCCAGCAGGGCCATGCCATCCGCAAGTGTTGCCTGTACAGGAAGAGGCTGGCGCGGAATGTTCGCCTGCATGGCTAGGCCGCGAGCTAGGGCATCGTTGGCCCAGAGTGCCGCTACCGGTTCTAATGGCTCAATGCGAGCAGTCGGCAACGTGCCAGCGCCCCAAAGCCAGACGCCACCGACGCGGGGCTTGCGTGTCGCTTCGCGCGCGGCGTTTTGGGGATGGCCGTGTAGCGCCATTTGAATTTCATTCATCAGGCGTTGCCAGGGTGGCGTCGGCAGGAAGGGCCGCATCGAACGGCTCACCACGCTGGACAGCGGGTGCAGTCTTGCGGGCAACAGCTCGGCGGCAGTTTGTGCGCTCAGCCGCAGATACCAGCGGGCCGGATGCGGTGCGACGAATTTGCCCACGTCACTAAAATGTGCGTTGAGGGTGGCGATGAATTGCGCGGCTTCAGCGGCATCCAGATCGAGTTCAGTCGGGCTGCCGACGATGAGCTTGTCGTGGGTGAGTTGCAAGGGCACCGGATCGGCGCAGACCCAGATGCCATCGGCGGGATCGACGCCTTCGCCCAAGAGGCGCAGTGCGCCGTAGGGGACCGTCTCGGCGCTCATGCCGAAGGCTTGAGCCAGCCAGTGTTCCAGCGGCTGGGCCGGATGCCAGGTAACGCGCCCGCGGCCCAGCAGGCTGGAGAGCGCCGGCAGCGGCAACTCGGCGATGGCGTCGGCAAGCGTGGCGGGAGGCAGAATTAGACCGGGAATGATGAGATGGAGCATTTCGGATCAGGCGAGCGTAGTTGGCCCCCCGATGTGTTGCGGTTAGGCGTGGTAACTTTGAATTTCCACTTCAACGTGACGCTGGAAGCTCTGTTCGGCATCGGCATAGACGCGTTGTGCTGTAGTGTCGTCGAGGTAGTACTCGCCGCAGTCTTCGCAGATCAGGGCGGGGACGTCGCGAATGATGACCACGCTGCGGCCACGTTGCAGCGTGGCTGTGGTTGTGCCGGGATGGGTATCGCCAGTTTTACAGATGACGCATTTCATGACGTTCTCCTGTGCGTGTAAGTATCGTCCCACAACGCCGGGTCGGGCAAGTAAACTGTGATCACGAAGCAATTGCCGGTTGCTCGGTCTCGTGCGGCAACGACGTGTATGGGGCGGGCTTCCCAAAAACCCAGAATCAAGTCGCTTGGGTAAGGCTTTTCGTCAGAGTATGTCGCGATAGACTGGCCATTTTGAGCGACCCAGGTGACTGCTTGCGGCGTCACCCCACGCAGGAACATGCGCTCAAAGGCGTGGCGGGAATAATGGAGAGTGGCGCAATCCATCGTTAAGCGGCTTTTGTAAGACTTCTATGCGAAGGTTCGACGCAGGATGTTAACATACGGTATGCGCTACGAACTCTTCATCGGCCTGCGCTATACCCGCGCCAAGCGCCGCAATCACTTTATCTCCTTCATCTCCCTGACCTCCATGTGCGGCATCGCGCTGGGGGTGGCGGCGCTCATCATCGTGCTTTCGGTGATGAATGGTTTTCAGAAGGAATTGCGCGAGCGCATCCTGGGCGTCGCCTCGCATGTTGAACTCTCCGGCGCCGAGGGCGAATTGAGCGATTGGCCTAAAGTGGCGGCGCAGGCGGAAAAGCAGCCGAATGTGCGCGGCGTGGCGCCCTATGTTTCCGCGCAAAGCATGCTCACTTTCGACCAGACGGTGCGCGGCGTGCTGGTGCGCGGCGTATTGCCGCACATGGAAGCCAAGGTAGCGGATTTCGCCAGCCACATGCGCGGCGGCTCGATGGATGCCCTCAAGCCCGGCGAGTTCGGCATTGTGCTGGGCGCCGATCTGGCGCGCGCCATGCGTGTGACCCTCGGCGAGAAGGTGACGGTGATCGCGCCGCAGGGCTTGGTGACGCCGGCGGCCATTCTGCCGCGCCTCAAGCAGTTTCGGGTTGTCGGCATCTTCGAGATCGGCATGTATGAGTATGACAACGGCCTGGCGTTGATCCATCTTGCCGATGCGCAGACGCTCTATCGGCTCGAAGATCGCGTTACCGGCGTGCGCCTCAAGCTCGACGATATGTTTCAGGCGCCGCGCGTGGCGCGCGAGCTCTTCAAGTACGTGGATGCCGATGTGTTTATTTCCGACTGGACGCGCAGCCACGCTAACTATTTCCGCGCCGTGCAGATCGAGAAGAACATGATGTTCATCATCCTGCTGCTCATCGTTGCGGTGGCCGCCTTCAATATTGTTTCCACTCTGGTCATGGCGGTGACGGACAAGGAAGCCGACATTGCCATCCTGCGCACGCTGGGCGCCAGCCCTGCCAGCATCATGCAAATCTTCATTGTGCAAGGCGCGCTGATCGGCGTGATCGGCCTCGTGATCGGCGTGATCGTTGGCGTGGCAATCGCGCTCAACATCGACGTGGTGGTACCGGCTATCGAGCACGCCTTGGGTATGCAGTTCCTCTCCAAGGAGGTGTATTTCATCAGCGAGCTGCCTTCCGATATGCAATGGAGCGATGTGACGGCCATCGCCTCGGTGTCTTTCGTTCTCACCTTGCTGGCGACGCTCTACCCAAGCTGGCGCGGCTCGCGCATCAATCCGGCGGAGGCCTTGCGTTATGAATAAGGCTATGAGTGAAACCGTCACGAACGTCTCAACACTTGAGGCGACTACGCAGCCGGTGATTGCCTGTCGCGGCCTGGTGATGACTTACGTGCAGGGCAAGATTGATGTGCAGGTGCTACGCGGCGTGGACCTTGAGGTGGCGCGCGGCGAACGTATCGCCATCGTCGGCACGTCCGGCTCAGGCAAGAGCACGCTGCTGCATTTGCTGGGCGGGCTGGATGAGCCCACTGCCGGAGAGGTGCGCCTGCTCGGGCGCGATCTTAGTCATGTGAATGAAGCGGAGCGTGGCCGATTGCGTAACGAATCGCTGGGTTTTGTCTATCAGTTTCACCATCTGCTGCCGGAATTCACTGCGCTGGAAAATGTTGCCATGCCGCTTTTCATTCGGAGACTGCCCCGAGAGCAAGCACTGGCGCGGGCTGCAGCCGTGTTAGGTGAAGTGGGACTGGAGCATCGCTTGAATCACACGCCCGGCGAGCTTTCCGGCGGCGAGCGTCAGCGCGCCGCCGTGGCGCGCGCCCTGGTTACGCAGCCAGCCTGCGTGCTGGCCGATGAGCCCACCGGCAATCTGGATCGCCGCACGGCCGAAGCCGTGTTCGACCTCATGCTGGCCTTGAACGAGGTCCATCGCACGAGTTTTGTCATCGTCACTCACGACACCCAGCTCGCCGCCAAGGCCCAGCGCACCCTGCGCTTGCAGGACGGCATCTTGCAGCCGATCTAACTTTCATGATGTGGGAACAGCATCCCGCATCATGAAAGTCAGCCCCTTTCAAACGGCCGGCCCCCTTAAACAC
>JAYUNL010000167.1:0-1646 GCA_043761745.1 Rhodocyclaceae bacterium
CTACGCCGCTTTGCCGTCAGCATTCTCAAAGCGTTCGCTGATGGCAAGACCAGCATCGCCGAAAAAATGCGCCGCCTCAACCGCAACACTCGTCTGGTCTTCGATTACTTGAGGATGACCAAGAACTCCACCCGCATTCCTGCTCACTAACCGGGGCAGAACAAATTCACCGTGCCCTCAGCCTCACCGTGGCAGTAGGGGGGGCACTTGTTGCGCTCATTGAATTCTGACCCACCCTGCCGAGTGAATATTAACCCAGGACCGGTTGCTGCTTTTGTATCGGCAACGGTGGGTAATGATGAGTCAGTCGATCGAGCAGCGCCGTCGTCATCTTCGGTACGACGTGGTGATCGCGCAGGAGGCGCATGGTCGGCGACAATCATCTTTGCCGGTAGGACGACAAACATGATGGCCGCCGGCGAAGCCGGGTTGGCGGGGTTCACGATGCTGGGCTGAAGTCTCGACAAGAGGTCAGCCCAGTGCCCGGAACCCGAATCACCGATCAGCAGGTTCGCCTCTACATGAACATTCGCAAACAAAAGTCACAAGTCCTGGCCACGGCCAAAGCCGGCATCAGCGCGCGCAGCGCGCGTCGCATCGAGAGTTTGGTCGTGCTGCCTTCGCAGCATCCGCGCCGTTACTGGTGCTCGCGTGTCGATCCATTTGCTGAAGTTTGGGATAGCGAGGTGGTGCCGCTGCTGAAGGGCGCCCCGAAGCTGATGGCCATCACGCTGTTGCGCAAGTTGCAGGATGATTACCCCGACCGCTTTCCCGACGGGATGCTGCGTACGTTACAGCGCCACATCCGGCAGTGGCGTGCAGTGGAAGGTCCGCCCAAGGAAGTGTTCTTCCCATTTTAGAGTTAGAGGACTGGCAACATGCAAGTGAGAATCTTCAGCCGCAGATATTCTTCGTCGCGCAGTCCATATGCGCGACGCTGGATGACGCGGATCTTGTTGTTCAGCCCTTCGACGAAACCGAGCGAGACCTTGTTCTCGGGATTGCAGTAGGCGGCGATACCATCCCAATGGCGCTCGATCATCTCCGCGAATTTCTCGTACGGCTTGAGTCGCTGCCAGCGCAGGCTTGCGCGCCAGTTGTCGAAGAAGCGCCGAGCCCAGCCCTCGCGCGCGTAGTCCCAGAGCTGGCCGAACGATTCCTTGAGCAGATACGCGGTGTTCAGTCGCTTGTTGGCCGCCAGCAGCTTCTTGAGCGATTGCTTTCCCTCCAAGCTCAGGTTCTCGTGCCGCGACAGCAGCGTGTACTTCTGGCCTTTGATGAAGCGGCGATCCTTGCCTGTCAGTCGCGCGTACTCGGCCTTGCGCACCTTGTCGAGCGCTTCTCCGAGGTGTCGCATGATGTGAAATTTGTCGAACAAGATCGCCGCCTGCGGCGCCGCCGCGGTGGTCGCATTGCGAAACGGTTTCCACATATCCATCACCGCCAGGCGAATGCCGGCGCTCTTCTTCTTGCCCAGCCCGGCGTAGAACAGCGCCATGCTCGCCTCCGAGCGATCCTCGCCGCCGAACCAGATCGGGCGACGGCGAATCAGGTCGCTCACCACGATACGATAGGTATGCCCCTTGCGAATCGAGATCTCGTCGATGCCGATGGCCTTCGGCCCAGGCGTCCCGATGCGGCGCAAC
>JAYUNL010000168.1:0-1530 GCA_043761745.1 Rhodocyclaceae bacterium
CGTCGGTGGTGTGGCCGTAATACCGCCATCAAACGGGCTCTCCCGGCGTAGATGAGCGATGTGGGCCGCGCGGATCATGATCTTTGAGGGCACGCAGCCGACATTCACGCAAGTGCCGCCGATGGTGCCACGCTCGATGAGGGTGACACGCGCGCCTAGGTCAACAGCCTTCAGGGCCGCCGCCATGGCGGCCCCGCCGCTGCCAATGACGGCGATATGCAGTGTGCTTTTCTTGCCGCCGGATTCTTCTCGACCTCTCAACCATCCCGGCGCCTTGTCGAGTAGGCCGCTCTGCTTTTCAGCCGGGGGCGCCGCGCATGAATCACAGGTCATGCCGGCAATCTCTAATTGAGTCATGCAAAAATCCCTTTCTTTTGGTCACGGCCGTAAACGTCGCTCCAAAGCCTTGTTCGGCGGATCAGCGCTCGACGCTCGACGGATAACCCGCGTCCTCGGTCGCCTTGGTCAGTTTCTGGATATTGGTCTTGCTATCGTCGAAGGTGACGATGGCTTCACGCTTCTCGAATGCCACGTCGATCTTGCTCACGCCCTCGACCTTGGAGAGCGCTCTCTTGACGGTGAACGGACAGGCGGGGCAGGTCATACCGGGCACCGACAGCGTGACGGTCTGTGTAGCCGCCCAAATTGGAGCAGTAGCGGCAGCGAGTGCCAGGGTGGCGAACAGTTTGCGCACGGCGAACTCCTGATTAGTAAAACAAGGGAAGGACGTATGGAAACCCGAGCGCGATCAGCACCAATGCGACGACGACCCAAAAGATGATTTTGTAAGTCGTACGCACTTGTGGAATGGCGCAGACCTCGCCCGGCGCGCAGGCCTGGGCCGGGCGGAAAACGCGCCGCCCAGCAAACAACAGCGCCACGAGCGCCCCGCCGATGAAGACTGGTCGGTACGGTTCCAGCGCTGTCAGGTTGCCGATCCACGCCCCGCTAAAGCCCAGAGTGATCAGAAGCAAGGGACCGAGGCAGCAGGTAGAGGCCAGAATCGCAGCTAGCCCCCCGGTGTAGAGCGCACCGTGCCCATTTTGTTGCTCAGACATGTTGTGATTCTTTCGATTCCATTGTAGACAGCGTAACCTTACTTCCGTACCTATGTACGGAGTCAAGTGCTATGGAGACCCATCTTGAAAACCTGACGATCGCGGTCTTCGCCGAGGCAGCTGGGGTCCATGTGGAGACCATTCGGTTCTACCAACGCAAGGGTTTATTGCCGGAACCCGACAAACCTTACGGCGGCATTCGGCGTTACGGCCGGGCGGATGTAACGCGGGTGAGGTTCGTAAAATCTGCGCAGCGATTGGGATTCAGCTTGGAGGAGATCGCCGAGCTGCTGCGCTTGGAGGATGGCACCCATTGCGAGGAAGCCAGCCGCCTGGCCGAACACAAACTCAAGGACGTGCGTGAAAAGCAGGCAGATTTGGCGCGCATGGAAACAGCACTGTCCGGTCTGGTTCGTGCCTGCCATGCCGCGAAGGGACACGTCTCCTGCCCACTAATCGCATCGCTGCAAGA
>JAYUNL010000169.1:0-4312 GCA_043761745.1 Rhodocyclaceae bacterium
TCGTCGACTTGTCACATACAATTAGGTTCTTCATCCACGGCTCCTTAAAGTCCATGGGCTAACATCATATCTAATTTATTGAACGCAATGTCGTATTAACGCCCATTCTCGAAAGCGACATGGCCGTCAAGCAGCGTGTAGCGCACGCGGCCCGGTAGTTCCAGGCCCAAGAATGGCGTGTTCTTGCCTTGGCTTTTCAGCATGTCGCGCGAGACGACAAAGCTGCTGCGCGGATCGAAAATACAGACATCGGCCACGGCGCCTGACGAGAGAGTGCCGGCCTCAATGCCCATGATGCGCGCTGGATCGCAAGTCACGCGTGCCAAGGCGATCGCCAGCGGCAGCTTCATTTCTTGCGCCCATTTAAGCGTCAGTGGCAGCAAGAGTTCCAGCCCGGTGGCGCCGGCCTCAGCTTCGTCGAAGGGCACTTGCTTGGCATCATCGTCCACCGGCGTGTGGTCTGAGCAGACGGCGTTGATACTGCCGTTCTTCAGCCCTAGCCGCAGCGCGTCACGATCGCGTATGCCGCGTAGTGGCGGCGCCAGATAGGCGTGTGGATCGAAATAGCCGATATCCATTTCGGAAAGATGCAGGTGATTGATCGAGACATCGCAAGTCACGGCGATGCCGCTGGTACGCGCGGCGACGATCATGTCCAGCGCCGCGGCGCTGGATAGCCGAGTGATGTGGATGCGCACGCCGGTATCGCGCGCCAGATGCAAAATAGTGGCCAGGGCGATAGTCTCGGCGCTGACCGGTATGCCCGCCAACCCCAGGCGCGTCGCCACTTCGCCGTCGTGCGCGACGCCATCCCTGCCGAGGAAGGGGTCTTGCGCTTGGAGCCAGACGGGGAAATCGAAGGTGGCGGCGTATTGCAAGGCGCGCATCAATACTTGTGTGTCGACGATCGGTGTGTTGGCCTGACCGAAGGCGACGCAGCCGGCTTCGACCAGCTCCGCCATTTCGGTGAGCCTTTCGCCGTTCAAGCCCAGCGTCAGGGCGCCGACCGGATAGACATGCGCAAAGTTGGGATGGCGCGCACGGTGCTTGAGCATTTCCACCAGTCCTGGCTCATCGAGCGGCGGGTCGGTATCGGGCGGGCAAGCGAGACTGGTGACGCCGCCGGCCGCCGCCGCCGCCATTTCTGATTCCAACGTGGCGCGATACTCGAAGCCCGGTTCGCGCAATCGCGCGGAGAGGTCGATCAGACCGGGACAAACCATCAAACCGCTGGCGTCGATGACGCGGCTGGCCCCAAAATTCTCTGGTGCGGCGCCCACAGCGGCAATGTGACCGGCGGCGATATACACGTCGCGCAGCGCATCGATGCCGTTAGCGGGGTCGATCACATGGCCGTTTTTGATTTGGATTTTCATGTGTCTGTCGTGGGCCTAGTTGCCGGCGAGGATGCTCATGACGGCCATGCGCACAGCGATACCGAAAGTCACTTGCGGCAGGATTACCGCATGGGCACCGTCGGCCACAGCCGAATCGATTTCCACGCCGCGATTCATGGGGCCGGGGTGCATGACGATGGCTTCCGGCTTGGCAAATTCCAGCTTATCCGGCGTGAGACCGTAGTATTTAAAGAACTCCTGCGACGAGGGCAACAATGCGCCCTGCATGCGCTCGTTCTGCAAGCGCAGCATCATCACCACATCGACATCCTTCAGGCCGGCACGCATGTCGTGGAAGACGCGCACACCCAGCTTGTCGACACTGCTAGGCAGCAGGGTTTTCGGCCCTATCACCCGGACTTCGGGCACGCCCAGCGTGGTCAGTGCGTGAATCTGCGAGCGCGCCACGCGCGAATGCAGCACGTCGCCCACCACTGCCACCGTAAGATTGGCGAAGTCGCGCTTGTAGTGGCGGATGGTGTACATATCGAGCAAGCCCTGCGTCGGGTGGGCATGCCGGCCATCGCCGGCGTTGATGACGTGGATATGCTCCTGCCGCGTGGCGTCGAGGTGCTGAGCGATCAGAAAAGGCGCGCCGCTTGAGCCATGGCGCACCACGAACATGTCGGCGTGCATGGCTGACAAATTATCCACCGTATCCAGCAGGGTTTCGCCCTTGGACGTCGAGGAGGTGCTGATGTTGAGATTGATGACGTCCGCCGACAAACGTTTGGCGGCGATTTCGAAAGTGGTGCGGGTGCGCGTGGAGCTTTCAAAGAACAGGTTGAAGACGCTCTTGCCGCGCAATAGCGGTAGCTTCTTCACTTCACGCTCGGCGACCGCGGCGAATGGCGTGGCTGCATCGAGAATGGCGGTAATGATGTCACGCGGCAGACCATCGATGGTGAGCAGGTGTTGCAGTTCACCGTTTTTATTGAGTTGCGGATTGCGCATCATGCCTCGGTCTTCAGTCTGAGCGTGAGTTTGCCGGCTGCGTCTTGTTCCAGTTGCAAATTGTTCGTACTGCCCAGCGCCAGCGTATGCGCCGTCCATCGCGCACAGACCGGCAGCTCACGGCCACCGCGATCAACCAGCACGGCCAGATCGATGCGCGCCGGCCTACCGTAATCGAATATTTCGTTCATGGCGGCGCGTATGGTGCGGCCGGTGTAGAGCACGTCATCGACGATGACGATGGGCCGGCCCTTCACCTCGAAGGCGATGTCCGAAGGCCGCAACTGCGGGTGCAGCCCGGTGCGGCCGAAGTCGTCGCGATAGAAAGAGACATCCAGGCTGCCCAGCGGCGTGGCGAGTCCCAGCGCCACACGCAAGCGTTGCGCCACCCAGACGCCGCCGGTATGAATGCCGATCAACGCGGTATCGGGATGCAGATCGGCGCGCATGCGCTCGGCCAGCTCGGCGCAGAGATGCTCGGCGTCAGGCAGCGTGAGGGACATCAAAATAGCCTTGCAAAATGATTTGGGCGGCGAGGGCGTCGAGTTTGTCTTTGCGCTTTTTCCAATCGTGGCCAGCCTCGCGTAATTGTTCGTCGGCGCTGGCCGAACTCAGGCGCTCGTCGGCTAGTTCCACGGGCAGACCGAAGCGGCCGTGGAGCTGGTTGGCAAAGCGCCGGCAGCGCGTTGTCATCTCGTGTTCGTGGCCATCGAGATGCAGCGGCAAGCCGACGACCAGCAACACCGGCTTCCATTCAGCGACGAGTTTGGCGATGGCGGCAAAACGCTCATCGTTGGAAATAGCGGAAACCGTGAGCAGGGGTTCGGCATGCCGCAAGGCGATTTCGCCGACCGCCACCCCGATGCGCTTCAGGCCGAAATCAAAGGCCAACACGGTTCCCCTGTTGGGAGTTGCGTGTTTCGGGTTTAGGGTTTCGGGTTGGGTAGAGCTCATCTCAACAATATCCGTGAGATGCGTTGTGGCCAAAAGCGCCGGATGCAAGACGCGCAATGAAGCCAATGGCCATTCCCTTGGCGAGGAGCGCAACGCCGCAGTCGACGCTTTTGGCCACAACCCTCCGGGACGGCCCTGCTCCGGGCGCATGGCGGCGTTGCTCAGTTCTTGTTTGGAACAACCAAACGGCGGTCCCTCGCGCCTTGCCCTGCGCCCGGAGCAGGGCCGTCGCACTCACGGATATCGTTGAGATGAGCTCTGTCACGCTGGCCGGCATTGTAAACCCGAAACTCATTCAAGCGTGCCCCGCCACGTCGGAAAGATTGGCGAGATCGAAGCCCAGCAGTTCAATGGCAGCCGGCAGGCGATCTTCCGGTGGCAGATCGAAAATAATTTCGTTGTTGGCCGGAACGGTGAGCCAGGCGTTTTGCGCCAACTCATGCTCCAATTGGCCGGCCGCCCATCCGGCGTAGCCCAGCGAAACCAGGAAATCGGTCGGCTTGCCCGTGCTGCCCACGCTTTGCAGAATGTCGCGCGAGCTGGTCAGCCCCAGTTCGCCGCGCACGGGCAGGGTGGCCTGCCAATCGCCCACGGGCTGATGCAGCACGAAGCCGCGGTCGGTTTGCACCGGACCGCCGAAATAAACTGGCAGGGTGGCGAGATGTTCGACTTGCAGCGGAATATCAATGCGCTTGAGGAGCGCAGAGAGGGCCATGTTGATCGGCCGGTTGATGATGATGCCGAGCGCCCCTTGCTGGTTGTGCTCGCAGATATAAGTCAGCGTGCGGGAAAAATTGGGATCCGCCATGCTGGGCATGGCAATCAGGAAATGATGGGTGAGATCGACAGGTGTGCCCACGCCGCTATTGTAATCCGCGCGAGGGCCAGTAGACAAACCCAGCCTTGTGCTAATCTTACTGTGTCATAAATTGAGTTTTTCACCGATCCAGTTGCAGTGAGGACAGTGGCCCAGGCTTCTTGCGAGTGCGACGCTTAAGCGCAGACGC
>JAYUNL010000170.1:0-1919 GCA_043761745.1 Rhodocyclaceae bacterium
CGCAGGTTTTTTCCTGGCACTGTTCGGGTTCATTTGTTAACTAACCTTGCAGGAATCAGCAGCACGAGGGCGCTGCCGACGAGGACCAGGGTACCGAACAGATAGAGCCCGGGCGCCGTGCTGCCGAACGCGTCGCTCATTCGACCGATCACCGACGTGCTCGCGAATCCGGCGAGGTTGCCCAGTGAATTGATCAATGCGATCCCTGCGGCAGCAGCGGCACCACTGAGAAACGCCGCCGGCAGGCTCCAAAATGCGGCCACTGCGGTGCATGCGCCGGCGGCCGCCAGGGTAAGCGCAAACATACCGAAAGCCAGCGACGTGCCCGGTAACGCGCTAAGTAGTAAACCAACTCCTGATAGGGCACACGGGACCACCGCGTGCCAACGGCGCTCCCGCGTACGGTCAGCGTGTGCGTTGGTCCAGTACATCGCCCCCATGCCGACAATATAGGGGATCGCGGTGAGCAGACCGATGTGCAGCGGGTCGGCAATGCCGCGGCCCTTAATCAAGGTTGGCATCCAGAAACTTGTAACGTAGATAGCACTGGCGTAGCAGAAATAGGCGAGCCCCAGCAACCAGACTCGGCCGCTGCGGAAAGCGTCACCCAGCGCGGAGAGTTCGTCGTGCCCGCCGGTTTCTTCAGCTAGCCGGCTGGCGATGATGCGTTTCTCGTCGCTGGTAAGCCACTTCGCGTCGCCCACTCGATCGTCAAGGTAGAACAAGATGATCACGCCGAGCACCAGCGAGGGCACGGTTTCGATTAAGAAAAGCCACTGCCAGCCGCGCAATCCCGCCACGCCGGAAAGCGCGTTCAGGATCCAGCCTGACAAAGGCGCACCGATAATGCTGGAAACCGGAATCGCCGACAGGAATAGTGCGACAATCCTCCCGCGGCGCGAGGCAGGAAACCAGTAGGTTAGATACAGCAGGACACCAGGGATAAAGCCAGCCTCGGCGAAACCGAGGAGGAAGCGCATCACGTAAAATTGCATCGGCGTTTCGACGAAAATCATCAACCCGGAGATCACGCCCCAAGTAAGCATGATGCGAGCGATCCAGAGGCGCGCGCCCACTTTGTGTAGGATGATGTTGCTGGGCACCTCGAATATCACGTAGCCGATGAAGAAAATGCCGGCGCCTAGTCCGTATACCGTACTGCTGAACTTGAGATCTTCCAGCATCTGCAGTTTTGCGAAACCAACGTTGACACGATCAAGATAGGCCGCGACATAACACAGGAACAGAAAAGGAACGAGGCGCCAGGCGACCTTGCGGAAGGTATTCTCTTCTGCGTCGAGCGAGATGGGGGATGCTGCTGCGTCCGTGCGCGTTGTCATGGGTTCCTCCTCCTATGGTTTGTATTTTGCCGTCGCCGCTCTGTCAGCGGAAAGCGGACGCTTGTTTCGCGGTGGCGTGCATATCATCGCGCGTGAGGAATTCTTCGACCAGTTGCACCTGTTCGAGGCTCATCAGTGCGGGAGCGTGACCGCAGTTGGGTATCTCCACCGACTCAACCAACCCGTGCGAAGCGGCGATTCCGCGTTCCTTCATTCGATCGACCGTACTGGTTAACAGCATGTCAGACGTCTCACCGCGCAGGATCAACACCGGGCATTGCACTTTTTCCCACACGTGCCACAGCGTGATGTCTATCAAAGCGGGCCACAGCATAAAATCAACACTGATGGCGGGATCGAAGTTTTGACGGTAATAGCCTTCGCTATTGCGCATAGCGCTGTGCTCGGTCATGTGCCGCCATTGTTCGTCGGTAAGTTCACCGAACGGCCGATAGACGGCGCGCAGGTGCTGTTCGAGGTCTTCCATGTTGCTAAATTGCTTAGCCATGCGGGCGTAGCGGCCGAGACGATTCAGCGCGCCCCCCTGAAGACGGGCGCCAAAGTCATTCAGCACCAACC
>JAYUNL010000171.1:0-2390 GCA_043761745.1 Rhodocyclaceae bacterium
CAGGACTTCTTGCATCTTGCGGTCGAATTCCGGATCGCGTTTTTCCAGGTAGTAGCGGATCCGGTGGGGCTTGATCTCGTGCTCGTCGAGAATGCGCCAGACGGTACTCTTGCCGGCGCGCACCAGACGCGGAAAGCCTGCTCCTTCGGCGCCTTCGGATACAAACCGCGCCAGCGCGGAGATGGTCCACAGTTCTGCCGCCAAACCGTGATCCTTGGGCTTGGTGCAGGCGATGCTCACTACCCACGCCTTGGCATCATCGCTGATCTCGGGTTCGTGAGGACGATGGTAGGCGTCCTTCAATCCCATCTGCGCACCTCCCGCGAGGGCCTTGTCGATGCAGCGGTAGATCATCGGGCGCCCAACGCCAAGTTGCTGTTGCAAACCCGTCACCGAAGTGCCGGCGGCGTAGCCCATCAATATCTTGGCGCGCTCAACCTCGCGCGCCGGCGCCGTTCTCGAAGAAGCCAACGCCTTGAGCGTCGCCATCTGTTCTTGTGTCAACACCAGTGCCGCACGTTTGCTCTTTCCTGCCATGATCGCCTCCATCAAGCGTTGCGAAAAGATCATGGCTATCATACACTATTGTGTAACTGTATTGATGGAACGATCTACTAGTTAAGACGCCTTAACTCCAACGCTCCGATGTCTCATTGCAGTGACATTGGACATTCGGGCCAGCGGCCACTTAGCGTAAAGTTAGATACAGTATCCTTTATCGCGTAAACCGCGATACAATATAAATTATGGTTTCAGTTACGATGGCCAGCCAAGAGCTGATCAGGTTAGGTGAACGTTTACGTCGCGCCCGGCTTTCTCGCGACGAGCCTATGACCACATTCGCCGAACGCATCGGAGTCTCCACCCCCACGCTACGCGCTATGGAGCGCGGACGCGACAGTGTGGCGATCAAACATTGGGCAAACGCGCTCTGGGCTTTGGATCGCCTGCCCGATCTGAATGCCGTTCTCGAGCAGAAGGAATCCGTACTCGACCTCGCGCGGCGGGCGCAACCACAACACCGACAGCGAGCCAGTCGGAAGCACGCGTGATTCTTCTTACTGTCTGGATTACCTTGCCAGACGGTGAGCAGGCAGCCGTGGGAGAGTTGGCCTGCAGCGAGCCGGATGCAGCGGGGGCGTTCAACAGTGAATTCGAGTACGCGGCTTCGTGGCTGCGACACCGTCAGCGCTTCCCGCTCGATCCCCTCTCGCTCCCACTCGGAAGCCGCCGATTCCCATCGAAAAATCTGGAGCCGCCACTCGCCGTTTTCGACGACGCGCTACCAGACGATTGGGGCCGCGCATTGTTGGCTCGCGAGCACCACTTGCCCCGCGGGCGACAGGGCGCCCCATTTCTACTACGCGAAATAGCGAGCCACCAACGCGCGAGCATTGGTGCGCTGCGATTCGGCACGAGCCGGGACCGGGTCCATCCTCCAATCCCCAACGAGACTGGGAGCTTGATCGACCTGGCGGCACTCGCAGCGGCCGCCGATGCGTTCGAGGCGGGGTTGGCGGCCGATCCGCACGGCTTGCAACTCCTGTTCGCTGCCGGCAGCTCCCTTGGTGGCGCACGCCCGAAAGTGCTGGTCAACGATGGCGAGCGGGGCTGGATTGCCAAATTTTCGAGTACGAAGCGCGACGGTCGCTTCGATATAGTGGGTCTGGAGGCGGTTGGGCTTGACCTCGCGACGGACGCGGGTCTAACGGTGCCCGCGCACGAATTGCGAACGCTCGGCAACACGCATCGGCGCGCGCTCCTCGTCGAGCGCTTTGACACTGTGCGTCCCGATGGGCGGCGGCACATGATCTCGTTACGCACGCTGTGTCGGGAACGTCCCGGTGTTTATGCACAGACCTATAGTGAGTTGGCTGACGCCGTAAGGCAGGTCTCAGCCGCGCCGCAGGACGATGTGGATCGCCTCTTCCGCCAAATGGTCTTCAACGCTGCCTTCGGCAACACCGACGACCATCTCAAGAACTTCTGGATGGTCCATGACCGTGCGGGCTACCGGCTCAGTGAAGCATTTGATCTCATCCCCGATGTTGGTGAACGGCGGGAACACGTACTTGCTTTTGACTATGAGTACGGCGCGCCATCGCGCTCCGATGTGCTGGCGCTCGCCAATCGATGGCAAGTCAAGCATGCCGACGCAATCATCGATGATGTCCTGAGAAGCGTCTCCGAGTTCGCCGGAGCAGCCAGCGCGCGCAGCGTGCCGTCCGCAAACATCAGCGAAATCGAGCGGGATATTGCTCGCCGCGTCGCGCGCCTGCGTTAGAGTTAGAACGTCGGAGACTTTCGATGCCATCATCGCGGCAACCGGATACACGACGGAGTTCCCGTTCCTGCCAAAGGGAACCTCGCCTGTCGCAGGAACCCGGCTC
>JAYUNL010000172.1:0-9311 GCA_043761745.1 Rhodocyclaceae bacterium
CGCTATAGAGAGCGGGCGGCGGCACCGTGGATAACCGCAACCAGCAGGGGCCCACTTAAGAAACCCAAAATCCTGTCCTAACAAACCGGGCCACCTCTGGCGCCTAGTCTTGGACACGCTTGACCTGCAAGAAGCCGCTCGCTTCCTCAAGATTCATCCGGTCACTTTGCAAGACAAGGCCCGCTCTGGCGAGATACCAGGGGCCAAAATCGGCAAGTGCTGGGTGTTCGTGGAGTTTGACCTGGTGGAGTACATCCGGTCACAATACCCGCGGCGGGCGTTGCAGGGTGAGCATGAAAGGAGCATCACATGTCACTCTTTAAACGCAAGGACTCCCCAAATTGGTGGGTCAAACTCACGCCTCGCAGCGGACGACCGATACAGCGAAGCACTGGGACTTCCGAGAAGCACAAAGCCGAGGAGTACCACGACAAGCTAAAGGCGTCCCTGTGGGATCAGGAACGGCTCGGCATTAAACCCTGCCGCTCCTGGCGTGAAGCGGTTGTTCGCTGGCTGGAAGAGACTTCAGAGAAGGCGACGCACAAGGAAGACAAGAAGAAGCTGGTATGGCTTCATGCCTTCCTCGGGGATCGGACTTTGGATCAAATCACCTCGGACGTGATCGACCAAGTTCGCTCGGCCAAGCTCAAGGAAGCCTCCAAGGGCACGACCAACCGTTATTTGGCGCTGGTTAGGGCCATTCTCCTTCGGGCAAGAGACGAATGGGAGTGGGTCGATAAGGTGCCGAAGATCAGGCTCTTTAAAGAAACGATGAGTCGTGAAAGGTCGCTCACGCAAGAGCAGGCGAAACGGTTACTTGACGAGTTGCCGGAGCATCAGCGCGAATTGGTGCTGTTCTCTCTGGCGACGGGACTTCGGCAAAGCAACGTCTTACGGTTGGAATGGGGGCAGGTGAATCTGGCATTGCGTCATGCGTGGGTGCAGGGTACGCAATCGAAGAACCGCAGGCCCATCTCTGTTCCGCTGAACGATCTAGCTCTGGCTGTGCTCAAGCGACAGGTGGACAAGCATCCACAGCGGGTCTTTACCTTTCGGGGAAGGCCTATCAACTCGGTCAACACGAAAGCCTGGCACGCAGCGCTTAAACGGGCCGGTATTGAGGATTTCCGTTGGCATGACTTGAGACACACCTGGGCGACCTGGCAACGGCAAGCCGGAACCCCTACCCATGAGTTGCAACGCTTGGGCGGGTGGCGTACCGGTGCAATGGTCGAACGTTATGCCCATCTTGCGCCGGAACATCTGGCCGTAGCCGCTTCGCGATTGGACTCCGTACTTGCTGGTTACGATGTGGCTACGCTGGACTTCAAAAAGAAACGGCCCTCCATCTGGAGAGCCGCTTGAATTCTGGTGGGCCGTGTAGGGTTCGAACCTACGACCTACGGATTAAGAGTCCGCTGCTCTACCAGCTGAGCTAACGACCCAGAATGATTTTCTGCTCTTACAGGGTATCGGTGGTAGGCCGTACAGGATTTGAACCTGTGACCAACGGATTAAAAGTCCGCTGCTCTACCAGCTGAGCTAACGACCCCCGAAAGAGCCGCGCATTATAGACAGCGACCCTTATAGTGTCAAACCTTCGCTGTGCCGCGCCCCCCATGCGACTGATGTTTCAAGACGAAGCGCGATTCGGCCGCATCAGCGACTGCCGCCGCGCATGGGCACCCCCGCCTCCGGTGCGCCCACTGGTCAAAGCCATGCTTACCCACGAATACACGCTTGCTTGTGCAGATTGCAGTAATCGCTCCCGATTGTGTCGGAATGTTTTACATCCACTTCTCCCCCACTCTCTCTATTTACCATAACCATTTGTAAACAAATTTAATATTTGTTTCAGCATGATATTTGCTTAATACACAATTAAGTCAGTCTTGGAGCTGGAATTTCAAGGAGTCTACCGTGCAGAAAAAACTCACTATTCTCACCATAACATTCACCCTCGCCATCGCTCTTGGCGCGGGTAGCGCAACCGCAGCGCCGGTTACTGTGTTCTCGACCAACTTCGACGGGGTGTTGCCAGCCGCATTCACACCCGGTACCGCTACGCTGACTGGTGTTCAGGGTTACGCCGGGCTCGGACCAGCAGGCAATCAGTTTGGTGGTAACTTTTTGCGCAGTGAAACAGGTAACGTGGTTACGCTTAGTCTGAGTGGTTTGCCAGCGCACGACACCATCAGTCTTGCCTTCCTGTTCGCCGCAATCGACTCGCTCGACGGCACAGGCACGTTTCCCGCTGGGGATTTCTTCAAAATTGTGTTCGATGGCGCGACGCTCTTCAGTGAATCGTTTGCCAATGCGGTTCCAAGCCAGATACAGAGTTATGTGCCACCTTCGGGCGTGGAACTTGCTCGCCACGTTGATCTGGGCTTCTCTGGTCCCGGTGGTTATTACACCGACAGCGCGTACAACCTGGGGGCGGATCCTCTCTTTGCTAACTTTGCACACTCAGGTTCGTCGGCGCAGATAGATTTCTTTATCTTCGGACCGGGAAACCAGAGCCTCGGCGACGAATCGTGGGCAATGGACAACCTGAGCGTCAGCGTCACCACCAAGAATGTGACTAGCGTGCCGGAGCCGATGACCCTGGGCCTGCTGGGTCTGGGTCTGGCAAGTCTGGCCGCTACCCGTCGTCGCAAGCGGTTGGTCTGAATTCTGGATATTCATTAGCAAAACGGCGGCTAGGGTCGCCGTTTTTTATTTCCGCTACGCGGCGCGAAGAAAAGACAACAGAGAAAAGTGGCTATTCAGCCTGCCCTAACAGGGCAGGCTGATGCGGTGGGCCTTGAAATTGCAAAGTCTACCCAAAGGGTGACGCTGTTAATAAAGCACCGAGCTCGGTCTGGGCGCATTTTTAGCGTGAAATACAGCCATCGCAGCGCTGTGTGATATCGAGCGTAGCGAGCCAATCAGGAACCCCCCGCGAGGGGGGCGAAGGGGGCGGGCGTTTGAAAGGGCCTGATTTTCATGATGCGGGGTGCTGTTCCCGCATCATGAAAATCAGGCGCGCCAATACTGGTATTTCATGGCGCCAGCGGCCCCGGCGACGAGTGCGCCGAAGGTGAGAAAAGAGCCCAGGGCCAAGGTCGATACGCCTGTCACCGCCTGGCCTATGGTGCAGCCCATCGCCAGCACGCCGCCCACGCCCATGAGTACCGCACCGAGCAGGTGGTAGCCAAAGTCCTGCACGGAGCTAAACCATTCGATGCGGAAACTGCGTGTATACCGCGCATACAGCCATGAACCGACGATGACGCCAGCCAGCGCCACGATGCCGAAATTGATGTGGGCCAGTTTGCTCGGGTGCATGAGGTAGCGCACCAGATCGCCCATGGGACTGATGAAGGTGAAGGACTGCACTTCCACGCGGCTTGGCATTTCGACGGCCATCTCGGCCCATTCCTTCCAGGCGCGGCCTAGCGGCCCGCCGGTCAGATACCAGCCCGCCATCACCGCCAAGCCGATCACCGTGCCGCCCAACATATTGTCGCGATTGCGACGGAATTCCTGTGAGGAAAACAGCCAGACCAGAAGCCCCAGCGCGATCAGCGCGCCGATGACGAGGTGCGCCGTGCGGTTCTGCGAAAAACCGAAAAAGCCGGCTACGATTGCGCCGATTTCCTGGCTTTCGATGCCGAAGTGGCCGAGGCTCAGGCTGCTGGCGACGATCCAGCTATTGAAAACGCGCTCGTAAAATTCGGTCCACATCATGAGGTAGGCACAGGCGGCCGCGACAGCCAGCACGAACAGCGACTTCAGATTACCGCCGCCGATTTTTACCAGTGTGCGGTTGCCGCAGCCCGATGCAAATGTCATTCCTGCGCCGAACATCAATCCGCCCAGCAGATAGCGCAGCCAGGCGAAATTCACGCTGCGGTAGGGCGGGAAGGTGCCGGCATCGAGATCGATGACGCCGCTGGCCTCCAACAGCAGCGCGCCAGTCAGCGCCACCGCAATGGCAAGCAGCCAGGCGCGCAGGCGGCCCGTGTCACCCATATTGATCCAGTCGGACACCGCCCCCATGGCGCAAAAGCGCGTCTTGTTGGCAGTGGCGCCCATGACCAGGGCTATGGCGAATACCGACAGCAGCACGGCGTGATGTACGGTAAAGCTCATGCTACGTAGCGCGTGGGATCGGCAACGCCGGCAGCGAGAAAGCCTTCGCGACGCAAGCGGCAGGAGTCGCAAACACCGCAGGCACGCCCTGCGGCGTCGGCTTGATAGCAGGAGACGGTGACGGCGTAATCGACACCGGCGGCCATGCCGCGACGAATGATTTCCGCTTTTGACAGTGCGATGAGCGGTGCATGAACAGTGAGGCGCGCGCCCTCGACAGCGGCCTTGGTGGCGAGATTCGCCATGGCCTCGAAAGCTTGCACGAATTCGGGCCGGCAATCCGGGTAGCCCGAGTAATCGACGGCATTCACGCCGATGAAGAGATCGTGCGCCCCGAGCACTTCCGCCCAGGCCAAGGCCAGCGTCAGCATGACGGTATTGCGTGCCGGCACATAGGTGAGGGGAATACCGGGTTGCACACCGGTGATAGGCACCGCCAGGGTGGTGTCGGTGAGGGCCGATCCGCCGAATTGCGCAAGATCGATCACCACTACGCGATGCTCGCGCGCCCCCAGCGCCTGCGCCACTTGCTCGGCGGCGGTCAGTTCCGCCGCGTGACGCTGGCCGTAGGCGACGGACAGGGCGTAGCAGACATAGCCGGCGTCGCGAGCGAGCGCCAGGATGGTGGCCGAATCGAGTCCGCCAGAGAGCAGGATGACCGCGCGTTTTTCCATCCTATCTTGCGCGTTCCGCGCCCCAAATCACTTTATGCATTTGCACTTGCATACGCACTGGCAGCTTATCGCGCAGTATCCACTCAGCCAATTCGCGCGGCGAGAGCGTCTCCTGCACCGGTGACATCAGCACTGGACAGAGGGCGTCCAGCTTGCGTTGGCGCAATACGTCGCGCGCCCACAGATAGTCTCGCTCGCTGGCCAGCACGAACTTGATTTCGTCTTGGCCGTTGAGCAGCGCAAGGTTTTCCCAACGATTTTTTTCAGCTTCGCCGGAATCTGGCGCTTTGATATCCATGATGCGCGAGACGCGCGCATCGACGCCAGACACATCCAGCGCACCGCTGGTTTCCAGTGACACCGAATAGCGGGCATCGCACAAGGCAGTGAGCAGTGCCAGGCAGGTTTTTTGCGCCAGCGGCTCGCCGCCCGTAACGCACACGTGCCGGGTGCCATATGCAGCGACTGCGGCGAGTATTTCCGCTATGGATTTGTTTTCGCCGCCACTGAAGGCGTATTCGGTATCGCACCAGACGCAGCGCAGCGGGCAACCCGTCAGCCGCACGAAGACCGTGGGCAAGCCCACGCGCGTACTCTCGCCTTGCAGGGAAAAGAATATCTCGGTGATGCGCAGCTTGAGATCCTGCGCGCTGCTTACCTCAGCCAACATGCCCGAGCAGCTTACTTCTTGCCCAGGCGCTGCTTCGCCGCCTTGGCTGCCGCGCTGGTGGGGTAGCGCGCCACGATTTGTTCCAAGGTTTTGCGTGAACCCTTGGCGTCGCCGGATTCGCGTTGGCTGTTGGCCAGGCCGAGCAAAGCATCGGGCGCTTTTGCATCATCCGGCCAGGTTGCAGCCACGGTATTGAACAATTCGCCAGCCTTCTTGAATTCGCCAAGCTGATAGTGCGCACTGCCGGCCCAGTAATGCGCCGACGGGCTGAACGCGCTGGTTGGGTAAGTCTTGGCGAAAGCGAGGAAAGCCGCCAGTGCATCCTTCAACTTGCCGACCTTGAAAAGGTTTAGTGCAGCCTCATAATCGCGCGTCTCCGCCGCCGGATCTACCGCCGGGATGGCTGGCTTGGCGTTGTCGCTGGCATCTGGTTGCGTTTCAAGCTTGCGCACGCGGCTGTCAAGATCGACATAGAAATCTTTTTGCCGCTTCTGCGTCGCTTCGAGATCGTGCGTCAGCATTTCGATCTGGCCGTTCAATCTGGCGATTTGCGCATGCAGCGCCTCGATCTGATTGGCCAGGTCCATTTGCGCGCGATTGATTTTTTCCACGCGCGTATCGGATTCGCTGCGCAGGCTCTCGATGCGCTTGCGCGCCTCGTCGTCGTCGAAAAGACCGGCGCGGGCGGGCAGCGCGATGAGCATAAGCAGTGGCAGCAACCCTGTCAAAAAGGTGCGCGTCGCCTGGCGCTTCATCGATTAAAACTCGCCTGTGTAGAGCATGTCGTCGCGGCGGTTTTCGGTCCAGGCGGTTTCGTCATGACCGACGTTTTTGGGCTTCTCTTCGCCCAGACTGACGGCTTCGATTTGTTCTTCCTTCACGCCCAGCAGCGCGAGCATTTTGCGCAGAGCTTCAGCGCGCTTCTGGCCCAGAGCGAGGTTGTATTCGCGACTGCCGCGCTCGTCGGCATTGCCCTGGATCAGCATTTTCATCTTGGGGTTGGCGACCAGAAATTTCCCGTGCGCTTCCACCAGCGGCTTGAATTCGTCTTTGATGGCGAAGCTGTCGTAGTCAAAGTAGACGCTACGCTTGGAAAGGATGTTCTTCGGGTCTTTCAGTGCCGCGATACCGCTGCCTTCCATGCCGCCCGGCGTGACTTTCGCCACCTCGGCGTTGTTGATAGTGCGCGCCGAGCGGTCCTCGACCGGCGCATTCGATTGTTCGGGTGGGGTGGTGCTGCAACCGGCCACTAGTGCCACCGCCAGTATCGCCAACCATTGCTTATTCATCATTGTTCTCCGATCGTCAGTATTTAATCAGCGGGCCCCAAGCCGGTTCCCGCACATCCGCCGCTTGCACCGACAGCTTCTGTTTTACCCGCCCGTCGCTGGATACGGCAGCCAGCACACCGCGCCCGCCTATTTCAGAAGCATAAAGGATCATGCGACTGTTGGGGGCGAAGCTGGGCGATTCGTCTTTGTCCGAATCGGTAAGTATCTGCGTCTGGCGCGTGGCCAGATCCATCAGGGTCAATTGAAAGCGGCCACTGTTGCGTGAGATGTAGGCCATGCTCTTGCCATCGCGGGAAAGTCGCGGCGTGACGTTGTAGCTGCCCTCGAAGGTGATGCGCTGAGCATCGCCGCCAGTGGCGGGAATGCGATAAATCTGCGGGCTGCCGCCGCGGTCGGAGGTGAAGTAAATAAACTGGCCATCCGGTGAATAAGCCGGCTCCGTGTCAATACCCGATGAAGAAGCCAGACGCGAGACGCCACTGCCATCGGCGTTCAGCGTATAGAGCTGGGAGGTGCCTTCCTTGGTCAACACCACCGCCAGGCGGCGACCATCGGGCGACCAGGCGGGCGCGGAGTTGGAACCTTTGAAATTCGCCGCGACATGCCGCTGCCCCGTGGCGAGCGAGTGCACGTAGATCACCGGCTTTTTCGCCTCGAAGGAAACATACGCCAAGCGCGTGCCGTCGGGCGACCATGTTGGTGAGATGATCGGTTCGTGGGAAGCCAGCGCGGCCTGGGCATTCATGCCGTCCGCGTCGGCGATTTGCAACTCGAAGCGACTGCCGCTTTTTACCACGTAGGCGATGCGCGTCGAGAAGATGCCTGGCTCGCCCAAAAGCTTTTCATAAACATAATCGGCGATGCGATGTGCCACCGTGCGCAACTGGCCGGAAGCGGCGATATAAGTCATGCCGCCCAGGCTTGCTTGCTTGGGCACATCATGCAAACGAAAGCGGATTTCATAGCGGCCATCCGCCATTTGCGTCACGCTACCGGTGACCAAAGCATCGGCCCCGCGTGACTTCCAGTCGCCGTAGGCGATGTTGGCATTATCGGAAACAGCGGCGGCGCCGGGATCGACCAGTTTGAACAGACCGCTGCGCTCCAGATCGGCGCGCACTACAGACACCAGCGCCGTGGCAATGCTGCGCTCGCCCGAAAAATCGGCTACCGCCAGGGGTATGCGATTGGCGCCAGCCCCGCTGATTTCGATGGTGAGTTGCGCCTGAGCGCTAAATGAGAGCGCGAAAATTGAAAGCGCCAAAAACACAAAAGCCAGGGTACTGCGCAGACGGGTAAGGAACATGGTGCGCATCGTCAGGAATACCGGAGAGAGAATTATTATAACGCCGGCTACTCTTCGAGCGGCCGGAACTTAAGCAGCAATGTACGCTGGAACACAGAAGGGTCTGCGGGCTTGGGCAAAGGGTCTGCAGCCATGATGGCGCGTTCTATGGCGGCGTCCAGGAGCGGATTGCCGGTTGATTGTTTGAGATGGGGTTCGCCAATCAGTGATCCATCGGGCAGCAAGTTGACCTCGAATATTCCCTCGGGGTTCCCGCTCAAATTCGGCGGCCGTACAATTCTTCGTTTGATACTAGCAATGATCTGGCCTTTCCAGGCGGTTTGCGTACTTGAGCGCGCAGCAGCGGCTTGCGCCTGCTGCACTTGTTTGAACTCCTGGTCAGCCTTGCTGGCTTCGATGCGCGCGTCCTCACGCTTGAGTGCATCCTTCTGCTGTTTGTCCTCGACGGGCTTAGCTCGCGGCGGTTCTTTGGGCTTGGGCTTTTCTTTTTCCTTGACGGCGATGTCGGGCTTGGGCTGCGGCGCGAGAGGCTTAGCGTCAGGCTTGGGTTCGGACTCAGGTATGGGCTTGACCACTGGTGCTGGCTGTTCGACAACCGGCGTTGCGGGCGCAACCCTTACCGGCGCACGTACCAGATCGACTTCAAAGACCTCCGGCGCGTGGGTTTGCCAACGTATGCCGTAGAACAACATCATGGCAAGCAAGCCATGCACAAACGCAGCCAGCGCGGCGGAAGCCCACTTGCCCGGGTCTTCCCGCGTTGCCGTTATGGCGCTCATTTTCCTGGCTGCACCAGCAGGCCGATCTTCACCACCTGCTGCCTCTGCAATTCGTCCATGACGCCCAGCACCGCTTCGTAGGGCACTTTTCTGTCGCCAGCGATTAGCACCGGCTGTTGCGGATCGCGCTTCTGTGCGGCCTGTAGTAATTGAACCAGCTCTGCCTTGCTGACCGCCACTTCGGCATCGCCCTTGGCGTGGTCGCGCAGCGCCAGCGATTGGTCGGCCTTGATGATGACTTCCAGCGGCGCCGTGGGCACTTGAGCCGATTTGCCGACGCTGGGTAAATCGATGCTGCCCGTCTGGATCATCGGCGCCGTCACCATGAAAATGACGAGCAGCACCAGCATCACATCGATATAGGGCACGACGTTTATTTCGTTCATCAAGCGGCGCTGTTTCATAAGCCCTCCGACCCCCTAAACTCCCTAAGCGCCAAGCGCCGTAGCGTGGGCA
>JAYUNL010000173.1:0-2853 GCA_043761745.1 Rhodocyclaceae bacterium
CTCAAGCCCATGCGCTTGCGCGGCCGGCTCGAAGGCCGCAAGGTCGTGCCCTATTGGTCGCGCGCCGAGCTAACGCAGCAGGAACGCAAATCCGCCGGCTCGTTCGCCGACAAGGCCTTGCTGTGGGTGGAAGACCCCATCGAGCTATTTTTCCTTCAGGTGCAAGGCTCGGGGCGCGTCGAATTGCCCGACGGCAGCCGCGTGCGCGTGGGCTATGCCGAGCAGAACGGTCATCCTTATCAATCCATAGGCCGCTGGCTGGTGGAGCGCGGCGAGCTGAAGTTGGAGCAGGCCTCCATGCAAGGCATACAGGCTTGGGCCAAAGCCAACCCCAAGCGCGTGGATGAATTGCTCAACCTGAATCCCAGTTATGTATTTTTCCGTGAGCTGCCGGACACGGGCGGCGGTCCGATTGGCGCGTTGGGCGTACCGCTTACGCCCACGCGCAGCATCGCCGTCGACGCGCGCACTGTCCCGCTCGGCGCGCCAGTCTTTATTTCCACTACGCAACCCAACAGCGACAAGCCGTTACAACGCTTAGTCATGGCGCAAGACACGGGGGGCGCCATCAAAGGTGTGGTGCGTGCCGATTTCTTCTGGGGCTTCGGGGTGGACGCCGGCGCGCAGGCCGGGCGTATGCGGCAGAAAGCTGAGATGTGGCTTATTATGCCGAAGGAATACGCGCCGAAATGATGCGCAAATTCAACAAGACGCACCGTGCTGGTGCTATGACTGATGGCGGTCGCACTGTGATGGTGCGATTTTCTCTTACCAAAATACAACGCTTCCCTCAATAGGCTGATTCATAGCCCCTATTTTATCGGGAACAGAATTTGCACCTGCGCTCCGGATTTGTGCATTTGATTTTTAGGAGTCTCTATGGAAACGCTTAAGACCACCAGTGACGTTTTGTTTGTGCTGCTGGGCGCCATTATGGTGCTCGCCATGCACGCCGGCTTCGCCTTTCTCGAACTCGGCACCGTACGCAGAAAAAACCAGGTCAATGCGCTGGTGAAAATCATGGTGGATTTCGCCATGTCCACCCTGGCGTATTTCTTCATCGGTTACTTCATCGCCTATGGCGTGAATTTTTTTGCCGGCGCAGAAACCCTGGCTCAGAAGAGCGGCTACGAGCTGGTGAAGTTCTTCTTCCTGCTCACCTTCGCGGCAGCGATTCCCGCCATCGTCTCGGGCGGCATCGCCGAGCGCGCCAGGTTCTATCCACAACTCGCGGCCACCTTCCTGCTCGTCGGCTTCGTCTATCCTTTCTTCGAAGGCATCGCCTGGAACCATGCCTATGGCATTCAGGACTGGCTGAAGGCCAGCTTTGGCGAAGAGTTTCATGACTTCGCCGGCTCCGTGGTGGTGCATGCTGTCGGCGGCTGGGTTGGCCTCATCGCCGTGATCCTCCTCGGCGCGCGGCGCGGGCGCTATCACCAGGATGGTCACATCTCCGCGCATCCGCCATCAAGCATTCCCTTCCTCGCGCTGGGCGCCTGGGTGCTGACGGTGGGCTGGTTTGGTTTCAACGTCATGAGCGCGCAATCGCTGGATAAAGTCAGCGGCCTCGTCGCCCTCAATTCACTCATGGCCATGGTGGGCGGCATCCTCGCCGCGCTGGTTGCCGGCAAGAACGACCCCGGCTTTGTGCACAACGGCCCGCTCGCCGGCCTCGTCGCCGTTTGCGCGGGCTCCGACGTGATGCATCCCATTGGCGCGCTCGCCACCGGCGCCGTTGCCGGCGGGCTTTTTGTCTATCTCTTCACCCTCACGCAAAACCGCTGGAAGATCGACGACGTGCTCGGTGTATGGCCGCTGCACGGCCTTTGCGGCGCTTGGGGCGGGCTGGCCGCCGGCATCTTCGGCGCGAAATCGCTGGGCGGCCTGGGCGGTGTTAGTTTCGCCTCGCAAGCCATCGGCACCGCCATGGGCATAGGCATCGCCGTTACCGGCAGCTTCATCGTCTATGGCACGCTGAAAAAATTCGTCGGCTTGCGGCTTGATGCGGAAGAAGAATACAACGGCGCCGATCTGTCCATTCACAACATCACCGCCACGGCGGAGCGTGAGACGCTGTGGTGATGCTGTTGTCCAGATAAGTCTGTAACACTTTCGGCCTGTTTGGTGGGCAGACCGCTTTGGAGACATCATTCAAAAAAATCTCGCCTTTCAAATATCGCGGGCCATTCTGTTCGTATAATGCCTTGGACATGCTGACCCAATTGCGCAACTGCAAAACCACAGCCTGTTTCCTCTAATGAAAGGACAAGAGATGGCCAAGACTCCAAAACTCGATCTGAAAAATGTTCGCGCGTACCGCCAGCAATCCGGCAAGAATCAAAGCAACTTCTGGACGCCCTTCGGTGTGACGCAATCTGGTGGAAGCCGGTATGAAGCTGGGCGAGACATGCCGACAGCGGTGGCCATGCTGATGGTGCTCCATCATCAGGGTGTGATCCGCGATGAAGACCTCGCAAAGGCGCGGAAGATTGCAGAGAAGACAAGCTAAGCGCGGCCAGATTATTTTGTAGATGCGCAAGCCAAAGGCTGCGCGGAAAAATATGGCCGGCGCTATGCGTAAGCAACGCTCGCCAATGGGGGCTACCCCTCTGCCTCTGGGTGTCGGAATGCCTTTTGTGCGGCGATGAGTTCGGTTGAAATAGGGGCTGTCTTCGGCGCGGTCAAGGGCCGCCTTTACTCGTCGCCGGCTATCCCAGTGATATTCCGAGAGGAAACAAGAATGTCCGCACAGGCCTTAGTCTTACTGTGTCATAAATTGAGTTTTTCACCGATCCAGTTGCAGTGAGGACAGTGGCCCAGGCTTCTTGCGAGTGCGACGCTTAAGCGCAGACG
>JAYUNL010000174.1:0-8905 GCA_043761745.1 Rhodocyclaceae bacterium
CGTAGGATGGGTGGAGGCGCACAAGCGCCGTAACCCATCGTCGGACGCCAAAAATTCGATGGGTTACGGCAAAGGGCGCCTCCACCCATCCTACAAATACTTACCCCATCCAGCGCCCGTCTTCCAACAAGCGGGCGCGGCCTAGGGCGACGAGGGTGTCGAGGAGTTGCGGCAGGCGTTTTTTCCAAGGGCCTTTGCCGGTGAAGCGAGCGGCGAGGTCGGCCTCTGCGAGCGGCACGCGGGTCTCGGCCAGCACACGCGCGACGGCGGCGACTTGCTCGGGCAGCGTGGCGGGCCAGGGTGCGCGCGGAATGGCGCTGGTGGCGGATGCACCTCGGGAAGCCGCGTCGGTACTGGCTTCCAGACCAGCATCGTCTGCGAACGAGGTCTGGTGTGGCGCTGGCGCGGGCGCTTGAAATGCCGGCCGCAGCCAGCGGATCTGGCCGCGCGCTTCTTCCGCCGCGCGCTCGGCGTTGAGCGCGACGAGACGTGCCAGCACCGCGTCGGCGAAGGCGGCCGCATCGGGCAGCAAGGGCGCGAGATCGCTCCAGCCGTAGGCCGCCAGCACGGCGCCGTCGAGTTCGTCGTGCAGGCTTTTCAGCACCGAGACGAGGCCTTGTTCGTGGAGGGTTTTTTCTTTCGCCGTCAGCGCCGCGCCGGATTTCAGTTTTTCCAGCACGTTGTACATGCCCGTGAGCGTGAGCTCGGGATGCGCCGCCTGCTGGCGCTTGCGATGCGCGTCGAGTTCTTCGGCAAGGGCGCGGATGTGGGCTTGTTGTTCGGGGGTGGCGGCGGGGAAAGGGAAAGGTTCAAAGCAACGCGTCTTGTTGTAGACCGGACGATCTTCGAGTGTTCCACCCGCCGCGAGCGACCAGCAGACATGGACTTGACTGGATAGCACGCCGAGCGCGTAGGCTTCGTCGAGCGCTATGGCAATCAGTCTGTGGTCAGGCGCAATGCTGAGATCGAGAAACTGAAACAAACGATGCTTCGCAGTCTCGACGGTAGCAATGTAGCGCGTCAGCCCGACGAGCGCTGCACGTAACGTCTTTCGTGGCTCGGCGAATATCCACCATTGCTCGCGCAACCGTGGTCGGTTGTTATGATCTCGCTCCGACTTAACGCGCTCCAGCACATGCTGGTATGTCGCAGGCCAACGGGTGCGAACTTCTTCGGAGGTCAGGCCGAAGAGATCAATCAGCATCGCTCCGCGTGGCCTATCGGTGAGATCGCGGCCGTTGCGATAAAGTTTGATCGGTGCGTTAGCGTCAAGCCGCGCCGCTTCCTCGGGCGTAACAATAAAGCCAGACCCTGCGAGCATAAAGCCCATTGACGACACGCCACCGTTCGCCTGCAACGGCTTGGTGGCCGAAATATTGGCCCCCAGTGTTAGATCGGCGTGAATGACGCCGCCGCGCTCCGAAACTTTTACTTCCAAACCTTCGCCACCGCCTTCGCATTCGCTTTGCACAGTGAGCAAGCGACCCTGCGCCGCGCCAGGCGCAGCAACCGTCATCGCAATGCGCACCGCTGCGCCGTCCGCGCTATCCACCCACGGATGATCGGGTATGGCGTAGACCAAGGACAGGGGCGGCTCTGCGGCCAGTTGCGCTTCGACCACGCGACGATTGAATGTTTGCGTGAGGCTATTGGTAGTGATAAAGCCGAAGCGCTGGATGTCGCCGCGCCGCGCCAGATTGCCGGCGTGATGCCACCAGTACATGACGAAATCTGCCGACTCGGGCATGTCGCGCCAGACGCGGCGCAAGGCGTCAACATAGCCGTCGCCCAGCGCATCGCGCATGCGCTTGTTGCCGATGAAGGGCGGATTGCCAACGACATAATCCGCCTGTGGCCACTCGGCCTGACGCGGATTCACATAACGCTCCAGTGGCACTTGGGCGCGCTCGTCCGGCACGTCTTTGCCGGTCACGGCGTGCGGCTTCATGGTCTTGCCGTCCCAACGCGAAACTGGTTGCCCCGCCTCGTTCATGACGTATTCAATACGGTCATAGGAGAGCACGGCGTCGCGGCATTCGATGTTGCGGAAATCCTTCAAGACGGGCTGCGGCGGCAGGCCGGCGCCCTTGGTGCGGAAGTGCCATTGCAGATAGCCTATCCACAGCACCAGCTCGGCAATCGCCGCGGCGCGCGGATTGAGTTCGAGGCCGAGAAACTGATGCGGATCGACGGTGAGGCCTTCAGCTTCGAGCAGCGTCTGGCTCTCGCCCAGCGCGTGCAACTGGTTGAGCACTTCGCCTTCGAGCCGCTTCATGTGCTCCAGCGTGACGTAGAGAAAGTTGCCGCTGCCGCAGGCCGGGTCGAGCACGCGGGTTTCGCACAGGCGATGGTGGAAAGTTCGAATGATGCTGACGGCATCCTTGGGCTTGCCTTCACCGGCGAGCAGCAGCGCGGCGGCCTGGACATTGGCCCAGTCTTGCCGCAGCGGCTCGACAACCGTGGGCAGCACCAGCCGCTCGACATAGGCGCGCGGCGTGTAGTGGGCGCCGAGGGCGTGGCGCTCGCTGGGGTTGAGCGCACGTTCGAGCAGCGTACCGAAAATCGCCGGCTCGACTTGCGTCCAATCGGCTTTAGCGGCCTTAATGAGCAGCTCGATCTGCTCGCGCGTGAGCGGCAGCACTGTCGGGTCTTTGAAGAGTTTGCCGTTGAAGCGCGGCAGCGCGCTGCGTATGGCGGCGGAGAATTCGCCCTTGTCCATGGCGCGCCATAGCTCGCCTATGAGCGGCACAAATTGGGCGGGCGTTTCGACGAGGCTTTCGAGCAGATTTGAGAAGGCGCGCGACGGCAGCAGCCCCACGTCTTCGGCGAACATGGAGAAGAGGCAGCGGGTGAGAAAGCCGGCGACGTCTTCCGCCGCGTGGCCGGCTTTTTCCAGCGCCTTGGCGGCCTCGGCCAGCTTGCCGGCGACCTCGCGTGTGACCTTGGCGGTGGCGCGGCTGGGGTCGAGCGCGAGCGGGTCGAGCCAGACGTGGGCGAGGCGTTCTCGGGCGGCGACATTGCGCAGATCGGCGAGCCCGATGCGATGTGAGCGCGGATCGGGGAAAGGCGTGTAGGTGGCGCCGGAGCGCGTGAATTCGGCATACAGCTCGATGACATTGCCGACATCGACCACGACCAGAAATGGCGGCCGACCTTCCTGCGCCGGCAGGGCGCGCGCATAGGCTTCGGCCTGGCCGCGTGCGCGTTGCAGGGCATCGTCAAAACCCTTGCCCGCATTGGCGCGAACCTTCTTGGCTTCGAGCACGAAAGCGCCACGCCGATAGCAATCGATAAAGCCGCTCGACTCGGCGCCGTCGCCATGCCGGAAGGTGACGCGGCGCTCGAAAACATAAGCGTTGTCGCGCGTATCTTCCCGCGCCGGATCGGGCCGGGGCAGGCTGAGCAGTTCGGTAAGCTCGCCGATGAAGAGCTGGTAATTGGCGCGCTCTGAACCGGAAGCGTCTTGCCAGCGGGCAATGAAACTCTCTATGGCGGCGGGTTCGGTTGGCGGCAAGGCGGCAGTCATCGACGGCGGATCATTCGTTCGGCATGTGGGCTGGGAGTGTAGCCGATCAAACACCAATCATGGCACGCATTAGGACGGGCTCGATACCGACGCGCCTCGTCAGCCGCCTCCTCTACGAAAGAGTGATACCGAAGAGCCGTTTGGCACTACGCCGCCAAGTGGCAGGAATATCTCTCTCGTAATCCAGGTAGGCAAAGGCGACCTGTATCTGATCCATTGTGACGACCTTCGCATCAAGCAACAGCTTCAGCAATTCATGTCCACCGATAAGTTCGATGTTGAACTCCTTGGCGGCAACGGCCATTCCTCGGTCGTCAGTCACGACTATTGCGCCAAGCACATTGCCATGTGCGAGAACAGCACAATCCACGGGTGAAGGCGCCGTTGCCCGGTGCTCCAGAAATAGCGTGCGGTTGTCCCTGCACCAATCCCGTATGAACCATCCAGCGTGTTTGATATTTTCAGCATCATCTCCAGCCGCCACGAGAAGATTGGATTTGCGATTGGATGCGTACTGCGTCTCGGATACCCAGGAAAACTTGGAATCGAGCTTTGGATTTTGCGAGAACTCGCGATCCACATCGGTGAGCACTTGGAGTTGGAGTTTTTGCGGGCCGAACGGCCCGCCGAGCAAGGGATGAAAACTTTTGGCGAGTCGGAAGTAGACGTTGCTATCGAGCAAGTAGCCGATCACCCGTCTAGCTCCGCATGCAGCGCCTTCGCATCGACAAGCGACACATCCATCACTTGTCGTATGAAGGAAGCGGTCTCTCCACTGGCTTTAAGATAGCGCGACAGTGCGTCAAAGAATGGCGTTTTGAAGTCGCGCTCAACCGTCCGTATATATTGGCTGGGCTTTGGCACCTGACCGTCAAACAATAAATTGCTCACAGTCGGGAATGCCTTCGCGACATTAGTCGCTGCGCCATGTATTGCCGCATCGGGTAGACGAAGCGCTTCCTTTCCAGCGTAATGGGCATAATTGTTGATCTCATAGAACACGGTAAGAAACGAGATTACCGAATCGTTTGAGATCGATTTTATTTCGTTTACGCGGCGCGCTTCCGTGGGGTGGGCGGCAACCCTGGCGTAGGCCGCTTCTGCACAAGACTGTGGAAACAGGAAGGCGCCAGCAAACGCATCAGCGAAGTCCTCTCCACCTTCTGTTCCTGTGAGTAATGGCGTATAGGTATGCGCTAACTCGTGGGCCATCCAAAACTTGAAATCGATCAGGTTGCTGTCGAGGTTCAAAAATATCCAGTTTGTCGCGGTGTCCGGTAAAAATACGTGCAACGCATTTTCGTGCCGGTCTTTTTTACCCCAGAGCACAGGCACTAGTACCGCCTGCAAATCCCTAAAACGTCCAATCAGATCGTGAAAATCGATAACCTTGCTGGTGGGGAGTTTGAGCTCAGAGCGGAGTCGCTCGACCGCCTCCTGAATATAGGCATATTCCTTACGCGGATTGATGAACTCGTCGGCTTTTACCAGTCGATTAAAAGGTAAGTAATCGACCAGCCCCGCCAACAGCCGACCCATTGAGCGGGCACGATCAAGATGGTCGTCGGTCGTTTTCTGCCGGGCCATGCGACGAAACGCAACCTGCGGCTCCATTGTAGCCACCGACGGCACAACCAATTCATTGAATGACAGTTTTAGAAGAACGGAAAGCTTGAGAAGCTTGTCCGGCCGGGGGAAGCCCTTGCCGTTTAGCCAGTTACTGACGGCCTGCCGGCTAACACCGAGCTTCGTTGCAAGGTCGGACGCATTGAACCCGGTCCGTTGCATGGCGCCGTTGACTGCTTCGCGGTGCAGCGTCTTTTCCATAGGGCGCCGACTCTAATCCTGGACTACATGTTTGTCAAGTTTTGTCAAGAGAAAGGGGTTCGCGAGTTTTTATATGATGAGTATCGCGAGTTATGGAAAGCTTAATAGCGGCGATTTCCCGCTACTATTTTCCGCTCACCCGGCCAATTCAACCGGCGTATAATCCGCAGCTTCCGAGGAGCGCTGCGAGGCGCCGTTGTTTCACTCTACACGGCCCCCAGGCTCGGAGCCTTCGACCCAATCAACCAGCACCCGATTGCGGCGAAGTTGTTTCAACTGCGCTCACCTACAAACCGTGCCGGGCACGGGATGGCTGGTGAGTGAGTTCCACCCCCGCCCTATCCCCCCGTCACATTGTCAAGGAGCATTCCATGAACACTGTGTCTGATCGCAACAGCTTTACCGATTACAAAGTCGTCGACATCGGCCTCGCCGCCTGGGGTCGCAAGGAAATTATCATCGCCGAGACTGAAATGCCTGGCCTGATGGCCGTGCGCGAGGAATTCGCCGCGAGTAAGCCACTCAAGGGCGCGCGCATCGCCGGCAGCCTGCACATGACTATACAGACGGCCGTCTTGATCGACTCGCTCGTCGCACTGGGCGCCGAAGTACGCTGGGCTTCGTGCAATATTTTCTCCACGCAGGATCATGCTGCTGCGGCCATTGCCGCCTCCCAGATTCCAGTCTTCGCCTACAAGGGTGAAAGCCTGGAGGAATATTGGGAATACACGCACCAGATCTTTGAGTGGGGCGGCGATGAAAAGGCCGGCGCAAATATGATTCTCGACGACGGCGGCGACGCCACGCTGCTCTTGATTCTCGGCAGCAAGGCGGAAGAAGATGCTTCCGTCATCGCCAAGCCGACCAACGAAGAAGAAGTCGCGCTTTACGCCTCGATCAAGAAGCGCCTCACTGCCAAGCCCGGCTGGTATTCGAAGATGCTGGCGAACATTCGCGGCGTGACGGAAGAAACCACCACGGGTGTGAAGCGCCTTTACCAGATGGCGGCCGAAGGTCGGCTACCCTTCCCGGCCATCAACGTGAATGACTCGGTGACCAAGAGCAAATTCGACAACCTCTATGGCTGTCGCGAATCGCTGGTGGATGGCATCAAGCGCGCCACCGACGTGATGATCGCCGGCAAGATCGCCGTCGTCGCCGGTTATGGCGACGTGGGCAAGGGCTGCGCGCAATCGCTGCGCGGCTTGGGCGCTACGGTGTGGGTGACGGAAATCGACCCGATCTGCGCACTGCAAGCCGCAATGGAAGGCTACCGCGTAGTGACCATGGAAGACGCCTGCGACAAGGCCGACATCTTCGTCACCGCCACGGGCAATCTGCATGTCATCGGCCATGACCACATGAAGGCGATGAAGAACAATTCCATCGTCTGCAACATCGGCCACTTCGATTCGGAGATTGATGTCGCCAGCGTCAAGGGCTACACCTGGGACAATATCAAACCGCAAGTCGACCACATCATTTTCCCGGACGGTAAGCGCATCATCTTGCTGGCCGAAGGTCGTTTGGTGAATCTCGGCTGCGGTACGGGCCACCCGAGCTTTGTGATGAGCAACTCCTTCACCAACCAGGTGCTGGCGCAGATCGAGCTGTTCACGCGCGGCGACCAATACAAAAAACAGGTCTATGTGCTGCCCAAGCAACTCGACGAAAAGGTGGCGCGCCTACACTTGAAGAAGGTCGGCGCGCAACTCACCGTGCTCTCGGACGAGCAGGCTGCATATCTGAATATGGCCAAGGATGGCCCGTACAAGCCCGAGCATTATCGGTATTGACGCGATTTCAAAGGGAAACCACAATGTGGAACCATAATGGAGCCATTATGGTTCCATTATGGAGCCTATCACCATGCCTAGTCTCTCGATCAAGGATGTCCCCGAGCCCCTGTTGAAGGCGATCCGCCTGCGCGCCGCGCGCCATCACCGCTCTCTGCAGGGCGAGTTGATGGCCCTGCTGGAGGCGGCGGCTGCCTCGCCCCCAGCGGAATCGGTCCGCCAGGACGATGCGCTTGTACGGGGCGCATCGCGGCGCAAGACAGCGGCCGAAAATAGCCTAAGAAGCTTCGCCACTGCGGCGGCGGCGTTTCGGCGGCGGTTTCCCGAACCTCTGGGCGAGTCCATGGAATCGGCCCGCCTCGTTCGCGAAATGCGCGACACTCACTATGGCGATGCCTGGGTAACTGCCAGCATCAAGGACGGGCGCAGGCCAGCCGGAGCACGCAAGAAATGAAGGTTTTCGTTGCCGAACCGCCTAGCCAATACCTGGCGCGCCCGCCGGCGGTGGTAGATGCCAGTGTCCTGGCGGCCTTCATTTTCGGCGAGCCGGAATCCACCCTCGCCGAAGCCCGCATGCATCCTTACGCCCTGCACGCGCCGATGTTGCTGCCGTTTGAAATCACCAATGTCGCACTCAACAAGCTGCGGCGCCGGGTCGCGCCGGCCGAGGCGCTGGCTGATCGGCTGGAGGGCTTCGACTTCAGCCTGATCACACTCACCGACGTGCCCCCGGCCGGTCTCTTCGCTCTGGCGCGACACTACGCCCTTTCCGCCTACGATGCCGGCTATCTGTGGCTGGCTGCCGCACTGAGAGCGCCACTGCTCACCTTCGATGAGAAACTTGCTGCGGCGGCTTCAGACTGCCTGGCCAACCTGCCGCCATCCGGCGAACCAAGCTAAAGCCATGAAACCCGAAATCTCCTTTGAGTTCTTCCCTCCGCAGACGCCTGAAGGGGTCGACAAGCTGCGGGTGACGCGACGACAGTTGGCACAATTGAAGCCGGCATTTTTTTCCTGCACCTTCGGCGCGGGTGGCTCAACGCGCGGCCGCACGCTGGAAACCGTGCTGGAAATTCAGAGCGAAGGCCAGCCAGCGGCGCCGCACCTTTCCTGCGTGGGCTCGACGCGCAACAACATCCGCGCCGTGCTGGCACACTATCGCGAGGCCGGCATACGCCGCATCGTCGCGCTGCGCGGCGATCTGCCCTCGGGCATGGCCGACCCCGGCGAGTTTAGATATGCCAATGAGCTGGTGGAATTCATCCGCAGCGAAACGGGCGACTGGTTTCACATCGAAGTGGCGGCCTATCCCGAATATCACCCACAGGCCAAAAATCCGCGCGACGATCTCATCAACTTCAAGCGCAAGGTGGAAGCCGGTGCGAATGCGGCGATCACGCAGTATTTCTTCAACCTGGATGCTTACACGCACTTCGTCGACGATTGCCGCGCGCTGGGCGTGACGATTCCCATCGTGCCCGGCATCATGCCCATCGCCAGCTTCACCAAGCTGGCGCGTTTTTCGGATGCCTGCGGCGCCGAAATTCCACGCTGGATGCGCAAGAAATTCGAGAGCTTCGGCGACGATGCCTCGGCACGGGCTTTCGGCCTTGATGTGGTGACGGAGCTGTGCGCCGCACTACTCGCCAACGGCGCACCCGGCCTGCATTTCTACACGCTCAATCAGGCCGGGCTGACGTCGACAATTTGTGAGCGGCTGGGGTTGGGCTAATACGCCAGTCCCGTAGGGTGGGCA
>JAYUNL010000175.1:0-80180 GCA_043761745.1 Rhodocyclaceae bacterium
ATATGACCACAAAACACCCTCTGTGAACAGGGGGCAGTCAAGTCATTGAGTGTGAACAACTATTTCGTACTACCAATCAAATGGCATTTTCAACAATCAGTGAATGTCAACAGACCCTAGGCCTTGAGCGCCTCATCTCGCAGCGCGCGCCGCAGTATCTTGCCGACATTGGTCTTGGGCAGTTCGCTGCGGAATTCGACTTGTCGGGGAATCTTGTAGCCGGTGAGGCTTTCGTGGCAGAAGGCGATGAGCGCTTCGGCGGTGAGGGCGGGGTCTCGCTTGACGACGAAGATTTTGACGGCTTCGCCGGAGTGTTCGTCCGGCACGCCGACGGCGGCGACTTCGAGCACGCCGGGGTGCATGGCGACGACGGCTTCGACTTCGTTGGGATAGACGTTGAAGCCCGAGACAAGAATCATGTCCTTCTTGCGATCGACGATGCGCACGAAACCTTTTGCGTCCATCACGCCGATGTCACCGGTGCGCAGGAATCCATCGGTCATCATGACCTTGGCGGTTTCGTCCGGCCGGTTGAAATAACCTTTCATGACTTGCGGCCCGCGAATGCAGATTTCGCCGGCCTCGCCCACTGCAACATCGCGCCCATCGTCATCGCGGATGGCGACTTCGGTGGATGAGAGCGGCAGGCCGATGGCGCCGTTGTAGGCCTTGATGTCGAGCGGATTGATGGTCGCGGCGGGCGAGGTTTCGGTCAGGCCGTAAGCCTCGACCAGCGTAACGCCAGTGACTTCCTTCCATTTATCCGCGACGGCTTTCTGCACCGCCATGCCGCCGCCCAGCGAGATGCGCAACGTCGAAAAATCCAGGGCGGCGAAGCCGGGACAATTCAGCAAGGCGTTGAACAACGTATTCACGCCGGTGATGACGGTGAAGCGATACTTGGACAGTTCCTTCACAAATCCCGGAATGTCGCGCGGGTTGGTGATGAGCAGATTGGCCGCGCCAATCTTGCAGAAGACCATGCAGTTCGCCAGCAGCGCGAAGATATGATAAAGCGGCAAAGCCGTGACAACGAACTCGCCGTGCGTGGTGAGCATGGGCTTGAGCCAGGCGTGCGCCTGTTCAAGGTTGGCGATGATGTTGCGGTGAGTGAGCATCGCGCCCTTGGAAACACCAGTGGTGCCGCCGGTGTATTGCAGGAATGCGATATCGTCGGGCGTGACTTCGATGGCTCTATAGTCGCGCTTGGCGCCTGTCGCCAAAACCTCATCGAAGCTCATGGCGCGCGTCAATCGCCAGGCCGGCACGAGTTTCTTCACATACCGCACAACGAAGTTGACGAGCTGCCGCTTGGGAAAGCCCAGCATATCGCCCATGGTGGCGACGACAATGTGCTTGACCGGCGTTTTGCCCAGGCAGGCTTGCAGCACATGGGCGAAGTTTTCAACGACGACGATCACATCGGCGCCGGCATCGGTGACCTGGTGTTCCAGTTCGGGCGGGGTGTAGAGCGGGTTGCAATTCACCACGGTATAGCCGGCGCGCAGCGCGCCGAACATGCAGACGGGATATTGCAGCAGGTTGGGCATCATCAAGGCGACGCGCGCGCCCTTGGGCAAGCCCAGCGATTGCAGCCAGGCGGCGAAGTGGCGCGAATGCTCATCCAGTTCGCCGTAGGTCATGCTGCGCCCCATGTTGATGTAAGCGACGCGATCGCGGTAGGCGGCAACGCTTTGCTCGAACATCTGGCCGATCGATTGATAGGCATTGACATCGATCTCCGCAGGCACGCCGGCGGGATAGCTCTTGAGCCAGATTTTGTCCATTTTTTCTCCCCGAATTTTAGACAAGAGTAAGCGCCGCGCTCTGTGGTGCATCACGCCTAACTTGAACGATAACTTGAACGCTACTTAGACGACGCCGGGCTCGGCGGGCCAGTCGCGGATGTAGGCCTTGAGCATGCGGTTTTCGAAACTTTGCTCTTCGAGCACCGCCTTGGCGACGTCGTGGAAGGAAATCACGCCCATCAGCATGCTGCCATCCATCACCGGCAGATAGCGCATGTGGCAGTCGATCATGAGACGACGCAACTCGTCCAGATCCATGTCCGGCACGGCAACGATGGGGTCATGTACCATCACGTCCGCAATTTTCACGTCCGACCAGTGGTTGCCGTTTTTCTTTACCGCGTTGAGCACTTCGCGGAACGTCAGCATACCGGCCATCAAACCGCCGTCGAACACCACCAGCGAGCCGACATCCTGCTCGCTCATGACGGCGATGGCGTCAGCCAGGGTCTTGCCGGGAGCGATCGTGTAAAGAACGGTGCCCTTGATTGCAAGTATCTCACTCACCTTCATGATGCGCCCCCTAATCCAAAATAATCCTAGATACCGATGTCAGGTGATTCAGCCCACGCACACCGTGTGTAGACCAATCTCATGGTAGTCCATTGCGGCGACATGGGAAAGGCTGTCGCTACATTTCCAGCAAGCGCCCATCGCTGAAAATCAGTGCCGAGCGCACCAGTTTGGCCGGAAACACCGCCGTCATCGCCTGGCGGTAGCCAGCGAGCTGGTCGCGATACTCGGCCAGCAGTGCATCATCCGCCGTCCCGCTCTTGTAGTCTAGTACCCAGATTTGGTCGGCCATTTCGACCAGCCGGTCGATGCGGCCGACACTGCCATCAACAAGAGCGAACTCAACTTCGTTCACCGCCCGCACATAGCGCGCCGGGTCGAAAAACTGTTGTAACCCCGCCTGGGTCATGAGGTATTCGGCCACCTGCCGCAAAGCCGGCCACTCGTGAACCGCGATGCCCGGCGGACGCGCCGATGCGTTGCCCGTCGGCCCGGTCAACCATTCCAGCGCCGCGTGCAACTGCGTGCCCCAGGCCATGCCGCGATCTGCGGCCGGCCGCCTGGCGCCCACCGGGTTGCTTGATACGGGCGCAATCGCTGGGAGCGGGACTATGGATGCATTGGCGATTGGCGCCGTCGCCAGCGGCAGGACATCGCCCCAACCACCATCGCTGCTCCCCAGGCGCGTCACCGCCTCGGCGATGCGTTCGTAGGCGCTGGCCTTGGCGGCTTTTTGCCCGGTGGCGATGCCGCTGACAATAAAAACCTGCTGAGCGCGCGTCAGCGCCACATAAAGCAGATTCAGCACTTCGCGCGCGGCGTAGGCGGCTTCGGCCTCGAAGAGCGCCTGACGGCGGCTACCGCGATCTTCCTTCTTGCCGATCACCGATAAATGACTCGGGCGCACCGCCTCCGGTGGCCAGTCCAGCAGCACCGAATAGGCGTCATTCTGCGGGCGGGCGCTATGGGCGTCGATGAGCCAGACGATGGGTGCTTCCAGGCCCTTGGCGCCATGCACCGTGAGGATGCGCAGGCGGTCGTCTTGAGCTTCTGTGGCCTCATTTGCCTCAGTTGCCTCACTCGCCTCAGTTGAAATAATGCCTTCATCCGGCGCCTCCTCGTCCGCCGCCTCGCCTAGCCTTGCCAGTTCGTCGAGAAAACGCGGCAGGCTGGGGTAGCGGCCGGCATCGAGCTCCAAGGCCAGAGCAATAAAGGCGTCGAGATTGGCCTCCACACCTGGCCACATGGCCGCCGGCACGGCCGCGCGGTAGCGAGCGATGAGATCGCCCTGGTGGTAAATGCGATCGAGCAAGTCATGCACCGGCAAGCTTGAGGCTGCCGCCTGCCAAGTGCGCAGCAGTTCGGCGGCGCGGGTCAGCGCGGGACTGATGCAACCCTCCTCTGCAGCCGCCAACAAGCGCTGCCACCAGTGCGGCTCGTGGCGCGCGGCGAGTTGCAGCAGATCGGCGTCAGTCGCATTGAGCAGCGGTGTGCGCAGGGCGTGCGCCAGAGCCAGATTGTCGCCGGGTGTGACGAGACAGCGCAACAAGGCCGTCAGGTCGGCCGCCTCCAGGGTTTTCAGCAAGCCGCCACGGCCGACGCTCAAATACGCTATGCCGGCCGCGCGCAGGGCGCGCTCGAACTCCGGCAACACGCTGCGACGGCGCGTCAGCAGCATGATGTCGCTCAAGCGCGCCGGGCGCTCGTGGCCGGTGCCCTTGTCGACCACCAGCCAGCGCCCGACGATCTCGCCGAGTTTCGCGACCACCTGCGACGCCTCGCTACGGCGGCGGGTGTTTTCGCTCGTCTCTTGCGGCTCGGTGAGCGGATCGCGCAGGCGCAGCCAAGCGTCTTCTGCGACTGCCTCACTCGCGGCTTCTTCGCACAAGGGCAGCACTTCCACGCGCCCTGGCAGGCTCACCTGCCAGGCGGTGTGGGCACGGAAGGGCTGGAAAGCCGGCTCATCACGGAACACTTCATTCACTATTTCGATAATGCGCGGCGCGTTGCGGCGCGTGGTGTCGTTGTCGATTTTCACTGCGCCGTAGCGCTCGCCCAGAAAACGTGCCGCCGCTTCGAAGACGCGCGGCTCGGCGCGACGGAAGCGGTAGATGGACTGCTTGGGGTCGCCGACGATGAAAACGCGCGGCTGTGCCGCGCCGTCCTCGCCATAAGCCGCCAGCCAGGCCAGCAGGATCTGCCATTGCAGCGGGTTGGTATCCTGGAATTCGTCGAGCAGAATGTGCTTGTAACGCGCATCCAGCCTTGCTTGCAGGAAGGCTGCCTGGGCGTCGTCTTCCAGCATGTTGGCAACATGCCATTCGAGATCGGCGAAATCCATCAGCCGGCGTTCGCGTTTGTAGCGATCCAGCGCGGCTATATACGCAGCAGCAGCGGTGATGGCGTGCTCATTGAGCAGACAGGCGCGTTCGTCCGCGCCTGCCGCTTCCGTCTGCAACACTGCGGCGCCCAGCGATGCATGCAGATCCAGCAGCCGCGCGGCTTGGGCGCCGAAGCGTTTTTCATGCGCCTGGGTGGGCTTGCGATCGCGCAAGGTGCCGGCCTTGGTCATCAGAGCGGCGTAAGCAAGTTCGAAGTGCGCTTCCGGCGTGTCGGCGCCGACCGCCTGATCGAGGCGCGCCAGCGCTTCTCTATCCTTATCGAGTTCGCTGACGTGCAGGATATCGGCATATTCTCGCAAGTCGGCCTGAACCTGCGCATCGGCACAGAAGCCACGCATCGCGGCGCCCTCTGCCGTAAAGCCGAATTCCTCCCGCATACCGTCCAGCGCCACTTGCAAGGCCGCCGGTTCGGTGAGCGTCGCGCCGCCAAAATAAGCATGCCATTCGGCGCGACGCGCGGCGAGCGCGAAGAGCATGTCACGCGTGCCGGCGAGTCCGACGTTTTCGAGCAGCCACAGCAGGGATAGGGTCGCTGCACTGTTCTCGCGTCCCAAAGCCTCGGCGTAAAGCTGCCACACCTCCTCCTTCAGCCGCACACCGGCGTCATGCAGCGCAAAGCCTGCCAGATCGCTGGTGAGCGGCGCGCCCTGCACCAGACGCGCGAACCAGCCATGGAAGGTATTCACGGTGAGCGCCGGCACCGCCGTCTGCACGCGCTCGTAGAGACCACGCGCACGCGGCACGGCGGCATCGAGTTGGTCTAACGCCACGCCACGCTCGGTGAGGAATACGCGCACCGCCGCTTCATCCGCCACAGCTAAATGCGCTAACCAATCGGACAAACGCTCTTCGATTTCGCGCGCCGCTTTGCGTGTATAGGTGATAGCGAGAATTTGCCCAGGCGCGACTTCCTGCTCCGTATCGAGCAGCAAACGCAGCATGCGCGAAACCAGCAGCCAGGTCTTGCCGCTGCCGGCGCAAGCTTCGACCACTACGGAGCGGCGCGGATCGAGAGCACGGGCGACGGAACTCATGCGCCCTCCTCTGATTCAGCGTGATAGTCGCGGCGACACAAGCCGCGTATTTCACAATACGTGCAAACGCTGTCGACGCCGTGCGCCGGCATGGGTGCACCGCGCCGCAGCGCCGAGAAAGTCGCCATCAGACGCTCGGCCTGATCCTGCGCCATGGCCTGTGGATCGTCCAGCGGCAACGCACATACCGGCTGCTCGTCGAGCGCGACATAGGCCGCCTCGCTCACCGCCTCACCTTGCAAAATCGTATAAACGCCAAGCTGCACGTCGTCGCCTCCCGAATTCAGGCGCTGCCGCAGCGCCTGTTTCGATTGCGCCTTGTAGTCGAGCACGGCTTCCCTGCCGTCGGCGTCAAGGTCGAGCCGGTCCAATCGGCCGTCTAGCGTGAGCGTACTGCCGTCTTCCAGCGGCAAAGGCAGCGCGCGTGCCAGCTCGCCGCCCTCGTAGCGCCAGCCAACTTGTTCACGCTCGCGCTGCCAGGCGATGTAGTCCGGTATGCGCGCCTTCCAGCGGATGAGCCAGGCATGTTCGAGAAAGTTCGCGTTGATGGCGCGGCGAAAGGTCTCTTGCGTGAGCGCTTCCAGCGCTGCACTCAGCGTCTCGTCGGCATGCTCGGACAGCAGCGGATACTGCGCGTGAAAGCGCTGCAATATGCCATGCACAAACTCGCCATAGTCGCGCTTTTCCAACGCCTCGCTCACGGCCTCCGACTCGGCGAGGCCGAGCACGCGGCGGGCGTAGAACTGATAAGGACAGGCCACCAGGCTGGCGTAGCCGCTGGCGGAAATGCGCTGCGGCAGGCGATCCGCCGCCACGCCGGGCGCGGGCATGAGCGTGCCAGCGCTATCCCCACGCGCTCGCATGCGCGTGACCTGCACGTGCAGGTCGTGGCCATAAGCGCGACGGTGCAAGAGCGAAAGTGTGGCGAGATCGCGGGCCAGCAGATTCGCTTCGCCGCCGCGCAGGGTCTGCCAGGTCGCGCTCACTTCATCGCAATTGGCGATGAGCATGGCCAGATCGTCGCGCATACGCGCGGCCGCCTCGAGCCCAGTGGGCAGGCCCAACTCGGCGCGCACTGCCTGATTGCCGAATACCGCGCGCGGTACCGGCGGCGCCAGATTGTCACGGTCGGCGCCGATAATTATGGCTGCGTCGAAGCGCCGCAGCCGCGTCGCGGCCAAATGCGTCATGGTGACCGAACTGACTATGCCACGGTCAACGAATGCAGCGGTTTCCAGTTCGCGATTCAACCAGTCGCGCCAGGCGCCGAAGGACAGCCGCAGCGGCTCTCCAGCCAGTTCTTCGCGCCGCGTGCGCAGCAAATCGAGCAGGGTGCGGCCGGCTTCGTCTGCTTCGAGCGCGCTGACCGCGCCCAGGCTTTCCAGCGCCTGCTCAAGCCGGCTCAACCACTCGGCAGGCGCCGCGGCATTCATCGCCATGCCACTGCGCGCGGCGGCGATGCGTCGCAGCAGCGCGCGCGCCGCCGGGTAATCCGCTTCCTGCGCCAACACCGACTCGTAGCGCCGCAGGCCGCACATCAGGTTGTGCCGCGCAATGGCGGATTCCAATCGCAGCACCGCTTCCCGACGCGCTTCGGCAGACAAATCGGCGCAGACGAAAGGCGATTTAACGAGATCGAGCAGATCGCGGTGATAAGCGTCCGCCGCCACCACTTCCAGCCAGGCGTCGACGAGCGCCGCCGCGCGCGTGGTGGAAAGTTTCCAACCGGTTTCGTCTTCCACCAGGATGTTTTCGCGTTCGAGCAACGCGCGAGCGCGCCGTGCGGCGACCCGATCCATCGCCACCAGGGCGATGCGGCGCTTGCCGGCCGCCAGCCAGCGCCGTACTTCGCTGGCCACGGCGGCGGCTTCGTCTTCCAGGCTGGCCGCGCCGATCAGTCGCACGCGATCTTGCAGCGGACTTTGCGGCATGGCGGCGGCCGCGGCATCGGCGCGATCCGTCAAGGGTGCGCTGGTTTCAGCGATAGGCCAAGCGTGGTTCAGCAAGCCGCACACGGGCAAAGCCGACGCTTCTCGATGCGCACGATCTGGCACGAAAACCAGCGCACTCTGACGCCGGGCCCAGGCATGGAAGAAAGCCGCCTCGGTCGGCGTGGGCTCGCCCTCGCACAAAGCGTAGAGCGGCACGCTGGCGCTTGCCGCCAGGCGCGATAGCGTTTGCAGCGTCGCCATCTGGCGGCTAGCCTGGCCCGCCGCCTCAGCGCGCCACAGTGCATGCACCACTTGCGCTTCAAAGCGCAGCGATTGCGAATTGCGCAGGCCGTAAGCTTGTTCGAGTTGGGCGGCGAAGCTGGCTTCATCCGGCGGCAAGACTATGGCATTGCGGGTAAGCTCATCGAACAGCGTGATGAGTTCGGCGCAAATTTCCCATAGGGCACCATCGTGAAACCAGCCGCGACTTTTGAGTTCGCGATAGAGAACGAGTTGACGCAGGCTGTCAGGCAGGAAAGGAACGGCGTCCGGCGCGCTGGCCGCTATTTGGCCCAGCGTGAGGATACGCGGCAACAGCAGCGTGCGTCCCGCCACCCCGGCTAGCGCCGCGCGCAATAGAGGCGCCACCGCCGGGTTGGGGACGACGATTAGACTTGCGGAAAGATCAGCGGAACTGAGGAGGGAGTCGCGGCGCGCGTCGATGATACGACGCGCGCACTCTGCGACAAAATCCACTGCGTAGGGTAGACGGCATTGCTCGGCTTCAAGCATTGCCGGTGGGCGATATCAGCGCTCGAGCTTGTCCAGCTTGCTCTTCACCTTGGCCCATTCGTCGGAATCCGCCGCATGTTCCTTGCGCTCGGTAATGGGCTGCCAGAGCTTGGCCAGCTCGGCATTCAGGGCGATGAAACTAGTCAGGTTCGCCGGGACGTCGTCTTCCGGATAGATGGCTTCGACCGGACACTCCGCCACGCACAGCGTGCAATCGATGCACTCTTCGGGGTCGATCACCAGAAAATTGGGACCTTCGCGAAAACAATCAACCGGGCACACGTCGACGCAATCAGTGTATTTGCACTTGATGCAGGCTTCTGTAACCACATAAGTCATAGTTTTATTCCTCCAGGAAGTGCGACGAAATTAAAGGGTTCAATCGCAGGGTTCAAATGATGAAGCGCGATATTATCACAGGCGAAACAGCGCATTCTGCCCGACTTGAGTAGCAACATAAGCGGCGCCCTTCCCATAGGCCGGATTTTTCGCTAGCATAGTCTGACAAATGCGACCAACGCCCGGACAAAACCGTGATCGGCTCGCGTGTTCTTCGGTTTCACTTTCCGGCTCCTTTTCTGACCGTCAATCACAGCAGCAGTCCCGATCAATCAATACGAATAAATTCCAATCTTGTGCGGCACTTCCGTCGCCAAGCCTACTCATCATCAGCGAGGAAACAATGAACGAGCATATTCATTACGTCACCGATGCCAGCTTCGATAGCGAAGTGTTGCAATCGACCACGCCGGTCCTCGTCGATTATTGGGCCGAGTGGTGCGGCCCCTGCAAAATGATTGCCCCCATTCTGGAAGACGTTTCCAAGGAATACTCGGGCAAGCTCAAGGTCGCCAAGCTCAACATCGACGAGAACCAGGAAACGCCGGCTAAATACGGCATACGCGGCATACCCACCCTGATGCTCTTCAAGAACGGCAATATCGAAGCCACCAAGGTCGGCGCACTGTCGAAATCGCAGTTGACGGCGTTTATTGACAGCAACCTTTGAAAGCCGTACAGTCGGGCCTGAATACCCTCCGCGCCGCAGCGGAATTCCACAAGACTCAAAGATTAGCGGCGCGGAAATGCGACGCGGTATTTGGGCCAGACATGGTATCCCGGTCTAGCCCTGTCGCATCCCCAAGCAAGCTCTAAACCCAGTTCCCGGTTTTTTCCAAAGTCCTCCGAGCATTTCGGAGTCACCCTTCCCGCATCATCTTTACACCTCTAGGTCGTTATGCACTTATCGGAGCTCAAGACTCTCCACGTCAGCGAATTGCTGGAGATGGCGATCGCCAGCGAGATTGACGGCGCCAGCCGTCTGCGCAAGCAGGAACTGATCTTCGCCCTACTCAAAAACCGCGCCAAGAAAGGCGAGAACATATTCGGCGAAGGCACGCTAGAAGTGCTGCCCGACGGCTTCGGTTTCCTGCGTTCGCCCGACACGTCCTACCTTGCCGGCACCGACGACATTTATGTCTCGCCCTCGCAGATTCGCCGCTTCAACCTGCATACCGGCGACTCGATAGAAGGTGAAATCCGTACACCCAAAGACGGTGAGCGTTATTTCGCGCTGGTAAAGGTGGATAAGGTCAACGGCGAGCCGCCGGAGAATTCCAAGCACAAGATCCTTTTTGAAAACCTCACGCCGCTGCACCCGACCGAGGTTTTCAAGCTGGAACGCGAAATCCGCGCCGAAGAAAACATCACTTCCCGCGTCATCGACATGATCGCGCCCATCGGCAAGGGCCAGCGTGGCCTCTTGGTGGCCAGCCCGAAGAGCGGCAAAACGGTGATGATGCAGCACATCGCGCATGCCATCACCACCAACCATCCCGAAGTGATTTTGATCGTGCTGCTCATCGACGAGCGGCCGGAAGAAGTGACGGAAATGCTGCGCTCGGTGAAGGGGGAAGTCGTTGCCTCGACCTTCGACGAACCGGCCACGCGCCACGTGCAGGTCGCCGAGATGGTCATCGAAAAAGCCAAGCGGCTGGTTGAACACAAGAAGGATGTGGTCATTCTGCTCGACTCCATCACCCGCCTGGCGCGCGCCTACAACACCGTGGTGCCGGCTTCCGGCAAGGTACTAACGGGCGGCGTGGATGCCAACGCGTTGCAGCGCCCCAAGCGCTTTTTCGGCGCCGCGCGCAATGTCGAAGAAGGCGGCTCGCTGACCATCATCGCCACCGCATTGATCGACACCGGCTCGCGCATGGACGATGTGATCTACGAAGAGTTTAAGGGCACCGGCAACATGGAAATCCACCTTGAGCGGCGCATGGCGGAAAAGCGCGTCTATCCGGCCATCAACGTCAATCGCTCGGGTACGCGTCGCGAAGAGCTGCTGCTCAAGCCGGACATCCTGCAAAAGGTCTGGGTGCTGCGCAAGCTGCTCTACAACATGGACGACCTCGAAGCCATGGAATTCCTGCTCGACAAGGTTCGCTCCACCAAAAACAACGCGGAGTTCTACGACGCCATGCGGCGCGGCTAGAACTTGACTCTGATCCGCGCGTTTGCAATGCCCCGGACAATCAGGGATAATGCGCGACTTTTCCGGATGACCACAACCGTCATCCTCCTTGGTCCAGCAAAGGAAACCCCATGAAAGCCGATATCCATCCCAATTACGTCGAGATTGACGTCGCCTGCAGTTGCGGCAACAAGTTCAAGACGCGCTCTACCAGCGGCAAGCCGTTGCAAATCGAAGTCTGCTCCGCCTGCCATCCTTTCTACACCGGCAAGCAAAAGATGATCGATACCGCCGGCCGCGTCGAGCGCTTCCACCAGAAATACGGCACCAAAAAGGCCACCGAAGCCCCCGAGGCCGCCGCTTAAGCATCCCCTCGCATCGGACAAAAGGCAGCTTCGGCTGCCTTTTGTCATTCTGCTCGGTACAATCGCGCGTCCAATCCAAAAACGAGCCTCGCCCGCAAGCCGCCATGCCCCCCGCTCAATTCCTTTTGCCCGCACGTTGGCGCCTGCCATTCACCTTCCCACCGCGCGGCATCGTGCTGGTGGTTATTTTGGCCCTGTACGTTTTGCCCGGCCTAGTCGGCCACGATCCATGGAAGAGCGACGACGCCACACATTTCGGTCTGACCTATGCGTTGCTCGAAGGCCAGGGCTGGCTGGTGCCGCACCTCGCCGGGCAAGCCTGGTTCGACAATCCGCCGCTGTATTACTGGGTGGCGGCAATAGTGGCGAAGGCGCTCAGGTTTTTGCTGCCGCTCTACGACGCCGTACGTCTGACTTCCGGTGTTTTTGGCGCCCTGTTCCTCTGCTTCTCGATTCTGGCCGCGCGCCGGCTTGGCAACACCGAGGCGGCCCCCGCCGCCGGCCTCATTGCCATCGGCTGCCTGGGCCTGCTGGTGCATATCCACGACACCCAGCCGGCGATTGCCTTCCTGGCCGCCATGGCGGCGAGCTACTACGGACTGGCTCTGGTCCTTACGCGCCCTTGGCTAGGCGCGCTTGCTACCGGTGCAGCCATTGCCGTCGGCTACCTGGCTATCGGCGTGCCGGCGTTGCTGGCCTTGGTGCCATTGCCGTTGTTGCTGCCGCTGCTTGCCCCCGCCTGGCGCAGCCGCAAGGCTTTACTGGGCCTTTGCATTGGGCTGCTGTTGGCGACGCTGCTTTCGGCGATCTGGCCGCTGCTGCTGTATTGGTATGAGCCTGGCGCGCTCGACGCCTGGTGGGCGCGAGAATTGGTGGATTTGCGCCCGGTCGCAAGCTGGCCGGCCAGTCTTTGGGGCTATATGCAGCTCCTGGTCTGGTTTGCATGGCCGGCCCTGCCGCTGGCCGCATGGACTTTGTGGCGCGAGCGGCGGCGTCTGCGCGAGCCGCGGGTCATGCTGCCGCTGCTCTCCTTCGTTGTCATGCTGCTGCTGCAAAGCCTTTGCTATGAGCCACGCAGTCTCACGGCCCTACTATTGCTGCCGCCGCTGATCCTGCTGGCCGTCCCCGCCACCGGCACGTTGCGGCGCGGCGCAAGCAATGCCTTCGACTGGTTTGGCATGATGACTTTCACGCTGCTGGGCGCCCTGCTGTGGCTGGCCTGGTCGGCACTGATGTTTGGCGTACCGGCGCAACTCGCGCGCAATGCCGCGCGTATCGAACCGGGCTTTGTTGCGGCGTTTTCCGCGCCGGCCTTCGCCGCCGCGCTGGCCCTGACGCTCGCCTGGCTGTGGCTGATTTTTGGCAGCCCGCGCTCGCCGCAACGCGGCACGGTGCACTGGGCCGCCGGCATGATACTGATCTGGGGGCTAGCCGTGGCCCTGCTGCTGCCGTGGATCGATTACGGCAAAAGTTATCGCGCCGTCGCCACCTCGCTCAAGAAAGCCTTGCCTACCGAGCTCGGCTGCGTTGTCGGGCGCGATCTGGGCGAAGCGCAACGGGCCTCCTTCCATTATTTCGCTGGCATACAGACGCTGCCCGAAGACGGCAAAAGCGCGGCGAGCTGCAAGCTTTTCCTCATCCAGAGCACGGCGCGCGGCAAGGACTTGCCGCCGGGCGCCGGCTGGCGCAAGATTTGGGAAGGTAATCGGCGCGGCGACCGCGTCGAGCGGTTTCGTCTTTATCAAAAATCCAAATGATGCCACTCGTACAAACTGAAGAATGGCGCGCATTGCTGGCGCATCGCGACCAGCTTGCCCCGCGTCATCTCAACGATCTTTTCAATGAGGAGCCGCAGCGCTTCGCCCACTGCTCATTAACTTCGGGCGATTTGTTGTTTGATTTTTCCAAGCAGCGCGTCACCGCCGACACTCTGCGCTTGCTGACCCAGCTCGCCGAAGCACGCGATCTCGCCGGCTTCATGCGACGCATGGCGGCGGGCGAGGCCATCAACCACACCGAACAACGCGCCGCCCTGCACATCGCCCTGCGAGCGGATAAACCCTATGCGGTGGGCGGCGTCGACGTCATGCCGCAAGTGCGCGAGACGCTTGCGCGCATGCGCTCGCTGGTGGAAGCCATTCGTGCCGGCAAAATCCTCGGCGCCAGTGGCAAACCCCTGCGCAAGGTCGTAAATATCGGTATAGGCGGCTCGGATCTCGGCCCGCGCATGGCGGTGCAGGCGCTGGACAATCCCAACCAGCGCCCGGTCGTCGAAGTGCGCTTCGTCGCCAATATCGACCCCGACGAATTCGCCGTCACGGTGCGCGATCTCGATCCGGCCGAGACGCTATTCATCGTCGCATCGAAAACGTTCACGACGCAGGAAACCCTGGCCAACGCGCACGCCGCCAAAGCCTGGCTCGCAGCGGCGCTGGGCGAGGCAAACATCGGTAAACATTTCGTCGCCGTGAGCAACAATGTCGCTGCTGCCGAGACTTTCGGCATCGCCCAAGCGCGCTGCTTTGCCATGCCGGAATGGGTCGGCGGACGTTACTCGCTATGGTCGGCCATCGGCCTGCCGCTCGCTTGCGCCATCGGCATGAATGCCTTCGAGGCATTGCTGGCTGGCGCGCGCGAGATGGATGAACATTTTCTCGCTGCACCCTTTGCCAGAAATCTACCGGTGATGATGGCACTCATAGGCATCTGGAATATTGACTTCCTCGGTGCGGCCTCGCTGGCGGTACTGCCCTATTCGTATCGCCTCGGCCTCTTGCCTTCCTATCTGCAACAACTCGACATGGAGAGCAACGGCAAGCGCGTCACTCGTGAGGGCGAACCCGTCGGCACCATGACCGCGCCCATCCTGTGGGGCTCGGCCGGCACCGTAGGGCAGCACGCCTTTCACCAATTGTTTTACCAGGGCACGCACATCACGCCCATCGATTTCGTCGTACCCGTCGGCGATGTGCAGCCCGAGCAAGAGGCGCTGGTGGCCAACGCGCTGGCGCAAAGCGCCGCGCTGATGAAAGGCAAAACCGCTGTAGAGGCCGAGCAAGCGCTGCTAGCGGCCGGACGAAATACCGCGGAGGCTGCACAACTCGCACCTCACCTCGCTTGCCCCGGCAATCAGCCCAGCAGCACCCTGCTGCTGCCGCAGCTCACACCCCACGCCCTGGGCCGTCTGCTGGCGCTCTACGAACACAAGGTGGCGGTGCAAGGCTGCATCTGGAACGTGGATAGCTTCGATCAGTTCGGCGTTGAATACGGCAAACAAATGGCGCGAGAAATTCTGCCCAAGATGCTCAACGGTACAGGCGATTTTGATGCGTCCACCGCGGGCTTGCTAGCGACGATACGCGCGTGGCGGAAGTAAGGTTTCAAACCTCGTAGGATGGGTGGAGTGCAGCGTAACCCATCGTCGGAAGTCAAAACAATTGATGGGTGATGGGTTGCGCTGCGCTGCGCTCCACCCATCCTACCCGCTACAACTTGATAAACGTATCGCGGTAGTAGCGCAGTTCTTCTATCGATTCATGAATATCGGCCAGCGCTTCGTGCTTGCCTTTTTTCACCACGCCCTTACTCAACTCCGGCTTCCAGCGACGCACCAGTTCCTTCAGCGTACTGACATCCAGATTGCGGTAGTGAAAATAAGCTTCGAGCTTGGGCATGCCGCGCGCCATGAAGCGGCGATCCTGGCAGATGGAGTTGCCGCACATGGGGGATGCGCGCTCCGGTACCCAGGCGCGCATGAAATCCAGCAGGTGAGCTTCGACGTCCGTTTCACTAAGCGTCGAGATGCGCACCCGTTCGATGAGGCCGGAACGTCCGTGGGCGTTCTTGTTCCACTGGTCCATGGCATCGAGCACTGCGGCGCTTTGATGCACGGCATAGGTGGGCGATTCGGCCAGCGAATTGAGCGCGCTGTCCGTCACCACCATGGCGACTTCGATGATGCGTTCCTTATCCGGGTCCAGCCCGGTCATTTCCATGTCCAGCCAGACTAGGTTGTTAGCGTCCTGTGCCATAATCGCTCGCGAAACAATAAAGCCGCGATTCTGTCATAGATTCATTCGACCACGTATCCAAACTCCATATGACCAGCAGCACTTTCACCTATTTATTTCTCGCCGCCCTTTGTATCACTACCGTCTTGCGACTCTGGCTGGCGAGTCGCCATCTGCGGCACATCCGCGCGCATCGCGCCGCAGTGCCGGCGGCATTCAGCGCTAACATCACCGCCGAAGAACATCAACGCGCCGCCGACTACAGCGTCGCCAAGCTGCGCGTCGCCCAATTGGACGTCATAGTCGGCGCCGGCTTTCTCTTGCTCCTGACGCTGGGCGGCGTGTTGCAAGCGCTCTTTGATGTCTTGGCCACGGTGTTCAGCGTCGGCGGCTATGCGCACGGCATCGCCTTCATCGCCAGCCTTGGTGTGCTGAGCTTTCTGGTCGATCTACCCTTCTCGCTTTATCGCACTTTCGTCATCGAAGAGCGTTTCGGCTTCAACAAAATGACGTGGAGGCTGTGGCTCATCGATCTCGTCAAGGAGACGTTCCTGGGCGCAGCGATCGGATTGCCCTTGCTGTTCGCTGTGCTATGGCTGATGGCAAAAATGGGCGCGCACTGGTGGCTCTATGTGTGGCTGCTGTGGATGGGCTTCAACCTGCTTGCCATGCTGATCTACCCAACCTGGATCGCGCCGCTGTTCAACAAATTTACGCCGCTCGCCGACGCGGCCATGAAGGCGCGCATCGAAGCGCTGCTGGCACGCTGCGGCTTCCGCACCAGTGGTCTGTTTGTGATGGACGGCTCCAAGCGCAGCGGCCATGGCAACGCCTACTTCACGGGTTTCGGCGCGGCCAAGCGCATTGTGTTTTTCGACACGCTGTTGGAAAAGCTCGCGCCGCAAGAGATCGAAGCAGTGCTGGCCCACGAACTCGGCCACTACAAACACAAACACGTCTGGAAGCGCGTCGGCGTCATCGCCGTGGTGAGCCTCGGATTTCTCTGGCTGCTCGGCGTGCTGATCGCCGAGCCGTGGTTCTATCAAGGTTTGGGTGTGACCGGACAAAGCACGGCGGTAGCGCTGGTGCTCTTTGCCATGGTCGCACCGCTATTCACCTTCCCGCTCTCGCCGCTGATGAGTGCCCTCTCGCGCCGCCACGAGTACGAGGCCGACGCCTATGCCGCAAAGCAGACGCAGGCTGGCGATCTGGTTGCTGCGCTGGTGAAGCTCTATCGCGACAACGCCGCCACGCTGACACCCGATCCGCTTTACTCCAAATTCTATGACTCTCATCCGCCGGCAGCGTCGCGCATCGCGCAATTGCGCGGCCTGGCGAGGGCTTGAGGAGAACGCTATGGGCATCGATATCTCGCTATTTCGCACTGCTACAAAGCTCGCAGAGGCAAGCTGCAAGCCACTCTCTGGGCCATCGAATCGGCTGGGTGAGGGCGATGTCGCGGCACTCCTGGCCTTGTTGCCAGGTTGGCTTACTGAGGATGGCGGCATCGCCAAACCATTCCGCTTCGCTGATTACGCCGCGACGCTGACGTTCGTCCATGCCGTCGCCGACATCGCGGTGCGTGAAGATCATCATCCCGACATCAGCTTCGGCTACAACAAGGCTCGCGTTTATTTCGCCACGCACGACGTCGGCGGACTTTCACTGAACGATTTCATTTGCGCGGCGAAGGTCGACGCGCTGGCGGGCCATTGAGTAAAGCGCCGGCAGACAAGGCAGCGCAAGGCACCGTCGTTGCCGCCTTCGGCCGGCAGTACGAGGTTGAATTGGATGGCGGTGCAACGGCACTCTGCTATCCGCGCGGCAAGAAAAGCCTGGTCGCTTGTGGTGATCGCGTCACCGTCGAACTCAGCTCACCCGATCAAGGCGTCATCAGCGCGATTAATCCACGCGGATCGCTACTCTACCGCAGCGACGCCTTCCGCCAGAAACTCTTCGCCGCCAACGCCACGCAGGCTATCGTCGTCGTCGCCGCCGAGCCGGGCTTCAGCGACGAACTGGTCACCCGCTGCATCGTCGCCGCCGAGCAGCAGCACCTGCGCGTCGTCATCGTGCTGAACAAGATCGACCTCGCCGACAAAGCCGTCACCGCTCGCGCCCAGCTCGCGCCTTTCGGCGAACTCGGCTACACGCTGGTGGAACTCTGCGCCCACCAGGACGCGGACACCCTGCGCCCCATCCTCGCCGGCCAGACCAGCGTGCTGGTCGGGCAAAGTGGCATGGGCAAATCCACCCTCATCAACGCCCTGCTGCCCGAAGCCAAAGCCGCCACGCGCGAAATCTCCGCCGCACTCGACTCCGGCAAACACACCACCACCCACACCCGCCTATATAGACTCGACGCCACCAGCGCCCTCATCGACAGCCCCGGCATGCAGGAATTCGGTCTATCGCACCTCACCCGAGCCGAGATCGAACAAGGCTTCGCCGAATTCCAACCCTATCTCGATAAATGCCGCTTCCGCGATTGCAAACACGATCGCGAACCCGACTGCGCCCTGCGCGCGGCGCTCGCGGCGGGAAAGATCAGCACGAAAAGGCTGACGCTGTTTCATGCCATCTGTGCGTCGATAGGGAAGTAGTCGGCCCCTCGTGCGTGCGCGCCTACTTGTCGAGAACAGCTGCCCGGAAAGGTAAGCTGGACGCGGTTTTCCAGCCATCGACTGCTATTGGCGGCCCTAAGCAATCTCATCGCCGGTGTATTTACGCCATCCGTTTACGCCACCCGTATTGACAATCGTATAGCCACGCTATACATTCGCATCGTGATCAAATCGTTCCAGCACAAGGGCCTCGATGCTTTTTTCCACACCGGAAGCAAGGCAGGCATCCAGCCAGCACATGCGAAACGTCTGCGCTTGCAGTTGGCGGCGCTGGATGGCGCCATTGGCCCACAAGGCATGAGTTTGCCGGGCTGGAAGCTGCACCAACTGGCTGGCAATCTTGCCGGCCATTGGGCCGTCACCGTGAACGGCAACTGGCGACTGACGTTCCGCTTCGACGGTCGGGAGGCCATATTGGTAAACTATCAGGACTACCACTAGGATGAAGACATGACCCGCATGCACAACCCACCCCACCCTGGGGAAGTATTGAAGGACGGCGTATTCACCGATGGCAGTGTTTCCATCACCGAGGCCGCTGCGGCGTTGGGCGTTACGCGTGTCGCCCTTTCCCGCGTGCTGAACAGCAAAGCCGGCGTGAGCGCAGAAATGGCCGTACGCCTAGGCAAGTGGCTAGGCACCGGCCCGGAAACATGGATTTCCATGCAGGCCCAGTACGACCTAAGGAAAGCCGAGCAGGCGCTGAAGGATCAGGTAGCGAAGATTCGGCAATTGAAGCTTGCGGCGTAACAAGACGCCACCCTGCCAAATCAATTCACCCTGGCCCGCTATTCGCGCAGGACCCAAGAAGAAATCAATGTTTGAATCCGCGTTGCGGATTCAAGTTTCGTAGGATGGGTGGAGGCGCATTGCGCCGTAACCCATCACAAGCTGGGACGTTGGGTTGCGCTTTGCTCCACCCATCCTACTTTGCTTCCCCCAACACCCTCCGCCGCCGCCATTGCAGCGCACGAACTAACCGTCCGTGGCGTTTCGCGTCGAGCGGGTAAAAGAGGATGGTCACCGTCGCGAGGACCGCGAAGAGCGCGGGCACTGCGAGCATCACGATCTTGAGGCTTGCGAGCGTCTCGGGCGTCTGTGCGACGTTGGCGGTGTAGCCGATCAGGCTTAGCACCTCGCCGAGCAGACCGGCGGCCAGCCCCAACGACGCCTTTTGCACGAACGAGACGAAGCCGAACACCGCACCTTCTGCGCGCACGCCGGTCCGCCACTCACCGAACTCGACGGTGTCCGGCATCATCGCCCAGGTGGACAAGAAGATCGCCCCGCTGCCAATGCCGAGCAGGCCGACAAAGGGCAACCAGAAGCGGTGATCGAGTGGCCCGAACCAAAGGGCCAGGTAAGCCGTGAGCGCGAGCGCCGTGCCTATGAGATAAACCGTGCGTTTGGAAGTGCGCTTGGTCACCTGCGCCCAAATTGGAATCGTGAAGGTGATGGACATCGCATAAATGCCCAACGCCGGCCCCATCAACTTCTCTTGCCCCAAGCCGTACTTCATAAAATAGGGCAGGCACTTGTTGAAGAACACCGTCGCGACCGAGAACAGTAAGAAAGCGCCGCAGGCCAGCCAGAAAGCGCTGTTGCTGCGGAGCATGACGATCATTTGTTTAAACGAGGGGCGCACCTTAAGTGCATCGCCGCTCACCACTTCGCGCGCCACAGCAAAGGTGCAGAGGATGGACAGCGCTGCGCCGGCGCCATAGACGAGCGCCACCTTGAAGAACCCCACCTGCCCGCCGCCGAAAACCTCCACCAGCTTCAGCATTCCAAACGCCACCACCATGCCCGCCGCCGCCTGCAGCACCAGGCGGAAAGCGGCCAGCGTACTGCGCTCGGCGCTGTCCTCGGTCATCGCCGCTGAAAGTGCCAGGTAGGGCATGTAAGCGACCGTATAGACGGTGCGGAAGACGAGGTGCACGCCTAGCGCATAGACGACAAGCGCGGTGCCCGTGAGCGTCGTCGGCAGGAAGATCAGTGCCCAGGCCAGCCCCAGGGGAATTGCTCCCCACAACAGATAGGGCCGGTAGCGCCCCCAGCGGCTGTTGGTCCGATTGGCGATGGCACCCATCATAGGGTCGATCAGCGCGTCCCAGACGACGGCTGCGCCGAATACCCAGCCCGCCGTGGCGGGCGACAGTCCCAGCACGTCCGTGTAGTAGTAGAGGAGAAACTGGCTGGCGGCGAGGAACAGCAGGCCAAAGCCGAAATCGCCGACGCCGTAACCGAGTTTGCGTCTTACAGGGAGGCGTCCCGCGGCGGGCGCGGGCGCGCTCAAATTGGAAGCAGTGGCGGGAGCGGCAGGTGTTGCCATCAGTTTCTCCGGGCAGATCAGGGAAGGTTAAAAGGTTTAACGAAAGAAGTTTAAGGGCCAATCACAAATTCTTTTTGTGGATCGGCTTGCCAGCCGAGCATAACAATAAATAGCCCGCCATTCGGCGGGCTATTTATTTGCGACGCGCTTGCGCTTACAGCCGCTCAAATACCCCCGCGATACCCTGACCGCCACCGATACACATGGTGACAAGGCCATAGCGCTTGTTGGTGCGCATCAATTCGTACAAACACTTCACAGTGAGGATGGCGCCGGTAGCGCCGATGGGGTGGCCTAAGGCGACCGCCCCGCCGTTGGGGTTGACCCTGGCGGGATCGAATTCCAGCCCCTTGCTGACGCAGAGCGACTGCGCGGCGAAGGCCTCGTTGGATTCGATCACATCCATGTCGCCCACCTTGAGTCCGGCGCGCGCCAACGCAATTTTCACGGCGGGGATGGGGCCTTCGCCCATGTAGGCGGGATCCACACCGGCGATGCCGTAAGACACCAGTCGCGCCAACGGCTTCAGGCCGGCCTTCTCGGCGGCCTTGGCTTCCATCAGCACCACGGCGGCGGCGCCGTCGTTAATGCCAGAGGCATTACCGGCAGTGACCGAGCCGTCTTTCTTGAAAGCCGGCTTGAGTTTGGCCAGGCTTTCCATGGTGGTGTCGCCCTTGGGATATTCGTCGGTATCGAATATCACCGTGCCTTTGCGGCTTTGTAGTTCGATGGGCAGTATCTGCGACTTGAAATGGCCGGCGGCGATAGCCGCGACGGCTTTTTTCTGACTGTCTACGGAGAACTGGTCTTGCTGTTCGCGCGTGAAGCCCCATTTGGCGGCGATGTTCTCCGCCGTGATGCCCATATGCATAGTCTCGAAAGGATCGGTCAATGCGCCCACCATCATGTCGATCATTTTGGTGTCGCCCATGCGCGCGCCCCAACGGGCGGCCGGCATCAGATAGCCGCCACGGCTCATGGATTCGGCGCCGGCGCCGACGGCGATATCGGTATCGCCCAAGAGGATCATTTGCGCGGCGGAGACGATGGCCTGGAAGCCCGAGCCGCACAGACGATTCACCGTCAGCGCGCCAGAGCCGTGCGCCATGCCGGCATTGATGGCGGCGACGCGCGAAATGTACAGGTCGCGTGCTTCGCCGTGGATGACGTTGCCCAGCACCAGTTGGCCGACCTGCGCCGGATCCACCTTGGCGCGAGCGATGGCTTCCTTGATGACACGCGCCGCCAACTCGCTGGGCGCAATATCCTTGAGCGAACCATTGAAACTGCCTATCGGCGCGCGCACGCCGCTGACGACCACCACTTCTCTATTTGTACTCATCTTCGTTCCTTCCAGTCATTCAAAATCAGCCGCCGACCCAACTGGCGATGCTCAACAGGGCCAACAGTAAAAGGCAGAGCAATAACGTGCGCCAGACGAGGCCGATTCCGCTCTGCATGAAATCGGCGTCGGCTTCTTCACCCAATCCGAGTTCGGGCCGGTCGGTGACCTCGCCCAATTCCATCACCGGCATGCCCAGCTTCACGCCAAGCGCACCTGCGCCACTGGCCAAGAGTATACCCGCCCCGACGCCGCCCGCCTCGACCGGCCAGCGCATCGCCTGAGTGCGCCAGCAATAAATGGCGTCCTCGAAATCGCCGACGATGGCGAAGGCGGTGGCGGTGATGCGCAAGGGCAGCCAGTCGATGACGTAAAAAGCCTGGGCGGCAAAGCGGCCAAAGGCGCCGACTTCGGTGTCGCCCGCGGCGGCGCGCGCAGCGCCCCATCGTCGCGCAAAGAAATCCGCCAGGCGATAGAGCAAGGCGCCGGCCGGACCTATGGGCAGCACGAAGCAGAGCATCACGGCGAAGACGTGACGATGCGAAGCGACGATGGCTTCTTCGATGGCCAGGCGCGCGATCTCGCCGCTGTTAAGGCCATCGGCCGAACGGCCGCGCCATTCGCCCAACAGGGCGCGCGCGCGATCAATCTCGCCCATGCGCAGCGCCAAATGAATGTCGGTGTAGTAGTGGCTGAACTGGCGGAAGCCCATGGTGAGATACAGCACACCCACATTGAGTAGCAAGGCCAGCGCCACATTGACGTAGAGCAGCAGGGTGTAGAGCGCCGCACATAACACCACCGGCAACAACACGGCGAGCAACCAGGCGACCGCGCCGTGACGTTCCTGGCCGTCGTTGAAATGCCGCTCGAAGAATTGTGCATAACGTAGCAACGGGCCGCTGACGATTTTGCGCTCCGCAAGCGGATGCAACTGCTCAAGCAGCAGCGCAACAATCAGGGAGAGGATGGTCATGCGAAGCGAGGCAGCAAAAAACCGATGCTTATTCTGAAGTTCTGAAGGTTTGAAGATACCACATCGCCCTTGGGCGCGTCTTGACCCAACCGCTCAGTCAGGCTGACCAAAAAGGTGGTGATAAAAACTCACCACCATGCCTGCCGTGGCGCCCCAAATGTAATAGCCCTCGTAAGGCATGGCGTAGTAATGGCGCAGCTTACCGCGTATTTCCGAGCTGTGGCGTTGATGATTGTCCGGATCGAGGAGAAATTCAAGCGGCGTTTCGAACACCGCCGCAACCTCGAACTCGTCCAGGCGCAACGTGAAGGGCGGCTTCACCAGGCCCACCACCGGCGTGACGCAGAAGCCGGTGCCGGTGCGGTACTCCGGCAAAAGTCCGAGTACCTCAACGCGGGAGCGCGATAAACCGATTTCCTCCTCGGTTTCACGCAAGGCAGTCATCACGGGTGAACCATCTTCCACCTCGTATCGACCGCCGGGGAAAGACACCTGTCCGGCATGGTCGTGCAGATGATCGGTGCGCTGAGTAAATAACACCGTCAATCCGTCGTCGCGCAGCACAATGGGAATCAGCACGGCGGCTGGCACGAGTCGATCGGGCGAACTTTCTTCGACCAACGGAGGCAATTCGGCCGACTTGGTAAACCGCTGACGCAGCCAATCGGCGGAAGCAATAACGGGAACAGTTAAATCGCTCACAACCTTAATAGCGCTTGCGTAAGCTCATGCTTTCGCCATTGCGCTTCATTTCCATGCGCCCCAAAAAACTCATACCCAAAAGGACAACCGGCAAATCGATGTTATGCACGGCGGCATCCACATCGTTCATGGTCACGTCCCCCACCTTGACGGTGCGGAGCTTCACGCGCCACACCTGTACCGGCCCGTTGGCGGTCATGGACATGCCAGGCTCAGCCTTGTTCAGATCGATATTGGCACGGCGAGCATCGGAGGCACCGAGCGAAACAAACGAGGCGCCGGTATCGACCAAAAACCGCACTGTCGCACCGTTGACCGTGCCCACCGTTGTAAAGTGCCCGCCGGGATCAGCGGTAAGATTGATCATCTGTCCGGCCTGGGTCGCCGCCTCGCTGGAAACCACTTGCTGACCGATCACCAGACGCTGACGCCTGCCGTCGAATTCCAGCGTCGCCGCGTCCTGCTCGATGCTGATCAGTTTCACGTCGTTGATCTTGGCCCCGACGGAAAGCGTGCGCGGCGCCGAACCGTTGATGATCAACACCGCCTTGCCCGGAAACAGGCCGACCAAGCCCACTTCGGTGGCAGCGGCTGGCGTTGTCAAGAAGCCCAATAGGCAGGCAGCAAGCAGCGCGCTAAAATTCACCCACCCTTTACTATTCCACCGCACCATGCAACCCGTCGTCATATTTCGTCACCTGCCCACTGAAGGTCCTGGCCATTTTGCCACATTCCTGGAACGCCACTCGATTCCCTGGGAACTCGTCGCCATAGACCGGAATGATCCGTTGCCAACCAGCGTTAACGGCTATTCCGGCCTGGTCTTTATGGGTGGGCCGATGAGCGTCAACGATCCGCTGCCCTGGATCACGCAGGAACTGGCGCTGATACGCGCCGCCGTCGCCGCTGACATGCCGGTGCTGGGGCATTGCCTGGGCGGGCAGCTCATGGCAAAAGCCTTGGGCGGCGTAGTAACTAAGAACCCTGTGAAGGAAATCGGTTGGGGTGAGGTACAGGTGATCGACAACGACGCCGCGCACGCCTGGTTTGGCGAATTGCGCGGCTTCACGTCCTTTCATTGGCACGGCGAAACTTTCAGCGTGCCCGCCGGCGCGGCGCGCGTACTGGCAAGCGCGCACTGCGCCAATCAGGGCTTCGTCATGGGCAAGCATCTCGGCTTGCAATGCCACGTCGAAATGACGGCGACGATGATTAATGATTGGTGTGCAGCCGGCGCCGCCGAAATCGCCGCCAGCCCTGGTCCGACGGTGCAATCCGTAGCGGAAATGATGCGCGAGACAGCGGAGAAACTACCAGAGTTGCATGCCGTGGCAGATAGCCTTTACACGCGCTGGATTGCCGGCCTGGCGCGGTAAGCTAACTTCAATCGCGGAAATTGCCGAACTGTAGCGGCACGTCGGTGATGGATTTTTTCACCAGGGCGATAGCTTCTTGCAGGATATCGCGCTTGGCGCCGCTGACGCGCACTTCGTCGCCCTGAATGCTGGCTTGCACCTTGAGCTTGTTGTCCTTCAGCAGCTTGACGACTTTCTTGGCCAGCTCGCTATCGATGCCGACCTTGACCTTGATTTCCTGCTTGACCTTGTTGCCGCTCACTTTGACGACAGCGCCGCGTTCCAGGCTGCGCACATCAACGCCGCGCTTGGCCAGCTTGGCGGTGAGCACGTCGTAGACCTGATCGAGCTTGAACTCGTCGTCGGCGAAGACCGTCAGCAGCTTCTCGCCCTGCTCGATGCGGGCATCCGAGCCTTTGAAATCGAAACGGTTGGTGACTTCCTTGTTGGCCTGGTCGACAGCGTTGCGCAGTTCGACCTGATTGACTTCAGAAACAATATCGAAAGACGGCATGTCGCACTCCCGATGGCTGCTGCGGATTTATTCAAAGTGACAAACGTAATCCAGCGTCTCGACCGTATCAATCTCGAAGCTGCTATTGCCGGGCACCGAGAATTTCTCGCCTGCGCCGTAGGTCTTCCAATCCTGTTCGCCCTTGAGTCGGATGCGGCACTTGCCGCCGTTGAGTTCCATGACTTCGGGAGCGCCGGTATTGAAAGTAAGCTGTGACGGAAAGATCACGCCTATGGTTTTTTTCGTGCCGTCGGCAAATAGCACGGTATGACTGACGCATTTCCCGTCGAAGTACAGGTTGGCTTTCTTGACGACGCTGACATTGTCGAACTGGCTCATTTCACTTTTTCCTTTCACTTCTTCCTATTTCGTAGGTTGGCGGCGATGCGCATGCGTAAAGCGTTGAGCTTGATGAAGCCGCCCGCGTCCTTTTGGTCGTAGGCGCCGGCGTCGTCTTCGAAGGTGGCAATATTCGGATCGAACAGCGAATCGGTCTTGGAATCGCGCCCCGCCACAATCACATTGCCCTTGTAGAGTTTGACGCGCACCCAGCCATTGCAGGTTTGCTGCGTGAAATCGATCAGCGCTTGCAAGGCGCGGCGCTCGGGCGACCACCAGTAGCCGTTGTAGATCAGGCTGGCGTAGCGCGGCATGAGATCGTCTTTCAGATGCGCAACTTCGCGGTCCAGACACACCGACTCGATGGCGCGATGCCCGCGCAGCATGATGGTGCCGCCGGGCGTCTCGTAGCAGCCGCGCGACTTCATACCGACATAGCGGTTCTCAACTAGGTCCAGCCGACCGATGCCGTGCTTGCCACCGAGGCGATTGAGTTCCGTCAGCACTGCGGCCGGAGACAGGCGCTTGCCATTGAGGCCGACGATGTCACCCTTCTCGTACTCAATATCGAGGTACTCGGCCTGATCCGGCGCCGCCTCGGGCGAGACAGTCCAACGCCACATGCTCTCTTCCGCTTCCGTCGCCGGGTTTTCCAGATGACGGCCTTCGAAGGAAATGTGCAGGAGATTGGCGTCCATCGAATAAGGGCTGCCACCGGCCTTGTGCTTCATCTCGATGGGTATGCCGTGCTGCTCGGCATAGGCCAGCAGTTTTTCGCGCGAGAGCAAATCCCATTCGCGCCAGGGCGCGATGACCTTGATGTTGGGTTCCAACGCGTAATAACCCAGCTCAAAGCGCACCTGGTCGTTGCCCTTGCCGGTGGCGCCGTGCGAGACGGCCTCGGCGCCGGTCTGGCGGGCGATGTCGATCTGGCGTTTGGCGATGAGCGGCCGCGCGATGGAGGTGCCGAGCAGATACTCGCCTTCATAAACCGCATTGGCGCGGAACATGGGGAAGACGAAATCGCGCACAAACTCTTCGCGCAAATCATCGATAAAAATATTTTCCGGCTTGATGCCGAACATCAGCGCCTTCTTGCGCGCCGGCTCCAGCTCTTCGCCCTGGCCCAGATCGGCGGTGAAGGTCACCACTTCGCATTGGTAAGTGTCCTGCAGCCATTTGAGGATGACCGAAGTGTCCAGCCCGCCGGAAAACGCGAGCACCGCTTTTTTAATTTGGCTCATTTTTGCTTGCTGCTCAGATCAAGAATTCACGCGGCCTAGGAGCAGATACTCCATCAGCGCCTTTTGGGTATGCAATCTATTCTCTGCCTCGTCCCACACTACGCTTTGCGGCCCGTCGATCACCTCGGCCGCCACTTCCTCACCGCGATGGGCCGGCAGGCAGTGCATGAACAAGGCTTGCGGGCCGGCCACACGCATCATGTCGACGTCGACTTGCCAGTCCTCGAAGTCGCGCTTGCGCTCTTCGTTCTCGGCTTCAAAGCCCATGGAGGTCCACACGTCGGTGGTCACCAGATCGGCGCCACGCGCCGCTTCCATGGGGTCGGCGAACTCTTCATAGTGATCCGTACCGTAAAGTCCCGCACGCTCGGGCTCGACCTCATAGCCGGGGGGCGTCGACACATGCACATTGAAATCGAACACTTCAGCAGCTTGCAACCAGGTGTTGCAGACGTTGTTGGAATCGCCGATCCAGGCCACCGTCTTGCCCTGTATAGGGCCGCGATGCTCTATGAAAGTATAAATGTCGGCGAGAATCTGGCAAGGATGGTATTCATTGGTCAGGCCATTGATGACCGGCACGCGCGAATGCGCGGCGAAGCGCTCGATAATGCCTTGCTCGAAGGTGCGGATCATGACCACGTCGCACATCCGCGAAATGACCTTGGCCGCATCTTCCACCGGCTCGCCGCGCCCGAGTTGCGAATCACGCGTGCTGAGAAATATCGCCGCGCCGCCCAACTGGTGCATGCCCGCCTCGAAGGAAAGCCGCGTGCGGGTGCTCTGTTTCTCGAAGATCATCACCAGCGTGCGGTCGAACAGCGGGTGATAGGCCTCGTAGCCCTTGAACTTGTCCTTGATCCAGCGCGTGCGGGCGAAGACATAGTCCAGCTCATCGCGGGAAAAATCCTTCAACTTCAAGAAATGCTTGGGTGCAGCCATGGCGAACCGTCCTAAGACAGGAACTCGCGGATCAATGGTGACAGTATGGACACCAGTTCGCTGGCGTCAGCGTCAGTGAAAATCAAGGGTGGCAGCAAGCGTATCACCGTGTCCGCCGTGACGTTGATCAACAGGCCACGATCGAGCGCCCGCTTGACCAACTCGCCGCAAGGACGATCCAGCTCGATGCCGATCATCAGCCCATCGCCGCGTATGGCGACGACGCCGTTTAGACCCTGCAAAGAGGCAGCGAATTCAGCGCGCAGGCTGTTCCCCAGCGCTGCGGCGCGGGCCTTGAGGCCGTCCTGTTCGATGACGTCTAGCGTGGTCAGCGCCGCAGTGCAGGCGAGCGGATTGCCGCCGAAGGTGGAACCATGATTACCGGGCTTGAAAACGCCGGCGGCCTTGCCCGCCACGAGACAGGCACCGATGGGCACCCCGGAACCCAGGCCTTTCGCCAGCGTCATCACGTCCGGCTTCACGCCCACGTGCTGGCAGGCGAACCAATAGCCCGTGCGGCCGATGCCGCATTGCACTTCGTCCAGCATGAAGAGCCAGCCGCGTTCGTCGCAAATGCGCCGCAGACCTTGCATATATTCGGCCTGCGCAATGTTGATGCCGCCTTCGCCCTGGATGGGCTCGATCAAGAGTGCCACCACATTCTGGTTGTTCTCCGCGATGTGCTGTACCGCCGCCAGATCGTCGAAGGGCACGCGCACAAAGCCGCCCACCAGAGGTTCGAAACCAGCCTGAACTTTGCGATTGCCGGTGGCCGACAGGGTGGCCAGCGTGCGTCCGTGGAAGGCTTGTTCCATGACCACGATAGCCGGCAACTCGACGCCTTTCTGATGGCCATACAGGCGCGCCAGCTTGATCGCCGCTTCGTTAGCTTCGCAGCCGGAATTGCAGAAAAACACTTCATCCATGCCGGAAATATCGGCCAAGCGATCAGACAAGGCTTCCTGCTCGCGAATGCGATAAATGTTCGAGGTGTGCAGCAGACGCCCAGCTTGTTCGGAGAGCGCCTTGACCAGCCGCGGATGGGCATGGCCCAGGGTGGAGACCGCGATGCCGGCCAGGGCATCCAGATAGCGGCGGCCCGCCTCGTCGTAAAGCGAGGCGCCTTGCCCGTGCGTAAACGCCAAGGGCAACCGCGTATAGGTGTTCATCAGATGAGGCATGGCAGGCGGAAATACTAACTAGCGTTGCGATTTACCAAGTTACAAATACAAAGGCGGCTCGCGCCGCCTTCTTTCTTGTAAACACATCTTAAGTGAAAAAGTCAGGCTTGTATATATACTCTCCCACATGGCCCGCATTGCCGTTTTCAATCAGAAGGGGGGCGTCGGCAAGACGACCACCGCCTTGAATCTCGCCGCCGCGCTGGCACGTCGCGAACGCACGGTTCTGCTCGTCGATCTGGATCCGCAGGCGCACCTTTCCGCCATCCACGGCAACGCGCTGGGCGATGTGACCGAAAGCGTTTTCGCATTTTACAAAGGCGACCGCCCCCTGCGAGAGTTGGAAATTGATTGGATATCTATCGGCCAGCTGATTCCGGCTCACGCCGAGCTGATCAAGGTCGATTCGATATTCGGCAAAGGCCCGACCATCCTCAACCGTTTGAATGCCGGTCTGAATGACCTGAGCACAGGCGGCGACGAACGCGCCGTGGTGATTGATTGCTGCCCGTTCCTGGGCGTGCTCTCCCTCAACGCACTGTTCGCGGCCAATCGGCTATTGATACCCATTTCCTCGGATTTTCTGGCGCTGCGCGGCGCCTTGCAGGTGGAGCGCACCCTGCACGCGCTTGAGCCTGTACTCAAGCGCCGTATTGAGCGCCGCTATCTATTGACGCGCTTTGATCGCCGCCGCAACATGAGTTTTGAAATCCAGAATCGGCTAATCGCCCAGTTCGGTGCGGAAGTTTGTACAACGGTGATCTCGGAAAACGTCGCAGTGGCTGAGGCGCCCTCCTGCAACCGCGATATCTTCAGCCACAACGCGGCATCGCGCGGCGCGAAGGACTATGCTGCGTTGGTCGAAGAACTACTGGCTCAGGGGTTTCTTTGACAGGATCTGACAACGGCTGTCAGCGCGTCGGGACAGCGCGTAAGATCAACGCGTGATAAGCGTCATGACATCCTCGTAGGTTGTCACCGGCGCCGCCTTGGAAGTCGGCCGATGGCAGGTCCGTTCGAGGATTTCGCAGCCGCGATAAATCTGCAGCAGCTTGCGCTCCGCTTCAGCCGCATCGCGGCCCGGTATCAATAAGTTTTCCACAACCAAGCCTACGCGGGTGCGGATGCGAAAACCAAATTTTGTCAGCAGTGGTGATTGCATAAAACCCATACCAGTCAATGGGATTGCATCAGTATATGTACGAGCTCTTACAAATGCAAGCTAGCCCGCTAATTTCGCTGAATATTTTTGGAACGCTTATTCAGTTATCCTGACTTATTGTATTTAACGGCGCGGCCGGAGTGACCTTTAGCCACGGGCGTCGCGGCGCTTCTGGTAAAATCCTATCTTAGTTCCGGCGGATGCCACTGCGGGCTCCAACGCCAGCACAGCGCCGGCCGTTCGGCGCCATGTCAGAGAAAAACCCAGAGAACTTCATCATTGTCGGCCGCACACGAGACGGCCAGCGCTTTCGCCCCAGCGACTGGGCCGAACGCCTGTGCGGCATCATGTCAGCGTTTGGGGCCGACAACCGCATGACCTACTCCCCCTACGTGCGACCGGGCTCACATGCCGGCGAGAAGTGCGTCTATGTCGCGGGCGGACTCTACGAGCGCGAGCCCATGGCGTATCAATTCCTCGTTAACTTCGCGGAGGATAATGTGCTGGAGGTCATCTATACCCGGCGCCCGGATGCCAAGCTCGACGAGTAGCGGATACAAAAAGACAATGGCGACCGGAACCGGCCGCCATTTCAGAGAAGACTACGAAAGTACTACTTGCGAATCAAAGCGCCTTGACGGCGGCGGACAGACGGCTCTTGTGACGCGCCGCCTTGTTCTTATGAATGATCTTCTTGTCGGCAATGCTGTCGATGACGCTCATCGACTCGCTGAAAATCTTTTGCGCTTCCACCTTGTTACCGGCTTCGACCGCCTTCCGTACGCGCTTGATCGCGGTGCGCAACTCGGAACGCTTACTGACGTTGCTGGCACGGAGCTTGAGCGCCTGACGGGCACGTTTGCGAGCTTGTATGGTATTGGCCATGAGTCTTTGTTAAGGCTTGGAAAAGGGGCGCATCATAGGACATTTTGGCGCGCCGCGCAACCAGTGCTTGGCCTGGCCTGACGTTTAGGTGGCGTTTTGGTTGGCACGGAGCGGGTAAAGTCGCTAACATGGCGCGGCTCTCCGTCCCCCGCCGCCTCGCGCCCGTCACACCTGCCCATCATGAATCTCCTGCGAACCCTCGCGACCATCAGCAGCATGACTTTGTTGTCACGCATATTGGGTTTTGTGCGGGACTTCGTCATCGCCAGGGCCTTCGGCGCGGGGGCGGCTAGCGATGCCTTCTTTGTGGCTTTCCGCCTGCCCAACCTCTTACGCCGCATGTTCGCCGAGGGCGCTTTTTCGCAGGCTTTCGTACCCATACTCGCGGAGTGCCGCAATCGACACGGCGCTGAGGAAACGCGCCGTCTCGTGGATCACGTCGCCACCCTGCTCTTCCTGGTGGTACTGGCGGTGACCTTGCTGGGTATCGTGCTCACACCCATACTGATTTACCTCTCGGCGCCGGGCTTCGCGGCGGATGCGGACAAATTCGATCTGACGGTTCAACTCACCCGCATCACTTTTCCCTACCTCCTTTTCATCTCGCTGGTGTCGTTGGCCGGTGGCGTCCTGAACACCTGGAGCCGTTTCGCCATTCCGGCCTTCACGCCGGTGCTGCTGAATGTGTCCTTCATTTTCATGGCGCTGTTCGCCGCGCCCCATTTCGATCGGCCGGTCATGGCGCTGGCCTGGGCCGTCCCCCTGGGCGGCATCTTGCAGCTCGTCTTGCAACTACCCGCGCTGGCGAAGATCGGTATGCTGCCGCGTTTCTCTTTCTCACTACAGGATCCGAACGTCAATCGCATCCTCAAGCTGATGCTGCCCGCACTGCTGGGCGTGTCCGTCTCGCAGATATCGCTCTTGATCAACACCATTTTCGCCTCCTTCCTACCGAACGGCAGCGTCTCTTGGCTCTATTACGCCGACCGCTTGATGGAGTTCCCGGCCGGTATGCTCGGCGTGGCGCTCGGGACCATACTCTTGCCTAGCCTCTCCAAGCATCATGCCAACGACAACCCCCGCGAGTTCTCGGCCTTGCTGGACTGGGGCTTGCGGCTCACCTTTGTGCTGACCTTGCCGGCGGCGCTGGCACTTGCCGTGCTCTCCGTTCCGCTGGTTGCGACCCTGTTCAACTACGGTGCTTTCGGTGCGGACGATGTGTTCAAAACGCGCGACGCGCTGACCGCTTACAGTCTTGGTTTGATCGGCATGATCGTAGTGAAAGTGCTGGCGCCCGGCTTTTACGCCAAACAAAACATACGCACGCCGGTCAAAATCGCGCTCGTCACCCTGGCGGCCACGCAGTTGATGAACCTTGCCTTCATATTTGGCTTGCAACTCAAACACGCCGGGCTGGCGCTCTCCATCGGTCTGGCTTCCTGTCTGAACGCCAGCCTCTTATTTCGCGGCCTGCGGCTGCGCGGCATTTACGCGCCACAGCCCGGCTGGGCAGCGTTTGCGCTCAAGCTGCTCCTGGCACTTGCCGTGCTCGGCGTGACGCTTTGGTTCGCCATGGGAGAGACGACGCAGTGGATAGGGCGGCCGGCCGTCGCTCGGCTCCTGCATCTGGCGGCGATCGTGATTGGTGGTGCGGCGGCCTATTTCGCCACGCTATGGGTGCTCGGCTTCCGCCTGAGCGATTTCCGCCAGCGCGGTGCGGAATAAGCGCGCAAGGCCCGTCGTTGTTACAATACGCGCTGTTGAATCACCTGTTTTCAGGTTGCTAGTCGCTAAATGAACTCACGTCGTCTACAACATTTTCTGGCGGTCTATGAGCATCGCGGTTTCGGTCGCGCGGCCGAAGAACTGCATGTGACCAAGCCGGCCCTCAGCAAGAGCATACAGTTGCTTGAAGAGGAGCTGAATGTCGTACTGTTCGAGCGTACCGCGTCGGGTGTTGTGCCTACGCTGTATGCCGAGACGCTGTCCTTGTATGCAAAAGCGGTCGAAGCGGAAATGCGCAACGCCACTCGCGAAATCGCCAGACTGAGCGGCGCAATGAAGGGCGAAGTGAAGGTCGGCATCACGCCGAGTGTCGCGGCGTATCTGATGCCGCGTACCTTCCTCAAATTGCAGAATGAGCGCCCAAGCATCACTTTCAACATCGTCGAAGGCATCATGGATCACCACCTGCTGGCGTTGCGCCAAGGCGATCTGGATTTCGTGATCGGCGGCTGGGTACCCGGTGTCTATCCCGATCTCGCCACCGAAGTGGTGCAGCGTGACGACGTGCGCGTGTTCGCCGGCGCCAAGCATCCGCTGGCGGGTAAAAAAAACGTGTCTCTGAAATCCCTGCTGGATTACGCTTGGGTGCTGCCACCACCCACGCAATTCTGGTTGCAGCTATTCGAAAAGACCTTCGTCTCGCATGGCTTGCAGCCGCCCATTCCAAACGCGGTCACCAACTCGCCAAGCTTCATCAAGGCGACTTTGCTCGATCACAAGTACCTGAGCGCGCTGCCGGCGCGATCACTGGAAAGCGAGACTCACTTCGGGGAAATTGTGGCGCTACCGGTCGCGGAAATGGCTATCACCATCGATATCACCGTCAGCTATCGCAAGCGCGATGAGCACCTCACCGCCTGCAATATGTTCATCGCCGCGCTGAAAACCGCCTGCCAAACGTCGCCAGCCCTGGCGCGCGCGGCCTCCTGAAGCACGCTCGGCGCATCGCGTAACAACGGCACTCGGTCAGATTAACTCTCGGCGCGTGATACCAACGTGGTTGGCAGCGGCTTTTCGCGCAGTAACAAGGCCAGCACAAATCCCGCCGCCGAAAATATCCCCGCCACCAGGAACAGCGGCTTTAACGCGCTGACATAGGCTGCGATGTACAAACTTAGTTGCGATTCCGGAAGCGATCTGAGTTGACCGATATTGGTGGCGACCGCATAGCTGAGGCCATGCGGTGCCAGTTGTTCGAGCGCGCTCTGAAGGCCGTTGGTGAAAATGGTGCCGAAGGCGGAAACGCCCAAGGAACCGCCTAGCGAGCGGAAAAGTACGATGCCTGACGTAGCCACACCCAGCTCTTCCTGAGGTACGGCGTTTTGCGCCGCCAGCACCAGCACCTGCATGGTCAGCCCGAGACCGAAACCCAGTGTGAGCAGGTAAATACTCACCGCGAGCTTGCCGGCATCCGCCAGATTGTTGAACAGCATCCAATAGGCGCCCGACACCAGGAACAAGCCAATGATCGGGAATATCTTGTAAAAACCAAAGCGGCTGATCATGACACCGCTTACCGCCGAGGCGACTATCATGCCGCCCGTCATTGGAATCAGTTGCAGGCCTGAAAGCGAAGGCGACATGCCTTTGACGACCTGCATGTAAAGCGGCAGGAAGGTCACCGCGCCGAACATTGCGACACCTACCACCAGACTCATCGAGCAGCACACGGCGAAAATGGGATTGCGAAAGAGCTTAAGAGGTACGATGGGTTCGGGCGCACGCCTCTCGACGACGATGAAGGCGATCAACAGGCCCAGGGTCAGCACTATCAGGCCAAAAGTCTGCGAAGACGTGGCGGCAAGCGTGGCGCCGCCCGGATCGGCGAGCAGCATGACGCAGGTAAGCATTGCGGTAAGCAGCAGCGCGCCCAGATAATCGACCGACAGTTCGCGCCGTGTCACCGGTGTTTTGAACGCAATCGCAATCACCGATAAGGCGACGAGGCCCAGCGGAAGATTGATATAAAAAATCCAGCGCCAGGAAAGATGCTCAACAAAATAACCGCCAAGCAAAGGGCCGGCAACGGTCGATACTCCGATGACCACGCCGAAGAAGCCCTGGTATTTGCCGCGATCGCGTGCCGGCACGAGGTCGCCGATCACCGCCATGACGGTCACGACCAGGCCGCCCCCGCCGGCACCCTGCAAGGCGCGAAACAAAACCAATTCGAGCATGCTATGACTGATGCCGCAGAGGGCTGAGCCGAGTAGGAAAAGGCAAATCGCGGCCTGCAAAGTGATCTTGCGACCATACAGATCGCCCAGCTTGCCGTAAATCGGACCCACTACCATGCTCGCAAGCAGGTAGGCCGCCGCGACCCACGACAGATGATCCAGGCCGCCCAGGTTATCGACGATAGTGGGCAGCGCAGTAGCAACGATGGTTTGGTCTAGCGTGGCGAGCAGCAAGACCAGCGTCAGCGCTGCAAAGATAATACCGGTGTTGTGGGGGTGCTCGTCGCTCATGGGGGATTGTTTTTGCAGCAGGAGGGGGCTCCCGCGTAGTTAGTATTTATAGTTTATGACAAAGGCAAATAGGCCACTGCTTTCAGTGCGTGGCAAGCGGCCTGATGCTGTACCGTCGCGTGCTCAGCTACCACCATCAAGTGCGGCACCTCTTCGAGACAGCGCATCTCCGCCAGTGGACAGCGTGGTGCGAACGCGCAGCCCTTGTTCGTTGTTGAGGTGGTCTCAGCATCCTTGACCGAAATCGCTCGCATTTCGATGCGCTCGAACCGTGGCGACGCCGCCACCAGCGCGCGGGTGTAAGGATGCTGGGGCGCGCTGAGGACTTCTTCCGTCGGCCCCTGCTCAACAACGCGGCCCAGGTACATGATGATCAGATAGCTCGTCACATGCCGCAGGATCGCCAGGTCGTGGGCAATCATCAGATAAGTCAGGCCGCGCTCTTCCTGTAGATCGAGCAACAGGTTGAGGACCTGACTGCGCACCGACACATCGAGTGCAGAAACCGGCTCATCAAGAATCAGCATGCTCGGATTGACAACCAGCGAGCGCGCAATCGCCACGCGCTGCTTCTGGCCGCCGCTCAATTCATGCGGGAAGCTCAAGCGCAATTGCGGCGAGAGGCCAACGCGGCCGAGCAAATCGTCGACGCGGCGATCAATTTCCTCTAGCGTGGTGTCTGGCTGTTGTACCACCAGCGGCTCGGCAATGATGTCGCGTATGCGCATGCGCGGACTCAAAGCGCCAGAACTGTTTTGAAAAACGGCTTGCACCCGACGACGATAGGCCATCAGCTCACGGCCTTCGGCGGAAGCGATGTCCTCTCCAGCAAAACGAATTTCGCCATCGGTCGGACGATCCAGGCGCAGAATGATACGCGCCAAGGTGCTCTTGCCGCTGCCGCTCTCTCCGGCGATGCCCACCGACTCGCCCTGCCTCACCACAAAGGAAATGTCGTCGACGGCGCGCACAATGTTGTGGCCGCCGCGCCGTTGATGGCGCAGCACAAAGGTTTTTCCTATGCCGCGAACTTCGAGCAACGGCGGGTTCATTTGCCACATCCTTCTACACCAGTAGCTACGCTATTCAGTCGCTGGAGCGTGACCGTATTGGTGGCGTCTGCATGCGCAGCGGCATCGGGCACATGCAGCCAGCAGGCCACTGTATCGCCGTTGACGTAGTAAACGGTCGGTGGATATTTGGCGCGACAAATGTCCGCCGCCTGATCACAACGCGGCGCGAAACGACAACCCACGGTGGGCGCACGCACGCTGGGCGGCTCGCCCGGGATCTGGTACAAGCGTCGCGTGCGCGGGCCATCCAGATGCGGCACGGCGAACATCAGCGCACGCGTGTAGGGGTGGCGCGGCTCGCGCAGTATTTGCGCGGTGATACCTGTCTCAACAACGCGGCCGGCATACATCACGGCAACACGATCGCAGGTCTCGGCCACAATGCCCAGATCGTGGGTCACCAGCAGCAGGCTCATGCCTTCCTCGCGCCGCAGTTGGTCGAGCAGGCCGAGGAATCGCGCCTGCGTGGTCACATCGAGCGCCGTGGTCGGCTCGTCGGCAATGAGCAGGGCTGGATGACGCGCCACCGCCATGGCTGCCGTGACGCGCTGGCACATGCCCCCGCTGAATTCGAAAGGATAGGAATCGAGCCGGCTGGCTGCATTGGTGATGCCGACTCGCTCCAGTGCTGCTTGCGCCTGTCGGCGCAAATCCGCCTTGCCGGCGCCCGGCTGGGACAGACGTAATGCTTCGATCAACTGATTGCCGATGGTCAGCACCGGATTCAGCGAATTAAGCGGGTCTTGCAGGATCATGCCGATTCTGCGCCCGCGCACCTGCTGCATTTCTTCGGGCGACTTGTCGAGCAGATTTTCGCCGTCCAGCAGAATCTGCCCGCCTTCGATAACTGCGGCAGGACGCAGTTCGACACGCATGATGGCTTGGCAAGTCATGCTCTTGCCGCTGCCGGATTCGCCCACCAGCCCCAGCGCCTCGCCGCGCCGAATACTGAAGCTAGCGCCGTCCACCGCGCGCACCGTACCGGCGCGCATATGCACGTAGGTCCGCAGGTCTATGATGTCGAGCAAGATGTCATTGCTCATAGCTGGCTCAACCTCGGGTCAAGCCGGTCCCGCAGCCAGTCGCCAAGCAGATTACTCCCGAGAACAGTCATGACAATGGCAATACCGGGTACGGTCGGTATCCACCAGCCTTGCGACATGTAGAGCTTGCCATCGGAAATCATCAGGCCCCAGGCGGATGCGGGCGGCTGGATGCCCAGGCCCAGGAAGGTCAGCGCCGCTTCGAGGCCCACCGCAGCGCCGAGTTGTAGCGTTGCCAAAACCACCACCACGCTCAGCAAGTTGGGCAGCACGTGGAGCCGCACAATGCGCCAGCGGCTGGCGCCGGCGACGCGCGCCAAGGCGACGTAATCGCGCTGCATAAGGATCAAGGTCTCGCCGCGCACGACGCGGGCGTAGGTGGCCCAGAAGGTGACCATCAAGCTGGCGATTACCGTGGTCAGCCCACCGCCGATAACGGCGGCCAGCAACACGGCGAGCAGTATGGTGGGAATCGCCAACTGCATGTCGACCAAGCGCATCAACAACTCGTCCACGGCGCCGCGAAAATAGCCGGCAGTCAAGCCGATCGCCGTACCGAAAGCGCCTGCCAGGGCAACGCCAAAAAAAGCCACCGCCAAGGAGTTGCGCGCACCGTCGATGAGGCGGCTCAGCAAGTCGCGACCGGTATGGTCGGTACCCAGCGGATATGCCCAGGTGCCACCGGCGAACACTGGTGGCTGTAGCGCGTGGACGGGGCTGATCAAGGTCGGATCGTGCGGCATCAGAAAAATGCCGAAGAATCCAAAAATAAGAATCGGGGCGAGCAGCAGCAGCGCCAAGACAGGTACGCGGCGAACGCTGCGTCGTTTCTTCCTGACCGTGACGGTGACCGCCTCCATTTCTTCGGGCGCCGGGACGATCCGGGTAATTTCGCCACGGCCTAGCGGCGTATTCAAGGAGGACAGCTCACTCATTGCGGATCCTCGGGTCGAGCACGCCATACAACAGGTCGACGCCCAGGTTAATGGTGATGAACATGGTTGCGGTAACCAGCACGCCGGCCTGTACGGTGGGATAATCCCGTGCACCGATGGCGGAGATCATGAGCTGGCCAACGCCGGGCCAGGCGAAAATGGATTCGATGACGACCGCACCGCCCAGCAAGGCACCAAGATTGAGCCCCGCGAAGGTAACCAGCGGGATCAGCGCATTGCGAAAAGCATGTTTGACGATCACCACCTGCTCCGGATTTCCTTTCACGCGCGCCAGTTTGACGTAGTCGCTTTCGAGGACTTCGAGCATGGAGCTGCGAGTCAGTCGCATGAAGGCCGCGATGGAAAACCAGCTCATGGCAATGGCCGGCAAGATCAGGTGCGCCGCCGAGCCGGAACCACCCGTCGGTAGCCAGCCCAGCTTCACCGCAAACAAGAGCTGGAGCATGATGGCCACCCAGAAGCCGGGCATGGCTTGCCCGACCAGGGCGAAAACCGAGGCACCAAGATCGGTCGCCGAGCCCCGGCGTCTGGCCGCCAGTATCCCCAGGGGTACACCGATCAGCAATGCCAACGAGAAGCCGGTAAAAGAAAGCATGATGGTCGAGGGCAGACGGCTCATCACCAGATCAAGCGCAGGCACGCCGTACTTGATTGAATCGCCGAAATCGCCCCGTACGGCATGTTCAAGATAAGCCAGATACTGCATGGGCAGCGACTTGTCGAGCCCGTACTGCACTCTCACTGCGGCGATTTCTTCCTGGCTCGCATCCAGACCTACAAGCAGATACGTCACATCGCCCGACAAGCGTGTCGCCATGAAGGTGATGAGGCTAACCGCGAACAAGGCGAGCAGCCCGAAGACCAGGCGGCGCATGACATAGCGTGCCATGGTTAGCGCGCCTTCCCTGCCCCTTGTCGGGCTCCATGCGGATCTGTCGCGTCTAGCGCGTCTAGCGCGTCTATCGTCGAGCTTGAGTACTTCATCCGCCGAAACCTCCGGCTCACATCATACGACATCATATTCACAATTCATAAACGCTGGACGACCGAACGTCTTCAACCATTCCAAACAGCATGGCTGTCTTTCGATGCGAACGGTGTATTTTGGCGCGCCCTGTTGGAGCTACGCCGGCGAGAAGTGATGCACTGAAGCGATACGCTTCCCAACCACTCCGCTCGCCGCGTCGCCAGCTTACAGCGACACGGCGACACGGGTACTCACAGGCTCATTTACGTGCGGTCTTCTTTAGCGTCTTGCCAAAATTCTTCGTTACCCAAGCGGAGACAACCTCCGCATATTTGTCGGCCGTGCCTATAAAGAGATGATTCCCACCTTCGATCCAAACCAGTTCCTTTTTCGGACTGTTGGTCAGGCTCGCCAGTATCTCTTCAGCATTTTTGGGCACCGCTGTTTCGTCTTTCGTGCCATGCACGATCAATACCGGTAGCGTAATGTCCTTGCCGAACTTTACGGTACCAGCGTTACTTTCCTGCGGGTTACCAAAGACATCCACCCAGGTCGCCGCGGAAAATTCGAAGACGCGCCTCGGCCCTCCCCACTGATAACTGCTCAACTCCTTGCCGCGCCCGGCCTTGACGTCTTCACGACGCTTGGCGAGAAAATCTTCGTACTGAGCCCTTTCTGCCTCATTCCAGCGCATTTGCGCTTCCTGATAGGGCGACGTAATGCCGGCGCTCACGATGATCCCCTTGACCATCGGCTCGTGCGTCTGCGCCATGTAGTAAAACGCCCGCGCCGAACTCAGGGAATGGCCGAGAAGAATGATGTTGGTCAGCCCTTTTTCTTTGGCGTAAGCAACAATCGCCGCGATGTCCTTTAGATACTCGTCGGACTTCGCATAGATCATGCCGTTGGCGCCGGCCGTTCTAAGATTGAAGCTGAGGAAGTGATAGCCGTTGCGGTTGAGGGCTAGCGCCAAGGGCGCCATGTCTTGGGAACTGGCGAACGCGCCCGGGCCACCCGGGAGGTGAATGACCACCGCCGTGGATTTGACGGCCGGCCGGTAATGCAGACCAAACAGCGGCACGCCATCCTCGGTCTTGACGCCAACCAGTTCCGCCAAGGGTGGCGCGGTAATCGCCGAGGCTGTTGCTGTTCCAATGGACAGCAACAGTGCAACCAGACAAAACACTTTCAAACTGCGTAGCATGTTCATGAGCATCTCTCCATTCGGAAAATCGACTTTCACATGCGCGTTGCGCCCGTGCACGTCGTGTCAGTTTGAGAAGCGATCTATCGGCGTGCTTGTGTGGTTTAGCCTTGCTGCTCGCGCTCGTAGCGCACACGCCCGACCCAGAACTCGGCATCGGGTTCGCGTGGTTCGATGCCCATCGCGCGCAACTGCATCTTCCGCGCTTGCATCATGCCGGGATGCAGGCGCAAGGCGGGCTGGCGCATAGTGCCGCCGTTGCCGCCAACAGACCAGCTGATGTACTTGCCCAACGGCCAGTGGTACATGCCAATGTCACCGCCACGCGAAATGCTGCTCGCCATAACCGCGTTGCCCTTGGCGATGAGCCAATAAATATCGCGCGCCTTGTCCAGCTCGCCTTTGATAACGTGGTTGTAGTACTCGACGAGATAAGGCTTCTCCGGCGACTGCCACATTTCCCACGAGCCGCCGCCCCACCATTGCGCACCATAATTTTTGTGCAGCATGGGGAATAGGCCCATCAGCCAAGGCGTGCCCACGTTGACCTGTACGCGGTTACCGAAGCGCTCGAAGCATTCGAAAGTCATTGCTGCGTCGGCGAAACCGACCTTGATCGACACCACGTTCGGGATGTCGGCGATTTTTTCATAGATATCAAACGGCACTTGGCTGGGGTGGAAACGAATAAAGTCAAACTTGTCGCTGGCATACATGACCAGCCCAAGGTTGGTCGACTCGGCAAGCTGCAAGGTACGTTGCAGCACATCGTCGGGCGACTTAGGGTAATAGGTTTGCGGATAGCCGAGCAGCGCATGGCTTGCGCCGCACTTTTCCGCATGCGCCAGCAATTCGAGGCTTTCGTCGAAAGAGTTGTTGAGCAAGGTGAATGAGACATTGATCTTGCCCTTGGCCTCGTCGCAGGCAATACCGATGAAACGCTTGGCCTCTTCCGTCGACAAGCCGGTTTCGACGGCGCACATGGTGGAAAAGAAGCCGTGCTTGATGGCTTGGCGCACGTCGTAGCGTATGCCCTCCTCGTCCAGATCTTTCAAATCCGCCGTAAACGACGGGATCAGTGCATTCTCAATGCCTCGCAGCGCGTCTTTCGCCCACTCTTTACGTTCGTTTCTAGTCACTGTCATGTTGCTTCCTTCCAATTCTGATTGCTACTCTGGTTGCTCTCTGTGCAATGGTCCGAGCCGCGCCGCGAGGGCCGACTCGCGTAACGATTATTTCTTGCCCTGACGCGCCGCCTCGGCGCGGCCCAGGAAGAACAGGTCGTTTGAATCCGCGCAGTCGACGCCAATCGCGCGCAGTCCACCACGGATAACTTGCAGATCGCGTTCATAGACGCGCATGACAGGCTGGCGCGTCATGCCGCCATTGCCTCCGCTCAGAAATTGCTGGAATTTGAGCAGCGGCCAGTGGTACATGCCAGTGGGCACCAGCGGGGCCATGACGCGCATCATGGCGCCCAGGGCCGGCGCCATCTGCCAATAGACCTTCATCGCTTCTTCGGTCTTGCCTTCGAGCAGCAGGTTGAAAAATTGAACGGCATAGGGCTTCTCGGGCGATTGTAGCGCCTCGACAGTCCAGGCGCCGCTCCAGCGCACGTCGAAAGACCGGCGCAACATCGGGATCATGGCGAGGTTCACCGTAGTGACCAACAAACGGTCACTGAAGCGCTGAAAGCACTCCAGTATCATGCCGGCGTCCATGCCACCGAGCTTCATGGCGACGATGTTGTCGAGGTCGGCGAGCTTCTCGTAGGCCTCCATCGGCACATTACTGGAATGCAGGTGCTGGAAAGCAAATTTGTCGGAAATGAAAAGGTAGATGCCAAGATTGGTGGCATCGGCGTGCTCGCGAACAAAGCGATACACATCATCCTGGTTGCGCGGGGCAAAGCTTTGCGGATAACTCAGTAATGCATGTGTGGCCCCGACCGACTCGGCATGTTGCAGAATTTCTATATTTTCCTGCGCGGATTCGGCTGTGAGAGAGAAGGCAATGCCCAGCTTGTCGCCGGCTTCGTCGACCGCGATGGACAGCATGCGTTTCTTTTCTTCCAGGGTAAGGCCAGTCTCCAGCGCACATAGGCTGGAAAAGAAGCCGTGGCGTATGCTTTGACGAACGTCGAGACGGATGCCTTCTTCGTCGAGTTCAGTCAGATCGGCGTTGAACGAAGGCATCACGACGTTTTCAAAACCGCGAAAATGCTCGCGCGCCCATTGCTTGCGTTCTTTGCTCATAACTTTAGCGTGTGCCATATGACTTCCTATTTGATGCTGACTTAGTTTGAAGTGGTTTAAAAGGGAGCTATTTCGCGGCAGCGCCGCAGCCGGCGATGGAAACATCGCGCAACAGCATCAGGTCGTAGGTGCCCAGCGTGGGGGTAAATTCGACGCAGCGCTTCATGCCGTAAATATGCGAATGGTCCACAGCGGGATGTAGCGCATGTCCTTGTGTGCGGCCTGGCCAAGCGCACGAATCATCTCAGCACGAACCTTGGTATCCGGCGTGCCGGCCATCTGTAGCGTCATGCCGTTAATTTCCGGATTGGAATACCAGGCGAACGGTGTCACGCGACTGAAGTGAGTCAACAAGCCGCCAGACGACTCAGAGGTGCCGGCAATGGCGCCGATGAAGACGGCGACGTAGTCCATATCGGGGTTTTTGCTAGCCTGTAGCACCCACTTGATGAACTGCGGACCTTCGGTCGGCTTGGCCGTCGCTTTGATCCCCACCTTGTTCAGGTAGAGGGCGACCGCCTCGGCTGTTTCCTTCATGCCGGTCACCGCCCCAGAGATGTAGGGCAGATCGAACTGAAGATCGGTCACACCGGCTTCTTTCAGCAGTTGCTGAGCGCGGACGGGATCATACGGATAAGGCTTCAGATCGGGATCGTAGCCAGTATCGTTGGGCGCCAAAAAGGGATAGTGCTTGGGATAGCCGCGCAGGATGTCCTTGACGATAGCGTCATGGTCGATGGCCAGCGCGATCGCTTCACGAACACGCGGGTCGGCCCATGGCGACTTGGGATTGTCCGTCTTCAGCGCCAGGAAAACCGTCATACCGGCGGGCGACAGCGTCTTGGTCTTCAAGTTGGGCGATGACTCGATTTCGCCGACCAAGGGGAAAGGCACTTGCATGGCCATATCAGCTTCACCGGCGCGAAGCTGAGCGACACGCGTGCTGTCCTCGGTGACGAAGTTGAAGCGCGCATTCTTGACTTCAGGCTTCTTGCCCCAGTAGCCGTCGTAACGCTCCAGATCTACGTAGCGACCACGTGTAAGGGCGGTAATCTTATACGGCCCAGTGCCGATAGGCTTGGCGCGGAATTCCTGTTCACCCACTTTCTCGAAGTAGGCCTTGGACAACACGGCGAAGCCGCCGTAAGGGATAAAGCCGAGATCAGACTTGCCGAAAGTGATGTGTACCGTATGGGCATCCACCGCTTCGAGCTTTTCCAGAGAGCGAGACACGCGGGTGCTGAAGCCCCCTTTCACCATTCGGTCCCAACTGTAGATAATATCGGCCGAGGTCATCGGCGTGCCATCGTGGAAGGTGACGTCCTTGCGCAGCTTGATGGTCAGATCCTTCGCGTCCGGCAACATGACCCAGGATTCTGCTATGCCTGGCTTGATGCTGCCATCGAAATTGCGATCGAACAACCATTCATAAACGTTGAACACGACCGCCGAAATTTCCGAAGGCAACACGGTTGTTGGATCGTAAGTCTCACCAACCTGGCGGATATCGACGATGAAAGGGTTATTCACACCTGCATCGGCAGCGGCGCGATTTTCGCCTTGTTTTGAACAAGCAACTAGGCACACGCCAAGAGCCAATATAAGCAATTGCGGCAAGCGCGAAGACAAGCTAAACATACTCGGTACCCCTCACTAATGGATAGCAGGCAAAGCGCGGCGCCCACATAAATACCGGATACCGCGCAAGACCGACAGCCTCCTCAATTTTGCGATGGATTATTGGCGATGGATTCTTCGTTCACGCGCTGACTTCGCTGCCACTCTGGGCAGTTGCGGAAAATGCGACCACGATGGCGAAATACGACAATTGGGTGTCTCCTCCGTCCCGTGGGCCGGGACCTCTATGTGTCCGTGCCCACGTCCCCCACTCGTGTTCTACCGTTGCCGATCAGCCCAAAACAATCAGGCTTTCTCGTGATCCAGTTGATGCTGGGCCATATCCAAGTAATCCTGACGCACCGGCGCGAAGATATCCACACCAAAGCAGACTTCATCGCCGAGCACGCGACCAATATGCGGCATGTTGCTCGGGATATAGACGATCCAGCCCGGCTCGAGAATATAAGTGCCCTCGCAACCGTTGTCGCCCAGCGTCACTTCAACCTTGCCGGTGATCAGCAGAATCGACTGATCCCAGGGATGCTGGTCCGGCTTCATCGGCTCCGCAGTACGGCCCGTCATTTCGCCGCTGAAGGGCTTGGCCCAGGCGAACTTCAGGATGGCGTTGTCCATGAGAACCGCCGTCTCTTCCATGAGGCCGCCGAAGCGCGATTGTCTCGGCAGTTGGCGTGCATCGACGCAATAAGCTTTCTTTGGCATTGCTGTTTTCTCCTTCGATAAAGCGTGACTGGTTAAGTTAAAAATTCGCTCTCAATGTCGCACCAATAGTGCGCGGGCGATTGGTCCAGAGCGTCGGAGCCCCTGCGCTACCCACGTCCGTTTGCCGGGTCACACCGAACTTATCAGCCAGGTTGGTAACGAACATCGTGACGGAAAAATTGTCATTCAAGTCCATGCCAGCACGTAGGTTGAATTCGCCGTAGTTGCCGCTGGTGTAGGGCGGCGTCTGCGTGGCAAAGTCGGTACTAGTATTTTCCATGCGCCCAATGTAGTTCGCTTCCCCGCGCACCCAAGCCGGAAGTCCAAGCAAGTCCAGCTTATATTGCAAACCGAGAGAGGCTTGCGACTTCGGCGTTCCATCAATAGTCTGACCGGAACTGATATGCAGAACTGAATTGGCGTCCTTATATTTCGGCCGGGTGAAGGACAATGAAGAATCGAGGGTTAGGCTCTTGGTCAACCTCGCGCTCAGTTCGAACTCCGCGCCGTCAATTTTTGCATCGCCGGCGTTGATCTCTTGGACGGAGTTACAACCAGAATTGCCGCCCGCCACACCCGATAGGATGATGCCGTTTTGCACGTCCTTCCAATCGATGTGATAGACAGACGCATTCAAAGTCACACCCTCGGCAAGGGTCGTCTTGGCGCCGATTTCATAACTCCATAAGTTATCTGGCTTGGTCGGCCCCGCCCTATCGGAGCCGGCGAACCCCAAAACCGCCAGGTTCGAAGCACAACCCGTCTGACCAACGAGCGGCACCGCAGTATTAACGTTGCCAGTACGATAGCCTTCCGCAGCCGTGAAATAAAGCATCTGACCCTTTGACGGTTTCCAGCTCACATTCACCTTAGGCAAGAATTTGTGATCATTGTGGGTAAATGCATCCGGACCGGTTCCCACAAACAGGAAACCCACTTGATTTCCGTTCATAGTTTGTTCCTGCCAGAGCTGGCGGAAACTGAAGGCCGCATTAACGGTGGGCAGAATGTCATAGGCAACTTCACCAAAGACAGCGGTCTGCTTGTCCACGTACTTGAAGTCCTGATTGGTCAAGACCGTCGTCGAGGGAAGGGTAGGCCAACTGCCCAAATAACGAATATTCAACCCCGAATCATCGTGTGTCAGCGTGGTGTAATGCTGATCGATTTTCGAATAGAACAACCCGGCCAGCCAGGTCAGCGGACCGGTGCTCGGCGAGGTCAGACGAAATTCCTGCACAAAGGTCTTGGGATTGTCTATACGGTCCACCGCAATAGGAAAGGAATCCCAGATTCCCGTAACGAAAAAGGAATGGAAGCCGATATCGGTAGACAACTTTTGCGTGCGCTCCCACGAAGACGTCGACGAGGTCAACTTGGCAAAGCCCATATCGTAATTGAGCACCAAGTTCGCCAAAGAAATTCTATCTGACGACCCTATCTTGGCCGCATTGGAATACTCAAATTTCTTTGGGTCCGTCGAATATGGGAAAGCCAATTGTCGAGGAGTAAGGGTGGGAATCCCTAGATTGACAACGGTGCCACCGGGCACGTAGGACATGCCCGGGTTGGGACCGGGATTATTTGGAATCGCCATGGCCCAGCCGGGCCCATCCTGGTTCTGATGCTCTTGAGCAAGCATCAACTGCGCATCAAAAACGTTGGATGGCTTCCATGCAAAGATGATACGTCCACCGTCGATATTTACATCGTTGGACTCGCTGGTATTTGCCGGCGCTGAATAATTCGCAATCGCGGGATTATTGTTAAGACCTTTAAGCGGAGGTAAGAAACCGGGGAAAGGCGGAGTCGGAAGTTTGCCCCCCGTCAATACGACGGGAACCGGAGCGAAGGCGGGGGGAATCGAACCAATCCTCGGCCCGCCAGCATAAACGTTCTTGTACCAGCCGGACTGCTTGGAATCATAGCCAGTAATGCGCACGGCAAACTCTGGCGAGAATGGCAGATTCAACGTAGCCTCAACATCATAGTTACCACCCGCATTGTGGGTGTCCGATCCAGTGATCGAAGCGGAGCCAGACACGCGATTGAAGGTAGGCTGATTGGGCACATTCTTGATCGCACCACCCAGTGAATTCGAGCCATAGAGCTGACCTTGCGGGCCGCGCAGCACCTCGATGCGATTCATGTCGACCAGTTGGAAGTTGTAGCTGCCATTGACGGAACGGCCCGTATGGATGACAGGCACATCTCCCAAATAGATCGCTGTCGTTGGAGACAAGCGCGAGGTGCCATTGCCAACGCCGCGCAACTTCACTTCGTTACCTTGCCCACCTTGGTCTGCAAACGCTGCACCTGGAACTGATTGAAGATAGGTCTGGAAGTCAGTGATGTTGCGCTCTTCCAGCGCCTTTTCGCCGATTGCGGTGACAGACACGGGCACGTCTTGGAGGCGCTGCTCGCGTCTTTGCGCGGTAACCACCATTTCTCGAATATCAGTCTGCAACACCGGCTCGGCGGCAAACGCCAGGCTCGTGGTTACGTCGGCCGCAGCAAAAGCACCCAGAACTGCGAGAGATACCCCCGTCATCTTGATCCGCTTCATGAATCGCCCCCCAAAGAATTGAGCCAAAAAAAAGACGTTTTTGTTGTTTTTTTAACGCCAGTGTCGACAGACAGCATGCGCACAGCTTTCGAAGCCTAACACGCTCGCACGGAAACTGAATATTGATATTAAGTTTGTGTCGGTAACAATTTTTTATCGCAACACCGTAAAACTATAACACCCTTTCACGCGGCCCCGTTCTGATGGGGGCAACGTCCGTCTTCCCCTTGCCAGGCGGTTGGAGGACTTCCATCTCCAATTTGGTGCGCCCTGCCGTGCGCACCAAAGAAAACAGGCAACCCGCAGGTTGCCCGTTATGGTGCCGCAGTCGATGCCGGGGTTATGCCACCAGCGGCACAATCAGCAGCGCGACGATGTTGATGATCTTGATGAGCGGGTTAACCGCCGGGCCGGCCGTATCTTTGTACGGATCGCCCACTGTGTCGCCGGTCACCGCCGCTTTGTGGGCTTCGGAGCCTTTGCCACCGAAGTGGCCATCTTCGATGTACTTCTTGGCGTTATCCCAAGCGCCGCCGCCGGTCGTCATCGAAATGGCGACGAAGAGACCGGTGACGATGGTGCCAACCAGCACACCGCCCAGGGCCTGTGGACCAAGCGCAACCCCGACCACCACCGGTACCAGCACCGGCAATAGCGAGGGGATCATCATTTCCTTGATGGCGGCTTTGGTCAGCATGTCGACCGCCCGCGAATAATCGGGCTTGGCCGTGCCTTCCATGATGCCGGGGATTTCCTTGAACTGGCGGCGCACTTCCACCACCACCGAGCCGGCGGCCCGGCCCACCGCTTCCATCGCCATAGCGCCGAAGAGGTAGGGAATCAGGCCGCCAATGAAGAGGCCGATGATGACCAGATGGTTAGACAAGTCGAAGGTCAGCACCCGACCGGCGGACTCCAGGGCGTGAGTGTAGTCGGCAAATAGCACCAGCGCCGCCAGCGCGGCAGAGCCGATGGCGTAGCCCTTGGTGACGGCCTTGGTGGTGTTGCCGACGGCGTCCAGCGGGTCGGTGACTGCGCGTACCGAGGCCGGCAGCTCCGACATTTCAGCGATGCCACCAGCATTGTCGGTAATCGGGCCATAGGCGTCGAGAGCGACGATGATCCCCGCCATCGACAACATCGAGACCGCCGCGATGGCGATGCCGTATAGGCCACCCAGCCAGTAGGCCGCCCAGATCGCCACGCAGATCGACAGCACCGGCCAGGCGGTGGCGCGCATGGAAACGCCTAGACCGGCGATGATGTTGGTGCCGTGGCCGGTGGTTGATGCTTCCGCGATGTGCTGCACCGGCTTGAAATCGGTGCCCGTGTAGTACTCGGTGATGAAAACCATCAGGCCGGTCAATACCAAGCCGATCACCGCTGCGCCATAGAGACGCATCTGCGCACCGCCATTGATGCCCATAACGGCATTGAGCGCATCGTCAGGCATGAACCACATGGTGATCGGATAGAAAGCGATCAGCGCCAGCACGCCGGCAACGAAGAGACCGCGATAGAGTGCGTTCATGATCTTGCCGCCCTCACGCGCCTTGACGAAAAACACGCCGACGATCGAGGCAATGATGGAGAAACCACCCAACACCAACGGGTAAATTACTGCCGCCTCGGCGTTAGCCTTCAGCATCAGGGCGCCCAGCAGCATGGTCGCTACGATAGTCACGGCGTAGGTCTCGAACAGATCGGCCGCCATGCCGGCGCAGTCGCCGACGTTGTCGCCGACGTTGTCGGCGATCACCGCCGGATTGCGCGGGTCATCTTCAGGAATTCCCGCTTCGACTTTGCCCACCAGATCCGCGCCGACGTCCGCACCCTTGGTGAAGATGCCGCCGCCCAAACGAGCGAAAATGGAGATCAGCGAGGAGCCGAAGCCCAGGCCGACCAGCGGATGGATAATGTGATCGATGCTCTCTCCAGGCGCTGCGACGCTCCTGAGATAAGCGTAATAACCGGCAACGCCAAGCAAGCCGAGGCCGACTACCAGCATACCGGTGATGGCACCGCCCTTGAAGGCGACATCCAGCGCCGGGCCGATGCCATGGCGCGCCGCCTCGGCGGTGCGCACGTTGGCGCGCACGGAGACGTTCATGCCAATATAACCGGCTGCCCCAGACAGAACTGCGCCGATCAGGAATCCGATCGCGGTACTCCATCCCAGCAACGGCACGAAACCGATGATGAGAAACAGCACAATACCGACGACGCCGATGGTGGTGTATTGACGGTTAAGATAGGCTTGAGCGCCTTCCTGAATCGCCCCGGCGATCTCGCGCATGCGGTCATTGCCCGCAGGTTGCGCGAGTATCCATTTGCTCGATATTGCCCCGTACACTATTGCAAGCACGGCGCAAACGAGCGCAAACATCAGACCTGCTTGAGCTGACATGAACTCACTCCTGTAACGATAAATTTCTGACGGCTTACGCCATCCCCAACTACCAGCCGATGTGGACTTCGTTGATGAGCGCCGCGGCTTTTATTGCGCATCGGAACGGGTGTCCGCTCCGATGCGCATCCGGCTACTCTCAGACTTTGAACTCCCCCAACTTCTTTTTCACGGCGACATTTTTGAGTCGCACATATTGCGGCAAACCGTTCCGGTAAGGCGGGTAATCCTCGCCCTGTATCAGCGGCGACAAGTACTGCCGACACTTCTCGGTGACGCCAAAGCCGTCCGCGCTAATGAAATTGCGCGGCATGAATTTTTCCTTGTTCGCCACCTGCTTCAACTCGGCGATTTCGATTTTCCACTTGTAAGGCTTGTTCGACACGCGCTTGATGGCCGGCATCACGGAGTTGCGGCCTTGCAGCGCCACTTCCACCGCCGCCTTGCCCGTAGCATAGGCTTGCGCGACATCAGTCTTCGAGGCGATATGACGCGCCGAACGCTGCATGTAGTCCGCCACCGCCCAGTGATACTTCAGATTCAGTTCGTTCTTGATGATGCCAGCGATCACCGGCGCCACGCCACCCAATTGGGCATGCCCGAAAGCGTCACGCAAGCCCTGGTCGGAGAGGAACTTGCCATCCGGGCCTTTCACGCCCTCGGAAACCACGACGGTGCAGTAACCGAACTTCTTCACGGCAGCGCTCACCTTGGCGATGAATTTCGCCTGATTGAAGGCGATTTCCGGAAACAGAATAACGATGGGCAGTTCCAGTTCCTTGCTGGAGGCCAGCGCGCCAGCAGCGGCTATCCAGCCAGCATGACGGCCCATGACTTCCAGCACGAAGACCTTGGTTGAGGTCTTGGCCATACTCTCGACATCGAGTGTGGCCTCGCGCGTGGACACGGCAACATATTTCGCCACCGAGCCGAAGCCGGGACAGTTGTCGGTGATGGGCAGATCGTTGTCGACCGTCTTGGGAACGTGCACCGCGATGATGGGATAGCCCATCGTCTCTGAAAGCTGCGAGACTTTCAGGCAGGTATCGGCGGAATCGCCGCCCCCGTTATAAAAGAAATAGCCGATGTTGTGGGCGCGGAAGACTTCGATCAGTCGCTCGTATTGCAGCTTGTTTTCTTCCAGCCCCTTGAGTTTGTAACGGCAAGAACCGAAGGCGCCGGCCGGCGTGTGGCGCAAGGCGGCGATGGACTTGGCCGATTCTTTGCTGGTATCGATGAGGTCTTCGCTCAGCGCACCGATGATGCCATTGCGGCCGGCGTAGACCTTGCCGATCTTATCCTTGTGCTTGCGCGCGGTTTCGATCACGCCGCAAGCCGACGCGTTGATGACCGCAGTCACCCCGCCGGACTGTGCATACAAGGCATTTCTCATCTTCATCATCCGCAAAATTATAGCATTGCCCCAGAGGTGTTTCGGGCGCCCACTTAGGACTGCAAGGCCTTGAACAACCGCTCGCGTATCGCGTCGAGCGCCCCGACACCGGCGATCTTGCGATACCTGGGCGCGCGCGGGTCGCCGCCGGCTGCCCATTGCGAATAGAAATCCACCAGCGGCTTGGTCTGGGTGTGATAGACGTCCAGACGTTTCGTCACCGTTGCCTCCTGGTCGTCGTCGCGCTGTATGAGGTCTTCGCCGGTGACATCGTCCTTGCCGGTCACTTTGGGCGGGTTGAAAACCACATGATAAGTGCGCCCTGACCCCGGGTGCACGCGGCGTCCGCTCATGCGTTTGATAATTTCATCGTCGGCGACGTCGATTTCCAGCACGTAGTCCAGATCGACGCCCTGGTCACGCATCGCCTCGGCTTGCGGAATGGTGCGCGGAAAACCATCGAACAAGAAGCCTTTGGCACAATCTGGCTGCTGTAGGCGCTCACGTATCAAGCCGAGAATGATGTCGTCGGAAACCAGTTGTCCCGCATCCATGACCTTTTTCGCCGCCAGCCCCAGCGGGGTGCCCGCCTTCACTGCCGCGCGCAGCATGTCGCCGGTGGATATCTGCGGTATGCCAAACTTCTCGGTGATAAAAGCGGCCTGTGTCCCTTTGCCGGCGCCTGGCGCACCTAAGAGAATGACTTTCATGGCTGATCTCCCACACTGGTTATGATTATCATGATTGCATAAAGCGGCGGCGCACGCGGTTCAGGTCTTCCTCGGTATCCACGCCCGCTTCCGGCGCCTGATCAACTTCAATAACGCGTATCCGGTAACCGTGCCATAGCGCGCGCAGTTGCTCCAGCGCCTCGAAATGCTCCAAGGGCGAAGGCGCGAGCGAACCATAGCGGCGCAAAAAGGAAACACGATAGCCGTAGAGACCGATGTGGCGCAACGCCGGCAGTTCTGCCGGCAGCGCGCCACCGCCCGTTTTCGCCTCTGGCGTAAGGCGAATGCCTGAGGCGAAGGCGTCGCGGGCGTAGGGAATCGGCGCGCGGCTGAAATACATGGCATAGCCGCGCGCATCGCACACCACCTTCACGACATTGGGGTTCAGAAAGTCATCCAGGCTGTGGATAGCCTGGCCGGCTGTCGCCACGGCGGCTTCGGTATCCTGTTGCAACTCGCTGGCGACACGCGCGATCAAGGCCGGATCGATGAGAGGTTCATCCCCCTGCACATTGACGACTATGACGTCGTCCGCCCAGCCCAGTTGTTCGGCCACTTCCGCGATGCGATCGGTGCCGCTGGGGTGATCCGCACGCGTCATGATGGCCGTATAGCCATGCTGGGTTACAACGTCGCGCACGTCATCGTGATCAGTCGCAACGTACACCGATTCGGCGCCACTCTGCGCGGCGCGCTCGGCAACGCGCACCACCATGGGCTTGCCGGCGATATCCGCCAAAGCCTTGGCGGGCAGGCGCGTCGAGGCGTAGCGCGCGGGGATGACTATCCTGAATGACACGCTGGCCCCCGCGCTGAGGCTTTAGCCGGCCGCCTCTTCCTGGCTCAACTGGCGCGCCTCTTCCTCAAGCATCACAGGGATGTCGTCCCGCACGGGGAAAGCCAGTCGGCAAGGCTTGCAGACGAGTTCCTGCTTAGGCTTGCGATAGTCGAGCGGCCCTTTGCAAACCGGGCACACGAGAATTTCTAGCAGTCTGGCATCCATAGGGCTGATCCGTCAGTGAGTGGCGTTAGCGACGCGATTGATGGAGCTGTTCCAATATCCAATGCGCGAGATCCGCATCAAGCTGCGCGTCCACCGGCAACACCCAGCTTTCCGCTGGGGCGAAAGCGCTGCATTTTACCGCATCTTTCTCTGTCATCAGCAGGGTATCCGCACCGACGAAACGCAGATCGGCGGCCTGATAAGCGTGGTGGTCGGGAAAAACGTGGGGGATAAAGCGCAGCCCCAGACTTTCCAGATGCCGAAAAAACCGCGACGGATTGCCTATGCCGGCCATGGCATGCAGTGGCTTGTCCTGCAATTCAGTCGCGCCGCAACTGCGCTCTGGATCGCCCAACTGAAAGAAGCGTTCGCCACGCAGTGTCATGCGAAACAACTTGCGCGACGCAGCAGACGGTGCCTCTCCGCTGCCATTCATCACGACCGCATCCACCGTTGCCAGACGACGGCCGCTTTCGCGTAATGGCCCGGCGGGCAGCAACCAACCGTTGCCGACACCGCGCTTGTCCACCACCGCAATCTCAATTTCCCGAGCCAGGCGGTAATGCTGTAGCCCATCGTCGGAGATGATGACGTCGCATTCTGGATGTGCCGCGAGCAAAGCCTCAGCCGCCGCAACACGGTCGCGCCCTATGAATACCGGACAGCCGGCACGGCGCGCCAGCAACAGCGGCTCGTCCCCAACTTCCATTGCGCCGCTATTTTTCTGCACCGCCTGCACGCCACGCACGGTGCCGCCGTAGCCTCTACTGACGATGCCCGGATGGCGGCCGCAACGCGCCAGTTGCTGGGCGAGATGCAATACCAAGGGCGTCTTGCCGCTACCGCCTGCGGTGATGTTGCCAATGACAATGACCGGCACCGGCAAATGTACCGTTTGCAATATACCGAGGCGGTATAACCCACGACGTAGTGCGGCCAGCAGCGCGAAAAGCGCCGCGAGCGGGAGCAGCAACCAAGCCAAGGGGCCGCGCCGCTGCCAAGCCGACGACAGAGTATTGCGCACGCTCATCAAAATAGCGGTTTAGGAAACGCTGTAGTAGGCCACAAAGCGCTTGGCCAAGGGAAAGCGTGATGCGCAACTGCGCTCAGTGGGCCGCGCTTTGCGTGGAAAACGAGATATGGCTGTAACCGGATTGCTGGGCTGCCTGCATAACGTCGATCACGCTCTGGTGCTCAGTCTTGCGATCCGCGCTGATCACCACCACGGGCTCCTTGGCGCTACCGCCCGCGCGGCGCAGCGCGACGCTGATCGCATCAACATCACGCGCCCCCACGGCAATGCGGTTCACCATGACATCACCTGTCGCGCTCACCACGACATTGATCTCGTTGGATTGATCCTGGTTTTGCGTCGCGTCCGCCGTCGGCAGATTGATCTCGAGGCCGGAAAACTTCGAGTAGGTGGTGGTAATCATGAGAAAGATCAGGATCACCAAGAGCACGTCGATCATCGGGATCAAATTGATCTCGGGCTCTTCCGGATGTTTACGTTGGAACCTCATGGGCGTATCCCTTAGCCGGCCCGCTGACCGTGCACCACCTCGACCAGCTTGATTGCCTGCTGCTCCATCTCCACCACCAAGCTATCCACCTGCGCACGGAAATGCCGATAAAAAATCATGCTGGGTATGGCGATGACCAGACCGAAGCCGGTGTTGTAGAGCGCTACCGAAATACCGTGCGCCAGCGCCTGCGGATTGTTGCCGGAAGCCGTGGGCGAACCAAAGATTTCGATCATGCCGACGACGGTACCAAACAAGCCCATCAGAGGGCTGATGGAAGCGATGGTGCCGAGACTGGTCAGGAAGCGCTCCAGTTCATGCGTGACGCCGCGCCCCGCTTCTTCGATGGATTCCTTCATGATTTCGCGCGAACTCTTCACATTGCGCAGGCCTGCCGCCAACACGCGACCAAGCGGAGAATGCGCGGAGAGTCGCGTCAGCATCTCCTCGGTCACGCCGGATTGTCGATAATCGGCGATCACGCTTTGCAGCAAGCCGGCGGGAACAATTTTGTTGCGACGTAACGTGATGGCACGTTCGATAATGAAGGCGACGGCGAGGATGGAAGCCAGCAATAGCGGATATATGGGCCAACCCGCAGCTTGAAGAATAGCGAACACGCAGGGCTCCTGACGTTTTTGGAATAACGCGGAACTCTATCTTGGTGACTCTTTTTCGGCAAGCCAAAACTGTTTTGTTGATGCTGCGACGCGGCACCATCGCTTATCCACAAAACCTGTGGGTAAGTTTGTGGATTAGTCGTGGACGCGTGCATTAAGTAGCCCGCACGTAAGACTTTTTCCTACTCTGATGAAAAATAGAGCTTCATTTTATTCGTATAAATATCAGTCTCTTATGTAAAATTCCGCAGGCCGGCTGGTGTGGGTGGCGAACCAGTATGCCGAAGGTCATATCGTGGATTCCGCTAGAATAGGAACATGCTAATTCTGCCGCTTGACGACGCTGAAAAGCCACCCGAAGTCCTCTCGGTTTCCGCGCTGAACCGACTCTCCCGCGAGGTGCTGGAGCGGAGTTTTCCCTTGCTTTGGGTCAACGGGGAAATCTCCAATCTCACGCGTGCCACTTCCGGTCACGTCTATTTCTCCCTCAAGGACGAGACCGCGCAGGTACGTTGCGTGATGTTTCGCAACCGCGCCCAACTGCTGCCTTTTCGCCTGCAAGAGGGGCTGCGCGTGGAAGCGCGGGCGCTGGTAACGCTGTATGAAGCGCGCGGCGAATTCCAACTGAACGTCGAATCGCTGCGCCTCGCCGGCATCGGCGCGCTCTATGAAGCCTATGCGCGCCTACGCGAAAAACTTGAGAAGGAAGGATTGTTCGACGCGGCGCGCAAGCGCGCCCTGCCTCGATTCCCGCGTCGCGTCGGCATCGTCACCTCGCTGCAAGCGGCGGCGCTGCGCGATGTGCTGGCCGCCTTCCAGCGCCGCAGTCCGCATGTGCCGCTGGTGATTTACCCCGTGCCCGTGCAAGGCGAAGGCGCCGCCGAAAAGATCGCGGCGGCGATTACTCTCGCAGCTAGCCGGGCGGAGTGCGACACCCTGATCGTCACGCGCGGCGGCGGCAGCATCGAAGATTTGTGGGCCTTTAACGAAGAGATTGTGGTGCGGTCGATCGCCGCGAGTCCTATCCCTATCATTGTCGGGGTGGGTCATGAGACGGATTTCACCATTGCCGATTTTGCGGCCGATCATCGCGCCGCCACCCCCACCGCCGCCGCAGAACTGGCCAGCGCCGGTTACGTTGCAGCGCAGGCGACGCTACGGCGGCTTGGCGCCACGCTAAGCGAAACAATGCGCCGCTGTCTCGAAACACGCATGCAGCGCGTCGATCTCCTCACTCGCAGCCTGCTGCGGCCGGGCGAACGCCTGGCGAGATTGCGTACGGAGCTAGCTCATGCCAGCACCAGGCTCCAAGCGGCGCTGCGCTTGCGCCTGACGCGCGCCGCTAGCGCCGTGCAGCATGTGGGCTTCAGACTGACCGCAAATCGCCCTGAGGTCGGACTGCAAAGACAGGCGCTTGCGCAACTTAAGACGCAGCTTATCGCCGCAATGGCGACAACGCTACAACATCAACGTACCACCTTGAATATCGTGACCACCAACCTCGCCCACCTCAACCCCGCCGCCGTCTTGAGTCGCGGCTATAGCATCACGCGTAATGCCCAAGGCGAGATTGTGCGCAGTAGCGAACAACTTGCGACTGACGAAACGCTCACGATCGCGTTCGCCCAAGGCTGGACGCGCGCCCAGGTCCGGGAGAAAGGAAACTGAGAGGAAACTGAAAGGAAACCACGCTTTTCGGCCAAGAAAAAAAACGCACAGGCGAGATGCCTGTGCGTTTTAATTTCTAGTCAGCTTTTTAGAACAAGCCGCGATGGAAAATCGCGCTGGCCGACATGAAAAATAGCATCGGGATCGACAGCGCCGTATTGGTGCGCGAAGCGAGGAAAGCCACGCGGCGGGCTTTGTTCTTCTCTTCATCAGTCGCCGTGACAAAGCCCAGAATCTTCTTCTGATTCGGCCAGATCAGCACCCAGACGTTGAACAACATGATGGTGCCCAACCAGGCGCCGATGCCGATTGGCACGAAAATGGCGTCCTGGAACAGGAAGGCCTTGAGGAAGGCCCCGCCCAATAGCCATGCGCCGGCCAGCCAAGTCGCCACCGCTGCCCAACGAAAAAACAGCAGTGCACGCGGCGCGACGTGTTTGGTGATCCCGGCAGCCGTGCCGTCCGCTTGAGCCGCCTTGAGCGCGGCGACTTGTACAAAGTTGAAGTAGTACAGTAGGCCGATCCACATCACGCCAGAAGCGATATGTAGCCAACGGCCGATTCCGTAAGTAATGAATTCCATGGTCAGGCTCCCATCAGCGATTTGGCGACATAGTACAAAACGGCGGTCAGCACGAGGCCGGTAATCACCGTACCCCATAGCGTATCGAGCGGATTTTTCATGAAGGTCTCCTTGTTGTTGCGCGGAATTGATTTTTTGTGGCGCAGGGTCAGTTGGGGAAAAACCGCGTGAATGCTAGCACAAGGCTTGTGTCGTCGCACCCCCATGGATGCAAGGGTCTTGCAGGCACACCCCGCCTCAAGACACCGTCATTGATGCCGGAATTCAGCGCGCAGGAGGCGCCTTCTCTATACCTTGGATCTTCGCGCCGGGCGCGATGCCGCGACTCTTGAACCACCCGTGGTTCATTTCCAGTGCGAATTTGGCCTTCTTCGCGGCGCAGTGATTGCTGAGGGTCTGGGGCTGCATGTCCTCGATGTTGAGGATAGTTCCATTCGCGTCCAAGAAGGCCACGCTAAGCGGAATGAGAGTGTCGCGCATCCACATGCAATGCTCCCCCGCTTCCGGGAAAACGAACAGCATGCCGTTTTGGGGTGGCATGGATTTCCTGTGCATCAGGCCCAGGGCGCGCTCGTCAAACGTGCTAGCGACTTCAGCCTCGATACGATGTATGCCCGCACTCAAGCCAAGCGGCGGCGCCGCATGAGCAGGGCCGCAGGCCAGCAAGCCAAGCAAGGCCCAACGCGCCAGACCCGAAGGAATGAAACACTTCATATCGCGTTCCTCAAATAACCACGCCATAAAAAAAGGCAGGGAAACCCTGCCTTTTTTGTTGCTGCGGCAAAATTACTTGGCAGCGGGCTTCTTGTCGTCGGCCTTCTTCTCTTCTTTCTTCTCTTCCTTTTTCTCTTCAGCCTTCTTCTCGTCGGCCTTCTTCACTTCCTTCTTCACTTCCTTCTTTTCAACCTTCTTCTCGACCTTCTTCTCGACCTTCTTCTCTTCAGCTTTTTTCTCGTCGGCCTTCTTTTCTTCCTTCTTTTCTTCCTTTTTCTCGGCCTTCGGTGCGTCAGCCTTCGGTGCGTCAGCAGCGAAAGAAGCGACAGACACGGTCGCGAACAGGGCGGCGATCAGAACGGATAGCAGTTTGCTCATAGTAACTTTCCTTAATTAGGGTATGAATTTATTGGATGGGTGAACCAGAATCGCTTCCGGTCAATGAATTATAACGTAAGAGGGTTTTTTCGTTGCCGCGCTGCGGCAGCAGTACGCTCGCGTACTCCCTGATCCTACGAACAAAAGTGGCAGGGTTACCCCTGCCACTTTTACTCAATCGCCAGACAAATTACTTGGCAGCAGGCGCAGCGGGAGCGGCTTCAGCGGCCTTCTTGCTCTTCTTCTTGCTCTTCTTGCTCTTGCCCTTCTTGGGGGCTTCGGCAGCGGGCTTGTCGGCAGCGGCAGCCGGAGCGGCAGCAGCAGCCGGGGCGGCAGCAGCAGCCGGGGCGGCGGCAGGGGCCGCGGCAGCAGCGGGCTTGTCGGCAGCCTTCGGGGCATCAGCGGCGATGGCGGTAGTGGCGGCGAAAGCGCCAACGATCAGTGCGGTCAGAAGCTTGTTCATTTACTTTCCTTTTCAAATTAGGTGGTTTCGTTGACTGTCCCGAGCAATACGTCCAGGTGTCAGGTGCAGTAACGCGCCACCCACAGGACAGGTTGACACGATATTCTCAAGCATCTTGGCTGCGCCACTCACCGGGCTGCAACCCATCCAGTCTCCAGAGCCCTATGGCCGCCCGGATCAGGCGCAAGGTGGGATAACCTACTTTAGCGGTCATGCGTCTCACCTGGCGGTTCTTACCCTCTTTAAGTACGATTTCCAACCACGCTGTGGGAATGCTCTTGCGCGCTCTGATCGGCGGGTTGCGCGGCCAAAGATCGGCGGGCTCCTCGATCAAACGCGCCTCGCAGGGCTTGGTGACAAAATCGCCCAGATCCAGTCCAGAAGTCAGGCGGCTGAGGGCGGATATATCGGGCGAGCCCTCCACCTGAGCCCAATAAACCTTGGCTATCTTATGCGCAGGATCGGCGACGCGTTTTTGCAGGCGGCCATCATCGGTCAGCAGCAGCAGCCCTTCGCTGTCAACATCCAGCCGGCCCGCTGCGTAGACGCCCGGAATCTCCAAAAAATCAGACAGCGAAGCATGGCCTGCCTCGGGCGTAAACTGGCTGAGTACCCCATACGGCTTGTTGAACAAAACCAAGCGACCCATGCAGCGCTATGCTCAGGCGATACTGGCGACGGGTTGCATCGCCTTGGCCGCCGCCCCATCCAGCCGTCCCTGTCCGAAAAGATGACAGAAACGGCCCGCTTCTGGATAGGGGAAAAAGTCGGGCACCTGCCCTTCGGCGATTTTCCGCTGGATCTCCTGCCAGAACGCCGGCGTCAGCAAGTTGGCGTGATAGTGCATAAACACGCGGCGGGTCTCGGGGTTGGTGAGCAGGAAGCTGCCGAATTCCTCCGGAAATACATCGTTTCGCGCCACTGAATACCAAGCCTCACCCGACATCTCCGCTTCCGGCGTTGGCGGCTCCGGGATGCGACGGAAGTTGCAATCCGTCATGTATTCAATTTCGTCGTAGTCGTAAAACACCACCCGACCGTAGCGCGTCACGCCAAAATTCTTGAACAACATATCACCTGGAAAGATGTTGGCATAGGCCAGCTCCTTGATGGCATTGCCATACTCGCGCACCGCTTGTTCACGCTCCACCTCACTGGCGTTGTCGAGATAAATATTGAGCGGCACCATGCGTCGCTCGATATACACATGCTTGATGATCATCTCCTGGCTGTCCTCTTCCAGCAGCGAAGGGCATTGCAGCCGAAGCTCTTCGAGCAACGCTTGGCTGAAGCGAGCTTTCGGCAGGGCGACATCCGAGAATTCCAGGGTATCCGCCATGCGGCCGACGCGATCATGCTGCTTGACCAGCAGGTACTTGGCCCGGACAGTATCGTGGTCAACTTCCTTGGGCGGCGCGAAAAAATCCTTGATCACTTTAAACACGTAGGGGAAGGAGGGTAGGGTGAACACCGCCATCACCAAGCCGCGTATGCCGGGCGCAACGATGAACTCGTCACGCGAATGGCGCAGGTGGGTGATGAGATCGCGGTAAAACATCGTCTTGCCCTGCTTCGCCAGCCCGAGCATGGTGTACAACTCGGCTTTGGGCCGGTTGGGCATCATGCTGCGCAGGAATTGCACATAGGCCGAGGGCACATCCATGTCAACCATGAAATAGGCACGGCTGACCGAGAACAAGGTGCTGATATTCACCGAGTCCAGTAGCACCGTATCAAGATACAGCTTGCCTTCCGCGTCGTGCAGCACAGGTACGACAAACGGATATTCGCAATCACCATTGATAGCCTTGCCGACGATGTAGGCGCCTTTGTTGCGATAAAACGCCGAAGACAACACCTGTAGCTGGCAGTTCGCCTCGGCCGCCGGGAAGCCGCCACCCAAATGCCGCCGCACGGTTTCGATGCAATAGCGGATGTCGCGTTCCAGGTCGACGAACTGGCAGCGCCAACCGAAGCCGACACATATCTCGCGAATTGCCCGGTGCATGCCGACCTGTTTGGGATAGTAGCTCCGATAAGCCGGCGGATCGGACTCGATAAACTCTGTCGAAATCGCCGGACGGACGAAAATAAAATCGTTGTGAAAGTAATTACGATGAAGAATTTTGCAGCAAACTGAGTTGAAGAAAGTTTCTGCCAGTTCCGGTTGCTTGTGATTGGTGAGCAGGCCGATGAACAGCAGCTTGGCGAGTTGCCAGGTATTGCTGTCAAGCTTGTCGGCCTGAAATCCCTTATGCAATAACTCGACAGTCTCATTCACCCGCGTGTCATAGAACTGGATGCGCTCGCGGACGGCGAGTTGCACCGCGCGCCAGTCGCCGGCATCGAAGCGGTCCTTCGCCTGCGCGCTACACTCGCGAAACAAACGATAGTGCTTATTGAAGCCGTCAACCAGCGCTTGCGCGATTGCCAGGGCGGCAGGGTTTTCACCGGGGGGAATGATCATTTAACGGCCTGAAGAATGCATGAGGTCTGAAGCGATTCAAAATATAACGGTAACGCATTTTGGGCAGCGACGCTGCTAACACAAACGCTGGCATAGTGCATCGCAATCACGGATAATACCGTCTAACAAGTTGGGCCTGCTCGCTGCGGCCGTCCTATGCAAACCAGCATCCGACGCCTTGAGCCCAGTCCCGCTGCACCAAATTCGGTACGCAGCATGCCTGCGAGGCGCTCCAGTCAAAGCCGTTCGAGCAATTGGCGGGGCTCGCGAAATCGCCGGGCGTTCATGCTACCTGTTCGGTTCCTTACACTACTTATAATGGAGTTGTCATGGGCGCGAGTTCTCTAGTCAAGATTCCACAAGACGGAAAGAAAATCATTCCGGGGCAGCCCATTCCCGATAATCCGATCATCCCGTTCATCGAGGGTGACGGCATCGGGGTTGATATTACGCCAGTGATGATCAGCGTCGTGAACGCGGCGGTTGCCAAAGCCTACGGCGGCAAGAAAAAAATCCACTGGATGGAAGTCTATGCCGGTGAGAAATCGACGCAAAAATACGGTGGCGATGTCTGGCTGTCGGAAGAAACGCTGAACCTGCTCAAGGAATACTCGGTCTCGATCAAAGGCCCCATGACCACGCCGGTAGGCGGCGGTATTCGCTCCTTGAACGTCGCTCTGCGCCAGGAGTTGGACCTCTATCAATGTGTGCGTCCGGTGCGCTATTTCCGTGGCGTTCCCTCGCCGCTGAAGGATCCGACCAAGACCGACATGGTGATTTACCGCGAGAACACCGAAGATATCTACGCGGGTATCGAGTGGGCAGCAGAATCTGAACCGTGCAAGAAGGTCATCAAATTTCTACAGCAGGAAATGGGTGTTAAGAAGCTTCGCTTCCCCGAAACCTCGGGCATCGGCATCAAGGCGGTGTCGCGCGACGGTACCGAACGTTTGGTGCGCGCCGCCATCAAGTATGCTATTGACAATGACCGAAAATCGGTGACCATCGTTCACAAAGGCAACATCATGAAGTACACCGAGGGCGCCTTCCGTGACTGGGCCTATGCCCTGGCTCAGCGCGAATTCGGCGCCCAATTGCTGGACGGCGGCCCGTGGTGCTCCTTCAAAAACCCGAAAACGGGCCGCGATATCATCGTCAAGGACGCCATCGCCGATGCTTTCCTGCAACAAATCCTGTTGCGTCCGGCTGAGTACGACGTCATCGCAACGCTGAACCTCAATGGCGACTACATTTCGGACGCACTGGCGGCCCAGGTCGGCGGCATCGGCATCGCCCCCGGCGCCAACATTTCCGATAAATACGCCTGCTTTGAAGCCACGCACGGCACCGCCCCGAAGTATGCCGGCAAAGACAAGGTCAACCCCGGCTCGCTGATTCTATCGGCCGAAATGATGCTACGTCACCTTGGCTGGCTAGAGGCCGCCGATCTCATCATCCGCTCGATGGAAGGCGCCATCGCGGATAAAACGGTGACTTATGACTTTGCCCGTCTGATGGAGGGCGCCACCGAGGTCTCTTGCTCCGGCTTCGGCAACGCCATGATCGCCAAGATCAACAGCTATTGATCGTTAACATGAAGGCAGCGCCCAGCGTCAGCAGCATCATGTCGCCCTTCCAGACGGTGGGCGGCGCGGAGCCCGTTGATGTAGCCATGCAAGTCATGCGCGCGCATGGCCTGAACGCCATCCTGGTCGAACCGAATGCGGAAGGCGAATGGGGCATCATGACCAAGCGTGATGTCTTGCGCCACATCATCGTGCGCAATCGTCGGCCCGATAGCATGACGGTGAACGACATCGCCAGCCGCTATCTCTTTACATGCACGCGCGACACCCCGCTGCTACAGGTCGCCCGGCAGATGATGAATAACGGCCTACGCCGCGTGGTGGTGATGGAGAACGGCCAGCCGCTGGGCGTGGTTACTGAAGCGGATTTATTCAGGCTGGTGGAAGCATCGAGCTGGGGTTCCGCTTAAAGTCGCGCAGTGACGTCACCACAAACGAACGGCGCCGACTCGGCCGACTTGGCAAACCCTGGACAGAAAAAAGCCCGCTTCCAAAAAGAGGCGGGCTTTTGAAATCTGTATTACGCAACCGGACAGGGTCGTGGCCGCCGCCGGCCCAAGCTACCTTCTCAGGCGGCTTGGATGTTTGAGGCTTGCTTGCCCTTGGGACCTTGCGTCACCTCGAAGGACACTTTCTGTCCTTCTTTGAGCGTCTTAAAGCCGCCCATTTGAATCGCCGAGAAATGGGCGAACAGATCTTCGCTGCCGTCATCCGGCGTGATGAATCCGTAACCCTTTGCGTCATTGAACCACTTAACAGTACCGGTTGCCATATAGCTATTTCCTCTTTTAAAAACACCTTGGCCCGAGCGGTGAGCCCGGTCGTGATCGCATCAAGATTAGTGACAGCACGGAGCGAAGCGGGTTTCAGCAAAGGAAGCGCGGCATCCGACCAGTACAGCATTGAAAATTGATGCAAACACGCGAATTTTTACGCCACTTATTCGACAGACGTCAAGCGCTTTTGTTACATTTATTATGCTGCATAACAACATTCGTGCTTTTTTGACACACTTGTGAAAAGCAGATCACCCCCAAACTTAATCCATGTCTGCTTGTTGCAGATTCGTTTTTTCTGATTAGAATTGAACCATGGCCACACGCAAGCAGAGCGAATCCGTGCTTGAAGTGGAGCGGAACAAAACACAACCGCCACCGCTATTCAAGGTTTTGCTGTTAAATGACGATTACACTCCCATGGATTTCGTGGTTGTGGTGTTGCTCAAGTTTTTCGGCATGAGCCGCGAACAAGCCACACAGATCATGCTCAAAGTACACAAGGACGGCGTTGGCGTCTGCGGCATCTTTCCGCACGATGTCGCCGCCACCAAGGTGGAGCAGGTAAGCAGTTTTGCACGCGAGTACCAGCACCCGCTGGCGTGCGTGATGGAGAAAAATTAAGATGATCGCGCAAGAATTGGAAGTCAGTCTGCACATGGCCTTCGTGGAGGCAAGACAGAAACGCCACGAGTTCATCACCGTGGAGCATCTCTTGTTGGCCTTGTTGGACAACCCGTCGGCTGCCGAGGTGTTGCGCGCCTGTTCGGCCAACATTGAGGACTTGCGTAAAGAACTCTCAGGCTTCATCACCGAGCACACGCCCACCGTCACCGGCACTGAAGAAATCGACACCCAGCCCACGTTGGGCTTCCAGCGCGTCATACAGCGCGCCATACTGCACGTGCAGTCGTCGGGCAAGAAGGAAGTCACCGGCGCCAATGTACTCGTCGCGATATTCGGCGAAAAGGATTCGCACGCCGTGTATTTCCTCCAGCGCCAAGGCATCACCCGGCTGGACGTGGTCAATTTCATTTCCCACGGCATCGCCAAAACGCCCGCACAGGGCGGCGCGCGTCACGACAGTGAGCAACAAGAGCAGGATGCAGAATCACCCCAGGCTGGTGGCGCCCTGGAGAGCTTCACGCAAAATCTCAATGCCCAGGCGCTCATGGGCAAGATCGACCCACTGATCGGGCGCGACAAGGAACTCGAACGCGTCATCCAGACGCTGTGCCGTCGGCGCAAGAACAACCCGCTGTTGGTGGGTGAGGCTGGTGTCGGCAAGACCGCTATCGCCGAAGGGCTTGCACGGCGCATCGTCGAGAATCGCGTGCCGGATATCTTGGCGCACGCGCAGATTTATTCGCTCGACATGGGCGCGCTCCTGGCCGGTACCAAATATCGCGGCGATTTTGAACAGCGCCTGAAAGCCGTGCTGAAGCAATTGCTGGACAACCCCAACGCGATACTCTTCATCGACGAAATTCACACCTTGATCGGGGCCGGAGCCGCCTCGGGCGGCACGCTGGACGCCTCCAACCTGCTCAAGCCGGCCCTGGCTTCCGGCCAGTTGAAGTGCATCGGTGCGACGACCTATACCGAATACCGCGGCGTGTTCGAGAAGGATCATGCCTTGTCGCGCCGCTTCCAGAAAGTGGAAGTCAACGAGCCTTCGGTTGAAGAAACCATTTCAATTTTGCGCGGCCTGAAGTCGCGCTTCGAAGCGCATCACAGCGTGAAGTATTCCACCACGGCGCTGTCCAGCGCCGCTGAGCTGTCGGCCCGCTATATCAGCGACCGACATTTGCCGGACAAGGCCATTGACGTGATCGACGAAGCGGGTGCCGCTCAGCGCATCCTGCCGAAATCCAAGCAGAAAAAGGTCATCGGCAAAACCGAGATTGAAGACATTGTCGCCAAAATCGCGCGCATTCCCTCGCAGCATGTGTCAACGGATGACCGCGCGGCACTGAGGAACCTCGACCGCGATCTGAGATCGGTGGTGTTTGGTCAGGACAAAGCCATCGAAGCCCTCACCAAAGCCATCAAGATGTCGCGATCGGGTCTGGGCAATCCGCAAAAGCCCATCGGCGCTTTCCTGTTTTCAGGCCCGACGGGCGTGGGCAAGACAGAAGTTGCGCGGCAGTTGGCGTATTGCATGGGCATCGAACTGGTGCGTTTCGACATGTCGGAATACATGGAGCGCCACGCCGTGTCGCGCCTGATCGGCGCACCACCCGGCTATGTCGGCTTCGATCAGGGTGGCCAGCTCACCGAGGCGATCAACAAGAAGCCTCACTCGGTATTGCTGCTCGACGAAATCGAGAAGGCCCACCCGGATATTTTCAACATCCTGCTACAGGTGATGGATCACGGCACGCTGACGGATAACAACGGCCGCAAGACCGATTTCCGCAATGTGGTGATCGTCATGACCACTAACGCGGGCGCCGAAGCCATGCAAAAGGCCAACATCGGCTTCTCGATGTCACGTCAGGCGGGTGACGAAATGGAGGATATCAAGCGCCTCTTCTCACCGGAGTTCCGCAACCGGCTCGATGCGACGATTTCATTCGCAGCGCTCGATAAAGAGGTCATCCTGCGCGTGGTCGACAAATTCCTCATGCAGCTCGAAGCGCAGTTGCACGAGAAAAAAGTCGAAGCGATCTTCACCGACAAACTCAAAAACTGGCTTTCCGAGAAGGGCTTTGATCCTCTCATGGGCGCGCGCCCGATGGCGCGGCTCATCCAGGACACGATCCGTTCGGCACTCGCCGACGAGTTGCTGTTCGGCCGCCTGGCCAACGGTGGCCGCGTCACCATAGACCTCGACGACGAACAGAAAGTGAAGTTGGTTTTTGACGAGGTGGCCGAGCCGGTTGCCTAAGCGCACCGGCTTTGCAGACGGCGGCAACGATGCCGCCGTTTTTGTTTGTGCCGCAGACCACACGGACAAAACCTGATGAAGCCTGATTTTCTGAAAGCCAATCATTGTTCATCCGTGCAATCCGCGGCGAACTCCTTTTCACTGAAGTGATCACCATGCCATTCCAAACCGCCGATCTTTGCGATCAATATGAAAACGACGTGCGTGCCGGCAAAGTGCGCGTGGTCGAACCCATGTTCAATAGCTATGGTGGGCATGACAGCTTTCATGGCGTCATCACCACACTGAAATTATTTGAAGACAACTCGCTGGTGCGCCAAGCGCTGGCAGCGCCTGGCCAGGGGCGTGTGCTGGTCGTCGACGGCGGTGGCAGCCTGCGCTGCGCCCTGGTGGGTGACCAACTGGCCAAACTTGCCGCCGACCAGGACTGGGCTGGCATTCTGGTTTATGGCTGCATCCGCGATGCTCGCGCTATTGCCGAACTTCCCATCGGGGTTTTCGCGCTGGACACCCACCCCCTCAAGAGCATCAAGCAAGACGTCGGGGAAGCGGATATCGCCGTCAGTTTCGGCGGCGTAACCTTCCGGCCCGGTGAATATGTGTACGCCGATGAGGACGGCATTCTCGTGGCCGATAGGCCACTATAGCGTCTTGGTGCGCCGCAACACATGTTGCGTTTCATAACAGAAACCATAATTTCATAATACGAGATTAACTAAGCAAGGTCTTATTAAAGCGCAACAATTTTTTTAGTTTGGCTAGGGGAAAAGGGGTTGTTGCTTCGCAAAATCCTCTCTATACTTCTGTCCCTAACACGAGACGAGCCGCGAAAACCAGTGCGCCTCGTCCGTCATGACAGACACCCACCCCTTCTGTCGTTATCGGTTTGTCAGATTCGATCTCTGGCCGCCCCGTGGATGGGCAGTCGCATGCCGCACCCGCAAGGCGCGACGCGGCGCCCATAGGCCCGGCCCGGCGAGACACCACGCCGCGCACCGACAAAAATATTATTTAATTAAGGACTGCCATGAACAACGAACTTGAAGTAGCGAAACTCAAAAAAGACTGGGCCGAAAATCCGCGTTGGAAAGGCATCAAGCGGGGCTATTCGGCGGAGGATGTGGTACGTCTGCGCGGATCCCTCCAGATTGAGCACACCCTCGCCCGTCGCGGCGCCGAAAAGCTGTGGAAGCTCATCACCACCGAACCCTTCGTCAATGCGCTCGGCGCACTGACCGGCAACCAGGCCATGCAGCAGGTGAAGGCCGGCCTGAAAGCTATCTACCTCTCCGGCTGGCAAGTCGCCGGCGATGCCAACTCGGCTGGTGAGATGTATCCCGACCAGTCGCTCTACCCCGCCAACTCCGTGCCCATGGTGGTCAAACGCATCAACAACACCTTCCAGCGCGCCGACCAGATTCAATGGTCGGAAGGTAAAAACGATATCGACTTCTTCGCACCTATCGTGGCCGATGCCGAAGCCGGTTTCGGCGGCGTGCTCAACGCCTTCGAACTGATGAAGTCCATGATCGAAGCGGGCGCCGCCGGCGTGCACTTCGAAGACCAGCTCGCCTCCGTCAAGAAGTGTGGCCACATGGGCGGCAAGGTGCTCGTGCCTTCGCGTGAAGCCGTTGCCAAGCTCGTCGCCGCGCGTCTCGCCGCCGACGTCTGTGGCGTACCTACCCTCGTGATCGCCCGCACCGATGCGGAAGCTGCCGATCTTCTGACCAGCGACGTCGACGACAACGACAAGCCCTTCTGCACCGGCGAGCGCACTGTCGAAGGTTTCTACAAGACCAAAGCGGGTCTAGACCAAGCCATTTCGCGTGGCCTGGCCTACGCACCCTATGCCGATCTGGTGTGGTGTGAAACCGGCAAACCGGATCTTGACTATGCCAAGAAATTCGCTGAGGCCATACACAAGAAATTCCCAGGCAAGATGCTCGCTTATAACTGCTCGCCATCCTTCAACTGGAAGAAGAATCTCGACGATGCCACCATCGCCAAGTTCCAGAAGGAACTCGGCGCCATGGGCTACAAGTTCCAGTTCATCACGCTGGCCGGTTTCCACAGTTTGAATTACTCGATGTTCAATCTGGCCTACGGCTACGCGCGCAACCAGATGAGCGCCTTCGTCGAGTTGCAGGAAGCCGAATTTGCCGCCGCCGACAAGGGCTTCACCGCCGTCAAGCATCAACGTGAAGTCGGCACCGGCTACTTCGACGCCGTCAGTACCGCCATCGAGCACGAGTCCTCCACCACCGCACTGCATGGCTCAACGGAAGACGAACAATTCTTTGACAAAAAAGCGGCCGGCTCGCATTAAGCGGCTTTCCAGCCGCATGCGACACCGCGCCGCACCCTCGTAAGGGGGTGCGGCGTTTTTGTTTTGCGGCGCCAAGAAACTCGCTGACAAGAGCACCGATAAGGGAGCAAACATGACGATCTCCACACCCGCTGGCGTTGCCGGCGTAGAAATCCGCGCCGCCATCACGCCCGAATTCGCCAAGATACTCACACTGGATGCACTGGCCCTGGTCGCCACGCTGCATCGCGCCGTCGAGAGCCGCCGCCGCGAACTCCTCGCGGCTCGCCTGACACGTCAGGCCGAGATGGACGCCGGCAAGCTGCCGGATTTTCTGCCAGAAACAAAATCCATCCGCGACGGCAACTGGAACATCGCGCCGATTCCGCGCGACCTGCAATGCCGCCGCGTCGAAATCACCGGCCCCGTCGAGCGCAAGATGATTATCAACGCGCTTAATTCCGGCGCCGACAGTTACATGACGGACTTCGAGGATTCCAACACGCCCAACTGGAGCAATCAGATCCAGGGGCAGATCAACCTCATCGAGGCCATTCGTCGCAACATCAGTCTCGAACAGGGTGGCAAAACTTACAAGCTCAACGACAAGGTCGCGACGTTGGTGGTGCGCCCGCGCGGCTGGCACCTCGACGAGAAACACGTGCTGGTCGACGGCCAGCGCGTCTCCGGCGGCGTCTTCGATTTCGCGCTCTACATGTTCCACAACGCCAAGGAACTGATCGCGCGCGGCAGTGGCCCCTACTTTTATCTACCCAAGATGGAGTCACATCTCGAAGCGCGTCTTTGGAATGACATCTTCGTCCTGACGCAAAACGAACTGGGCATTCCACAAGGCACCATCAAGGCCACCGTGCTGATCGAAACCATTCTCGCCGCCTTCGAGATGGACGAAATCCTCTATGAACTCCGCGAGCACAGCGCCGGCCTCAACGCCGGGCGCTGGGATTACATTTTTTCCTGCATCAAGAAATTCAAGAGCAACAAGAATTTCTGCCTGGCTGATCGCGTCAAGATCAATATGACAACGCCCTTCCTGCGCGCCTATGCGCTGCTGCTGTTGCGTACCTGCCACCTGCGCAATGCGCCAGCCATCGGCGGCATGAGCGCACTGATTCCCATCAAGAACGATCCCGAGGCCAATGAAAAGGCCATGGCTGGGATCCGCGCCGACAAGGCGCGTGATGCCAACGACGGCTACGACGGCGGCTGGGTCGCGCATCCGGGTCTGGTGCCTATCGCCATGGAAGAATTCGTCAAGGTGCTAGGTGACAAACCCAACCAGATCGACAAGAAGCGCGACGACGTAGTGGTGGCCGCGTCCGACCTCATGAACTTCCAACCCGAGCAGCCCATCACCGAAACCGGCGTACGCAGCAATATCAACGTCGGTATTCACTACCTTGGCTCCTGGCTCGCCGGCAACGGCTGCGTGCCTATCCACAATTTGATGGAAGACGCCGCCACCGCGGAGATTTCGCGCTCGCAAATCTGGCAGTGGATACGCTCACCCAAGGGCCAGCTCGATGACGGCCGCAAGGTCGACGCCACAATGGTGCGCACCATGATTCCGGAGGAGTTGCCGAAAATCAAATCGCTGGTCGGCGATGCCGCTTTTGAGGCCACCTATGTACGCGCGGCGAAAATTTTCGAGGAGATGACCACCTCTGAAAACTTTGCCGAGTTTCTCACCTTGCCGCTCTACGAACAAATCGACTAACGAACAGCGACCACCATCGAACGGCGTCCAATCCTGGGCGCCGTTTTCCTATTGAGCGGGGCGACAAAGGGCGTGACAGACTGCCTCACGAAGACCGGCGACATACGCTAACATTGGCTGGATGGCCCGTTATCAAGTTATTAGCGTCCACCGGAACCCGACATGAATATTCGCTCAAGTCGCAGCGATCAAAAAATCAAGCTGCGCTTCCTATTGCCACTGCTGCTCACTACGCTGCTCTCCGCAGTTTGCCCGACAGGCAGTGCCGCCGACAATCAGGCGTCGCGCTACTATGAAGATGCGCTGACGCGTTATGAGCGGGGCGATATTGGCGGTGCAATCGTCCAGCTCAAGAATGCGCGGCAACTGGACAAAAATATGCTGCCTGTCCAGGTACTGCTGGGCAAAGCGCTCATGGCGAATGGAGAAGCCGTGGCCGCCGATGTCGCCTTGACGGAGGCTTTGCGCCAGGGCGTTAACCGCGCGGAAGTCGTCATCCCTCTCGCCCAGGCTTACCTGGCGCAAGGCAAGCAAAAACAGCTGTTGGAGCAGCCGCACTTCAGCCCTGCCGGCCTGCCCCAAGCTTTGCAATTAAAACTTCTTGTGCTGCGCGCCTCCGCCGCCGCCGACCTGGGTGACATGCGTGGCGCCCTGCGTGCCGTTGAAGAAGCCCGCACCATCGACGCCAAGTCCATCGACGGCTGGCTGGCCGAGGTACCTATACGCATACGCACTCGCGAGTTTGACCAAGCGACAGATGCTGCTGAGCACGCGCTGCTGATTGACCGAAATTCAGCCGAAGCTTGGTACCAAAAAGCCTCCGTGATGCACGTGCGCGGCGATTTGAAAAATGCCCTTGCCGCCTATGAGCGCGCCCTGCACGCCGATCCCCGCCACCTAGAAGCTCGAGTGGCCCGCGCCGGGCTTTATATCGACTTACGTCAGCCATTTGAAGCAAGCAAGGACATCGCCGAACTGTTACGTTTGGCGCCACAAGAACCGCGCGGCGCCTATCTGAAAGCCTTGCTTGCCGAACGCGAGAACAACACCGCCGCCGCTCACAGCGCGCTCCAGGAAGTGACGAAGCTGATTGATCCCGTGCCATTGGATTTCATTCGCTATCGTCCTCAATTGCTGATGTTGAACGGTCTCGCACATTTCGGATTGCATGAGAATGAGAAGGCCAAAACCTATCTTGAAGCCTTTCAAAAAACACAAGGCGTCGGCGGAGCGGCGGCCAAATTGTTAGCACAGATTTATTTCACTGAAGGAGACGCTGGCCACGCCATTTCCATCCTTGAGAATTACCTTAAGACGCAACCGACTGATGCGCAAGCCCTCACCGTACTCGCTTCCGCACACATGGCGCAAGGTCATCACGCCAAGGCGACGTCACTGATGCAAGAAGCGCTACGTAGCCAGGACACGCCGGCATTACGGGCCATGCTCGGCCTCAGTTTGCTTGGCAGCGATCAAGCCGGGGATGCCATGAGCCAGCTTGAAGCCGCCTACAAGAAGGACCCGCAACAAATCCAGGCGGGCGCCGCGCTGGTGGGGCTTTATCTTCGTACCGGACAGACAGCGAAAGCCATCAGCACAGCAGAAAGTTTAACCAGTCGGCAAGCCTCGAACGCGGGGTTTTTCAACCTGCTCGGCATGGCGTATGCAGCGGCGGGAAACACGACCCCCGCCCGCGCGGCATTCGAACGGGCCGCCAAACTTGACGTTACGCTAGTCCCCGCCAAGCTCAATCTCGCCAAACTCGATATCGCCACGAAGTCTTATGACACCGCGGCACAGCGTTTGACCGCCCTACTCAAAACGGATGAGCGAAACACCGACGCGCTGTTTGAAATGGCCAACCTATCCTTGCAACGCGGCCAGCCGGAAGAAGCGCAGCGCTGGCTGGAAAAGGCCGATGACTTCGAAGGAGGACAAAAACTCCGCGCCGGCTTGGCCTTGGTCGATTTGCATTTGCGCAACCGTCACCCATCCCAGGCTTTGGACGTCGCCAAACGCCTTTCGGCCAAGGCCTCCGACAATCCCGTTGTCTTGATGGCCTACAGCAAAGCACAACTCGCGGCGGGCGATGCAGCCGCCGCACGGGCAACCCTCAACGGCGCGGCGCGTTTCGCCAACTTCAATGCACCCGCGCAACTCGAGATAGCAACATTGCAGTTGGCCGCCAACAATCCCACCGGCGCGGAGTACAGCCTGGAAAAGGCGCTCTCCGGGGAACCGGACTATCTGCCTGCCATGGCTTTGATGAGCGAGCTGGAGTTGCGTCAGGGCAACCCGGCTAAGGCCGAGCGCAGAGCGCGGCTAATCATCGAGAAGCATCCCAAACGCGCCATCGGCCAAAGTTTGCTTGGCGACATCGCGCTAGCGCGCAATCAAGGCCCGGTGGCGCTCGACGCCTATCGCCGCGCCCATCAAATTGAACCATCCACCGACACTTTGCTCAGGCTGGCTCGCACGCTGCTGGCTCAGGACAACGCCAAGCCCGCGCTACAGATCATCGAGCAATGGATCAAACTCCATCCGGATGACATACTGGCGCGCCGGGCCTTGGCGGATGCCTATGCCCGCACCGGCAACTTCCCCTCAGCTCGCGCCGCTTATGAGACGCTGCTCAAAGCTGCGCCAGATGATGCTGATGTTATGAACAATCTCGCCAACGTTTTACTGCGCCTCGACGACGCCGGCGCGGTGAAAATGGCAGAACAGGCTAGAGCGAAGGAACCGAATAATCCGGACATCATCGACACCTTGGGCTGGGCGCATTTCAAGAACGGCAACACCGACCGCGCGCTCTCGCTGCTCCGAGACGCCCGCCTGCGCAACCCGGGTAGTCCAGACATCCGCTACCACCTGGCGGCGGTGCTGGCCAAGACGGGCCGCAAGGCCGAAGCACGCGAGGAACTGGAAACGGCTCTTAAATCCGGCCGCGACTTTGAGCAAGCGCGCGAAGCCGACAGCCTGCTGCGTACGCTCAAGTGAGCAGCAGGCTCATTATGAGTGTCGATAGATTTTACAGTCAGCCAGTTTTTATCCTGAGAAATTTATCCAGGCAATTGAAATAAATAATTAATTTTATGCTGGCCCGTTTATTGCTGAGAATGGGGCGCTCAACACCAAACTCCCGCGCATCTGTGCGCCCAGAGAGGAACGAACATGAATAGCAATCGCATAGTCACAATGTTGGCGGCTTGCACCTTAGCCGCCATGGCGCCCTCGGCCTTCGCATTGTCCACGTGGAACTTCAGCACATCGGGCGGCTGCGCCCAAAGCGGCAGCGGTTTCGGCAATAGTTGGTCGTGTAATGCCACCGGCCCTGGCCCCACTGCAACGGCGACAGCGTGGTCCACGACGGGCAGCGGCGCCAGTTTTGCGGCAGCAAACGCTGCCCAGTACGGCACCAGCGGTTTCGGCGTACGCAACACCGTCGAAACCCTGAGCGCAGCTTCACCGGACCACTCAATGGACAACAGCGGCCAAACGGACTTGCTCTCCCTAAAGTTCGCTTCGAGCGTCAAGCTGGACAGCCTGAAGCTGGGCTGGTATTCCAACGATTCGGATGTCAGCGTGCTGGCCTACACTAGCGCTAGCCCGCCCCCCTCGTCGATTGCTGGCAAGACGGTGGCGAATCTCCTGTCTAGCGGATGGAGCCTAGTGGCGAACCTCTCCAACGTGGGTTCTTCGAGCCCGACCTTCAACGCGGGCGGCATTATTGGTTCAAGCTGGTGGTTGATCAGCGCCTACAACAGTGGTTATAACGGCAGCGCAGCGCTGGATGGCAGTTCCGATTACGTCAAGCTGCTCAGCGTGTCCAACAGCACGCCTGGCAAAGTGCCTGAGCCGGGTTCGCTGGCGCTCGTTGGCCTAGCGACCTGCGCGGCCCTCAGCCTGCGCCGGCGCAAGACACAGACCGCTTGACGGTGCAGGACGCCGGTAACACCGGCGCGCATCGGCGCAAAAAGGCCCGGCATCAGCCGGGCCTTTTTGCTATTGTGTGCGCGCAAACGTCCTCACAAGGAACTCATCATGGGACAGACGATCAGCATACGCCGACCCGACGGTACTTCCATCAATGCCCACATCGCTGGCACCGCGCAATCGCGCATGGGGCTGGTTGTCATCCAGGAATGGTGGGGGCTCAACGACTATATCCGCAGCGTGGCCGATCGTTTCGCGCTAGCGGGCTACCTGGTCCTCGCGCCGGATCTTTATCAGGGACGTGTCACGCAGGATATGGATGAAGCGCGACACCTGATGGACGGTCTGGATTTTCCCGGTGCCACACATCAGGATATCGGTGCCGCCGTCGACCACCTGCGGCTATCTTGCGACAAAGTAGGCGTGTTGGGTTTTTGTATGGGCGGCGCGCTCACCATTGCCGCGGCCGTGCACGTGCCGAACCTTTCCGCCGCCGTGTGCTTTTATGGCATACCGCCCAAGCAGTTCGCCGATCCTTCCAACATCAAGATTCCCTTCCAGGCGCATTTCGCCCAACACGACGATTGGTGCACACCGCAATTGGTGGATGCCCTGGAGCAAGGCATGCGCACCGCTGGCGCCAATCCAGAGATTTATCGTTACGACGCCAACCACGCCTTCTTCAATCACAGCCGCCCCGAGGTGTACAACGCAACCTGCGCCGACCTCGCTTGGGAACGAGCCAACCAGTTCCTCAAGAAACATCTTGGTTAAGCAAGCGATGCTCGCATTCGAACAGACAGATCTAAGCACCGACGCTAGCGCACAACAATTTCTGAAGCATGAAGTGGTGGATGTCTGCTTCGCCTCCGCAGACGGCGAATTGATCAGCCGCGAAGGCCCCAATCGTTACGCAAAGGGCGATGCCTTGATCACGGGCTCCACCGGCGACCGCTGGAGCGTTTCGCGCGGTCGCTTTGACGCAAAATACGAAGCCATCCCGCCCGCGCAAATGGGCGAAGCAGGCCGTTATCGGTGCAAACCGATACTGGTACTGGCCAAGCAGATCACCGAGCCTTTCAGCATCGCCCGCTCCAAAGGTGGCGATCTGCTACGTGGCGCAGCGCACGACTGGTTGCTTCAATATGCGCCCGGTGATTTCGGTATCGTCGAAAACGCGAGATTTCAACAGGTTTATCACCTGTCCAGCGAAGCGGCGCATGAACTTCAAGGCGGCCCGGAATCCTGCAATCGTCGTTGACCGGTCGCCTTACTTATGCCATTGTTTTTCGATCAGGCTAGCGCCGCCGGGAGAAAAACATGGAGCAATCACCACCTGTTTTCCAGTACTACCAGTCTCAGCAGGCCGAGCTGGAAGCCGGCTACCTGCGCCAGCGCCTGCTGCCACCAGAGGAGCCCAAAAGTGACGCGCCCCAGAGTGAAGCAGGCGACGCCTTCGAAGCTGTTTCCGCCGCAAAGGGTTTCGCCCTCTCCGGTGGCGGCATCCGCAGCGCCACATTCAATCTTGGTCTGCTACAGGCGCTCGCGCAGGCTGACCGCCTAAAAGAAATTGATTTCCTGTCCACCGTTTCGGGCGGCGGATATATCGGTTCCTTTCTCGGTCGCCTTTATCATCGCGCCGCGCAAGAGGCACCGGAGGCGCCACCCGCAACTACCGCCGCCAATGTCGAGTCTGTTCTGGCCAGCGACGCGGCGCCGGTGCTGCGCTGGCTGCGCGACTACGGCCGCTACCTGGCGCCGCAGGGCCTCAAGGATCGCCTGTTCGCTTTCGGTATCTATAGCCGCAACCTGCTGACCATCCACGTGTTGCTGGGCGTCACCCTGATGACGGCCTTTCTGGGCTGGGCCGCCCTGCGCATCTGGCTCCCCACCCTATTCCTTGGTGCGGAGACCAACTTCCCCTTCGCCTACCTGCCCGACGGCTCAGGCCTGAGCCCCGCCTGGGTGCCCGTGCTGGGCTGCACGGCGCTGATAGTTTCTGTGGCGTGGGCCTACTGGATGCACCGCGACTCCGCTTCCCTCGCATGGGAACAGCGCATCGTCGGCGCAGTCGTCGCCTCGATCGCAGCGCTCGCCCTGTATCAGCAGTTGCCCATCTTCATGGTCGATACCGTTCAAAAGCTGCATCCTGCGCTTATCCTCGGTGCGCTGATTATCGGCAGCGGCGCTCTCGTCGCGACATTTGTTGTTGGCGTCGGTTTGGACGGCAGCATGGCCGCCATCCGTAACCGGCTATCCACCTGGCTGCGTTTGTTGTTAAGCGGCCTGCTGGCCTGCGCGCTGTTCGCCTTGCTCGACGACGCCGCCTATCAAGCCTTCCTCTACTTCGGCAAGGCCGACGCGCCAAGAAACGCACTCATCGGCGCCGGCCTCACCGGCGCATTATTGGCGGGGCTGCGTGCCCTGGCCCAAGCCTTCGCCTCACGCGTCGAAGCCCACCGCCTAAGCCAATCAGGACGCTGGGGGGCGCTGGCGATCAATGTCATTGGCATTTTCCTGCTGCTGTTGATGGCCTTCGGTTGGGCCTACGCTGTCCAAGCCTTTGTCTGGTCCGGCTTGCCGCGCGGCACCATCCCCAGAGAGGTGTGGCCCGTGCTGGGCGCCGCCCTGCCGCTGGGTTTGCTGGTGTTGCTGGCGGGCCGCAACCTCGATGTGCTCAATCTCTCGTCACTGCACACTTTCTACACGGCGCGCCTCACCCGCGCTTATCTCGGTCCCGGCAATCCGGAACGTGGTTTGCCCTGGACGCGCCAGCCAGCGCATTCCGCCGGCACACTCGTCGCGGTCAGCAAGGTGGTGGAGGGCGACGATGTGGACTGGGCGAACTACGCGCCCCATCGTCACGGCGGTCCACTGCATTTGGTGAACATCAACGTCAATCAGACGCGTTACTCGGCCAGCGGCGATTTCCAGCCCGACCGACAAGGGTGGAATCTCGCCGTCGGCCCGGCCGGCTTCAACCTCGGCCGCAGCCGCTGGCAGCCCGGCGATTGGCCCGCGGCGGAAGCGTTGCGTCTGGGCCAGTGGGTGGCGATTTCCGGTGCGGCCTTCACCACCGGCGCCGGCCCGCACACCGGGCTGGGCTTCTCCTCCCTGCTGGGCCTGCTCGGCATACGCCTGGGCTACTGGTGGCGCGCGGGAGATGGCAAGCAGCGAATGCGAGCGCCGCACATGCTGCGCGCATTGTGGCAAGAAATCACCGGCATCTTCGACCCCGACCGCAGCACGCACTGGTATCTGTCGGACGGTGGCCATTTCGAAAACACCGCGGCCTACGAGTTGATCCGCCGTCGCATCAAACGCATTGTGGTGGCCGACTGCGGCGCCGATCCGCAATACGAATTCGCCGATCTTGCCAGTCTCGCCCTTAAGGCGCGTATCGATTTTAGTGCCGAAATTGAATTCTTCGGCACGGACGATCTCGACCGGTTATGGCAAACGCAGCCAGACATTCGCGCGCTGTTCACCGCCCCCGAAGCGATGAACGACCGCTATGGGCCCTCCCTCCTGCTGGCCTTGGTCCGCTACCCCGACGATCCGCTGCCGGGGTGGATGGTGGTGGCCAAGCCGCGCTTGCCCGAACAATTGCCGGCCGACCTCGCCCATTATGCCGAGCGCGAAGACGACTTCCCCCAACAAACCACGCAGGATCAGTTCTACGACGAAGCGCAGTGGGAAAGCACCCACAAGCTCGGCCGTCTGGTCGGCGATCATCTCACCCGAGCGCTCGCCGCACTGCCTGCCTGGCAGACTGTCGCCACCCATGCGCCGGTCGCCTTCACCGGAGCCGATTGGCTGGCCGGCGCCCGCAGCGACAAGCCTGCCGCAGCCGCCAGCGAGCCCAGCACCCCCGCCAGCCTGATGAAAATCTACGCGCCGCTGATGATCGCCTTGTGGACCGGCTTCGAGTTCTATTCGAACTACCAGCAGACGCAGGCCAAGGAAGCTGCAGAGACCACCAAGTTCGCCCTATCGCGCATTGACGCGCTGGAGCGCCAGGTGTTCGGCAAGGAAGGCTGCGCCAATGCGGACACGCCGCTGGCTGTCTGCCCGACTGTCCCGGCGCAAGTGCTGCTGGTGCGACAGCTACTCGCAGAGTTGCCCACATCCAGCGCCAAACCTCTGAGCGACATCACGGCAAAAATCGAAGAGGCCGTGAATGTCAAAAAACCGCAGCGCAATGAAGCGGTGGCCCAGGCCAACGCCGTGCCAACCCAGGCCATCCAAATCCTCAAAGAAGTGCGGCCCGTGCCCGTCGCCCCGGACATTCGTTCCCGCGCGCTGGTGTATATCCAAATCTATGACGAAGAACGCCGCGCCGATGGCAAGCGCATGATCGAGCGCCTGCTCCAGGCGGGCCTCACGCCCGCTCAATTGCCCGGTGTAGAAAACGTGGTCAAAGCGACGCAGGCCACGGGCGCGAAACCGCCCGCTCACTTCGACAAACTCACCGTCATCTACTACCACGCCGAGGATAAAGCGCTGGCCGAATGGATAGCGCAGCAAGCCGCCTCGGACGCCAGCCAGATCGCCGATCTGCGCGACCTGGGTTCGCGCTATCCCAATGTGAAGAATGGCTTGGTGGAGTTGTGGTTGCCTTGACGCAAACTGGCGCGCAGCGTTATTCGCGCGCACCCTGCCACCCTGCTATCCTCGGCCTTCCAAAATTCGCGTCCGCACTTCATGGCCCTCAAAGCAACCATCTACAAAGCCGAGCTACAGATTGCGGACATGGACCGCAACTACTACACGCCTCACACGCTCACTCTCGCCCGGCACCCATCCGAAACCGACGAGCGCATGATGGTAAGGCTGCTCGCCTTCGCGCTCTACGCCGATGAGTATCTGGCTTTCGGCAAAGGCATTTCTAGCGACGACGAGCCGGCGTTATGGAAAAAGGATCTCACCGGCGCCATCGACCTCTGGATCGAAGTTGGCCATCCCGATGAACGCGAACTTCGCAAAGCCTGCGGCCGCGCCGAGCGCGTGGTGCTGCTCTGCTACGGCGGTCGCGCCAGCGATGTCTGGTGGCAGGCGAACAGCAAAGACCTCTCGCGTCTGAAGAACCTCCGTGTCATTCAGTTGCCGCCTGACGAAACGCGGGCCCTCACGACGCTGGTCAATCGCAACATGCAACTGCAATGCACGATACAGGACGGCGAACTGTGGTTCACCAGCGATGCCGGCGAGGTGCGCGTGGCGCCGATCACTCTACACTCCAACGCTTCCTGAAACTTCACTCCGCAAACACTCACTACCCATTGGCAACGGGGTAGTTACGCGGCGGCGGGGCGCTGTCACTGCCGGATGTAAATTGACACAAGACGCCGATTGAATACTGACACACTGATTTGAGAAGATGGCCGAATTTTGAAAGCGGCCGTGATCACAG
>JAYUNL010000176.1:0-3098 GCA_043761745.1 Rhodocyclaceae bacterium
CTGCCCGACCTTCATGGCGCGGCGCACTGTGCTCGAGACCATCGGGCCCTTTGATGCCGTCGGCTACGACGTGGCGGCGGACCTCGACATGTGGATACGCATCGTGCGCCGATATCCCGTCGGCATCATCGATGAGCCGCTCATGAACTACCGCCACAGCAAGTCGCAGTGGTCGAGCCGCTACAATCATCTGCGCATCACGCCGGAACTCTATTTCGCGATCATGGACCACTACGTGGAGGTCGACGGCTGGCGGCCAAAGTTATGCGCCAGCGACCTCACGGAATACGCCTTTCACCGTTGCGACGACGACACGCGGCGGGCCGGAAACAAGATAATCCTCGGGGAATTCAAGGCCGCGAGGCAGCTCCTGCGAACGCCCTTCCCCAGGCGCACGCTGCTGACCAACCTCCGCAGGCGCAAGTTTCGCGTGCTGCTGCTGCGTATGATAGTGATCGCGGGTCTGGCAATGGGGGCAGGGAGGCTGCTCGCCCAACTGCTCATCCGAACGGAATACGGCGGGCGGTTGTGACTGGCATGGCGGCGTCCAAGTTGCGCTGGCGCACTGGTCGGCGCGAAGTCCTGCGTGTCTCGCGTGATATACTTCAAATTGACAAAAAAATCAGGCAACCCAGACGGGAAGCGGTGTTGCCTTGCCGATGCTGCGCCGTTTCGGCCTGGCCGGCCGTGCCGGGTAAAGGGGCGTCAATCCGTCGCAAGGAGCAGCGCTTGAATCTCGTCCACCATCTGAAACGCACCTCTTCGCGAGTTGTGTCGCGTGTCACTGATGCGGTCCTGCCGCAAACCTTGACGGCGAGACTGCGTGACGAGCGCGGCTGGCGAGCCTGGGTGGATGGGCTGTCTGCCGAGGTGCTCGATGACCTCACGCTCGCGCCGCCGGATGTAAAGCGCGAGCTCTTCCGGCGCAACGTGACGCTTGTCGAGATTGAAACCCATGCGATGTGCAATCGCCTGTGCAGCTTCTGTCCCAACGTGGATGGAAACCGGCTGAAGAACGCGAAGCAGACCGACGTGGCGATGCTGAACCGTGTCTTTGACGAACTTGGCAGCATCGACTATCGGCGCCAGATCAAGGTCGCGCGCTATTCCGAGCCGCTGCGCAACCCCGAGTATCTCTACGCGTGCATCGCTTCGGCCCGTGCGCACGGTGAATTTCCCCTTTCAGCAATTCACTACCAGATCAAGTGATTGATAATTAAGGTTCGTCGGCGGAATTCGTGGGTAGTTTATCGCTCAAGCGCGGGTTTTGCTTTGGCTAGAAAGTGATACAGCTTGCGGCAGGTGGCATCAAAAGAATTCTGTTCGGATTCGGTGATGCGGGGCCAAATGAGCGGTCCACCGTCTTCTTCGATGAGATCGAAGAGCAGGTCGTGGACCGGGCGTTTGGCAAGGTCGGGATCCTCATAGCGGCGACGGATGATTTCGCCGCCGAGCATCCGGAGGTGGTCACGGTGTCGGGTGAGGGTGTTGTGGGCAAGTCCGCTTTGCACCAGTTCGGTCAGGAAGGGTTTGATGGTGTCGACAACGCGTTGCCCGATGTCGATGTCGGACTCCGTAATGCACCAGGAGTCGGGCCAGTGCGCCAGGTCCGGGCAGAACTGCTCGAGGGATGGGGGCGCGGCGGGGATAATCGGGCCGTCATCAATTTGCCGACGCTTGCTCGCCATGCTACTGACCCGTTTGCTCAACGCCTGTCATCACTTTCCCGGCTTTGTCTATGCAGGGGCGACACTCGATGCAGTTACCCAGACCATCACCGTCGCGGTGCGGCCGCGGCGCGGTTCAAAACCTTGTTGCTCGGCGTGTGGCCGGACCGCTCCGGGTTATGACCAGTTACCCGAGCGCGGCTTCGAGTTCATTCCGGTCTGGGGCTTCGCCGTGGTATTACTGTACGCCATGCGCCGCGTCGCGTGCCGGGGGTGCGGGGTGAAGGTAGAGCAAGTGCCTTGGGCCATGGGCAAACACACGCTGACGCGGGCCTACATGTTGTATCTGGCGCATTGGGCCCGCAAGCTTTCTTGGCAAGAGACCGCACGCAGCTTTCATACCAGTTGGGAGAAGGTCTGCCAGGCGGTGGAGTATGTGGTGCAGTGGGGACTGGAACATCGGCAACTGGGACCGATTCGCGCCATCGGTGTCGACGAGATCCAGTATGGCCGGGGCCACCAGTATCTGACCCTGGTCTACCAGATTGAGGCCGGCTGCGTGCGGCTGCTGTGGATTGGCAAGGAGCGCACCATACAGAGCTTCGAGAAATTCTTCACCATGATCGGCAAGGATCTGGCCGAGAAGATCGAGTTTGTCTGCTCGGACATGTGGCAGCCCTACCTGCAACTGACCGCCAAGCACTGCACCAATGCGCTGAACATCCTGGACCGCTTCCACGTCGTCGCCAAGATGAACCTCGCCCTCGATGAGGTGCGGGCAGCCGAGGCGCGGCGCATGGCCCAGGACGGCTACGAGCCGGTGCTCAAGAAGTCCCGTTGGTGCCTGCTCAAGCGCCCGAAGAACCTGACCGACAATCAGCGCCTCAAGCTGCGCGATGTCTTGCGTTACAAATTGGCCAGCGTCCGCGCTTACCTGCTGAAGGAAGACTTCCAGTCCTTCTGGGACTATGACTCACCCATCTGGGCTGGCAAGTTCCTCGACCAATGGTGTGCGCAAGTGATGCGCTCGCGGATCGAGCCGATGAAGAAATTCGCTCGCACGATGCGCACGCACCGTGCGTTGTTGCTCAACTATTTCCGTGCTCGAAAGCAATTCTCCAGCGGCGTCATCGAGGGTCTGAACAACAAAGCCAAAGTCAGTATGAGAAAAGCCTACGGATTCCGCACCTTTCGTATGACAGAAATCGCGCTATATCATGTGCTTGGCAAACTACCAGAGCCAACGCTCGCCCACAGATTTTACTGACGAACCAAAAAAGTCGGCGCCCTGCCCCTAGCCGGCAAGGATGCGGCCAAGCAAACCAATGCAAGCGGCATGGTTGCCGCCGTGCTCGATCCCCTCGACATTGCCGGCAAGACCATCAGCGCCGACGCGCTGCTGACCCAACGCCAGCTGGCGAACTACCTGGT
>JAYUNL010000177.1:0-25750 GCA_043761745.1 Rhodocyclaceae bacterium
CCTGGGTGGCGATGAGTTTGTGGTCATCCTGCCGAACATCGACAGCCACGACAGCGTCAAAGCCGTAGCCGATAAAATCATCGAGTCGATTTCCAGCAAATTCGTATTGACGCAATCGAGCCGCGAAGTGTCCATCGGCGCAAGCATCGGCATTGCGATCTACCCACTCGATGCCGAGGACAGCGACGGCCTGTTGAAAGCCGCCGCCGCTGCGATGTACGCCGCCAAGCAAGTCGGCGGGTGTTGTCGTTTCTACAAGGCTGGTGCGACAGGGGAGTAGGGACACCCGGTTCAGCGCAACAAAGTCACATAGATGGCGGCGATGATGGCCGAAGTGATGACGCCGCAGATGTTGGCCCCCATCGCCCAAGGCAGGATGACGGCAAACTTGTTGGCGTCGCGAACTTCTTTCTGCGCTACCTTGGCCGTGGTTGGCACGCAGGACACGCCGGCGATGCCGATGACCGGGTTATAGGTGCGGCCGCTGGTCCAATACACGATATAGCCGCCGATGATGCCGCCGATGCCGGAGAGCAATAGGGCTGTCATGCCCAGGATCAGGAGCGTCAGCACCTTGGGATTGAGTATGGTGCCGGCTTCGCAGAGCACGCCCAGGAGCAGCCCCAGGAAGAAGGTGGCGCCATAGAGCACCGGGCCACCGATAAAGTCTATGAACTGGGTCACGCCTGATTCGCGGATGATGATGCCCAGGAAGAAGGACATGAACAGCGGCGCCGCCACCGGAAACAGCAGACAGAGCAAGGTGCAGATGATGACGGCGAAAGTCATCTTCTCTGCCCGGGTGGTGGTCGGGACCTGTTTGAGGTCCATCTTGACCCCGCGCAGATGCTTGGGGATCAGCAGTCGGATCAGGTAAGGGTAACCAGCGTAGGTCAGGCTCAAATAGAGGTAGGCCACGATGGTGATTGGAACGAAGATGTCCTTGGCCAGCATCAGCGACGTGAACAGTACCATCGGGCCATCGGCGCCCCCTACCATGGCGATGGAGGCGGCTTCCTTGTAGGTCAGGCCCATGGCGACGGCAAGGGGAAACGTCAGCAGGGTTCCCAGTTCCGCCGCAAGCGCGATAAGCATGCTCCGAAACGGAGAAATCAGCATGTATCCGATGTCGGTAATGACGCCGATACCCATGAATATCAGGCAGGCGATGAGGCCGTTGCTGAAGGTAAATGTGTAGATAGGTTGTAGGAAATCGATCTGCAGGACATCCAAGAGCTTGGCCGGATCGCTCTCCATGGGATCGACAAAAAGCGTGCCCATTTTCGTCGGCGAGAGAAACAGAACCGCCGCGTTGACCGACGACATGCCCACACCCATGGGGATCATGATGAGGGGCTCAAGCGTGCCCTTGGCGCCCAGGTAGACAAAGGCGATGCCTAGCGCGATCAGTGCGATCCTGGCGACAACAATGAGCCAGTCGGAAGCCACCATGGTGGCGATGCCCTGAAAAATCTGAAGCATTTCGATTTTCGGCATGATCAGATTTTCCTTTCCGGCGCGGCACTTCCCGCTTCAGGCGCTGACTTGGTTTTAGCTTCGGCACTCGCGCCGGCGCGAGTGCCTTGCAGCCGGATGCCGGCGAAAACCAACTTGATGATCCAGGCCACCGCGAACGAAATAACGGCTGCCAGAGCATAGACGAAAAGCATGAGCTTGACTGCACCCCAAAAGGACTCCATGGCGCTAACCTCCGCGTACGGTTATTTTCAGGCTGCTCCCACCACACCTCGTCAGAGGCGGCACGAATTCTGGCCGGTCTATTCGATGACGATCAAAACCTGCTCGGCCTCGACCGTGGCGCCGACGGCAACCCTTATCTCGACGACCTTGCCGTCAGCGGGCGCGTAAATCGGATTTTCCATCTTCAGAGCGTCGAGGATCGCCAGTTCATTCTCATAGCTCACCTGATCGCCAAGTTTCACCAGAATTTCCAGAATTTTTCCCGACATGGGGGCGGCAATTTCTATGCGCATGGCAAGCGCTCCTTTTCAGTTGTTATGGATGAAGCGTCTAGCCTTTGATAATGCGCGGGAGCAGCAACTGATGGACCGGCGTGATGGACTTCGGATTTTGATAGTTGGCGCCGGTGAAAGCCTGGATGTATTTGCGCAGATCGGTCAAGGAGACGATCTCATCCACGAAGCCCTTTTTGGCGCAGTAGGCGGGGCGAGATTTGTCTTGATAATCCTGGATCATCTGGTTCATCTTATCCAGGGTCGGGCCGATATCACGCCCGGCCTCGTCTTCCTTGACCAAGCGACGGGCGTAGGAGGCCGCGGCAGCGGTCTCGCCATGCATGACATAGATTTCGGTCAGCGGCGTTCCCAGAGTGAAAGCATTGTTGTTGTTGGCCTGCGGGCCGCACATGATGTAGTGGGCGGCAGCGGTGCCCTTGCGCAGTACCACGCACATCATGGCCAGATCGGTTTGTTCGATGGAGTACACCAGCGATTGACCCAGGGCGAGCAGTTCGGCTTCTTCGGCGAGATCGCCGACGTCGATGCCAGTGGTGTCTTGCAGCCAGACGATGGGCAGATTATCGCGGCCGCACAGGGTGACAAACTCGCCTTGCTTGATGAGTCCCTCGCGGTAATGTTTGCCGCCGACACCGGGATAAGCGCCCTTGGCATAGCCGGGATAATCGGGAAAGACGCCCTGGCGGTTGCCGATGAAGGCGACGGGGAAGCCATCGATCTTGGCAATGCCGGTGTAGACCTCGCGACCGTAGTCGGGGCGGTACTCCATGAACTCGCTGTTGTCGGTGAGGCGCGCTAGGATCTGAATGGCATCGTAGGTGCGCTTCTGGTTCGCCGGAAGTATCGCGTCGAGGTCCGCTGCCGGAAACCTGGGCTCGGCCGGTGCGGCAACGCGAAACATGGTTGGATCGTAGGCCGGCATCATGCGCATGTAGTCCTTGATGCCGTCGAGTACGCCCTTCTCGCTGGCGTGGACTTCACGAAAGTAGGCGGTCTGATCAAAGTGGGTCTCAACCCGGCCGGGATCCTTGGACTTGAAGTTCTTAGTGCCCTCGATGAGCGCACGCGCCGCTTCGGCGTCAATGTGCCCCTTGGGATTCATGCCGCCGACGATGCCGGCGCCGCCCACGGCGATGTTCGCGCCCTCGTGGGCTATCAGGATGGTCGGGCTGATCCCTTGATAGCCGCCACCAGCCGGGTTGGTGCCATAGATGCCGTTGAGTATCGGTATGCCCAGGTGGTTGAGGTCGGCGTGGCGATAGAAGGGCGCTCCGCTGGAGCGGCGACCGGCATAGACAGTCTCTTGCTCCATGAGCTTGACGCCGCTGCAGTTGGTCAGCCACACCAGCGGCACATGCAGGCGCTTGGCCATGTCGGTGACCATGAGGATATTTTCGGCTTGCCCGGCGATCCAGGCGCCGGCCATGACCTTATTGTCGAAACCGATAATGACCGCCCACTTGCCCTCGATCTTGCCGATGCCATTGACGACACCGGTGCAGCCTTCTTCGTTGTCCTGCGGGTTGTAAAGGGTATGCAATGGATTCCAGGTGCCGGCGTCAACGAGGTAGTCGAGACGATCATAAATCGTCATGCCGCCGCGTTCATGTATCTTGGCGGCGGGGATGCCGGCGTTTCGCACCCGCTCGATCTCGCCGGCGAGGATCTCCTGCTGTTCTCGAATGAAATCGACGTTTTCTTTGGAGCGCCGTATCTCGCCTTCGCTGAGCGGTTTGCCGATATCCAGCATCTTCTCGAAGTACGGCCGTAGTGGTGTTTGCTTGCGTGACATTGCTACCCCTTTTGTTCGGCGGAAATCAGCTTCAGCTCAAGGTGGTTCAACTCAAGGTGTTCAGCTCAAGGTCAGTAGGATTTGACCAATCGCGACCTTGTGTCCCTCCGTGACGTGCAGTTCGACTACGATCCCGTCTTTCTCGGCAATGATCTCGTTTTCCATCTTCATGGCCTCCAGCACCATAAGGAGGTCTCCCTCCTGAACACGCTGCCCCGGCGCCACCTCGATTTTCCACACATTTCCGGCCAGCGGCGCGGCAATACCTTGAGCGGCAGTCTCTGCCTTGGGCGCCGTGCTGCTGCCGGCTGTAACGAGCGCCACTGCGGCTGCTGCGGCGGCAGGGCCACCCAGCGTGGACACCTGAACCCGGAAGCTCTGCCCCCCGCCAGTCACGGTAAATACTTCACCGCCACTGACTTCAGGCGCTGCGGCCTTGCGGTTGGCAAACTCGTTGGTAAATGCGTTGGCAAGCTCGGCGGCATCGTCGACGCTGGGCACAGGCTCGAATGCCGATGGGTTATCCCGGTTTTCGAGGAATTTAAGGCCAACCTGTTGGAACAGCGCGTAAGTCAGTACGTCCTCAACCGCATGCACGCCCGTCCTGATGCCTTTCTTTGCGATCAGGTCGCTCAGTTCGGCGCTCAGTTTCTCCATCTCGGGTTCGAGCAGGTCGGCGGGGCGACAAGTGATGGGCTCGGCGCCAGCCAGAACCTTGGCTTGTAGCGCTGGGTTCACCGGCGCCGAGGTGGCGCCGTATTCGCCGCGAAGAACGGCGGCGGTTTCCTTGGTCATCGACTTGTAGCGCTCGCCGGTCAGTACATTGATGACTGCCTGGCTGCCGACGATTTGCGAAGTGGGGGTGACGAGAGGAATAAAGCCCAGGTCTTCGCGCACCCGGGGAATTTCGGCCAGCACCTCGGCCATCCTGTGGGTGGCGCCTTGCTCGCGCAATTGGTTTTCCATGTTGGTCAGCATGCCGCCGGGAACTTGCGCCATGATGATCCGCGCATCGACACCCTTGAGGGAGCCCTCGAACTTCGCATATTTTTTGCGCACTTCGCGAAAGTAGTCGGCGATCTCCTGCAACAGCAGCATATCGAGTCCGGTGGCCCGATCAGTATCTGCCATGATGGCTACCAGTGTCTCGGTGGGCGAGTGGCCGTAGGTCATGCTCATGGAGGAGATGGCCGTATCAATGTTGTCGATGCCGGCTTCGACTGCCTTGAGCTGAGTCGCGATAGACATGCCGGTTGTGGCATGACAATGCATGTGGAGGGGGATATGCAGCGCCTGCTTGAGTTTGCTCACCAGTTCATAGGCCACGTAGGGCGTGAGCAGCCCCGCCATGTCCTTGATGCAGATGGAGTGGGAGCCCATATCTTCGAGGCGTTTGCCCAGCGCGACCCACTTGTCTATGGTGTCAACCGGGCTGACGGTGTAGGACAGCGTTCCCTGGGCATGTTTTCCCTGCTTGATCACGGCGCGTATGGCCGTCTCAAGATTGCGCGGATCGTTCATGGCATCGAAGACACGGAATACGTCCATGCCGTTGATGGCCGCCCGCTCGACGAATTTCTCGACTACGTCGTCGGCATAATGACGGTAACCGAGAATATTCTGACCCCGAAACAGCATCTGCTGCCGGGTGTTCGGCATGGCCTTTTTTAGTGCGCGCAGACGCTCCCAGGGATCTTCGCCGAGATAGCGGATGCAGGCATCGAAGGTGGCCCCACCCCAGGTTTCGAGCGACCAGTAACCAACCTGGTCAAGCTTCTCCGCAATCGGCAGCATGTCCTCCAGGCGCATGCGCGTGGCGAACAGAGACTGGTGAGCGTCCCGCAGGACGACCTCGGTAATACCCAGCGGTAATTTTTTTATGCTCATGCCTGCGCACGCCTTGTACTTCGGACTTGAATTTACTCCCTTGACCATGCGCGGAAGCGGCATCGGATCATGGGTCAAGATCAACGATTGACGGCATCTCCCAGGGAGATGCCGGCGATAATGGTTTTCTGGATATTGCTGGTGCCTTCGACTACCCGCAGCGACTGGGCGTCGCGCAGGAAGCGTTCTGCCGGATACTCCGTCGAGAAGCCGTAGCTGCCGAAGATCTTCATGGTGTCGAGAGCGCAATGCACCGCCGCCTCGGAAGAGAACAGCTTGGCTATGGACGTCTCGTGCTGGTTGGGCAGGCCCTGATCTTTGAGCCAGGCGGCGCGGTAGACCAGCAATTTGGCGGCCTCATGTTCGGCGACCATATCGGCGATCTGTGCCTGGATCATCTGGTAGGCGCCGATCTTCTTGCCGAACTGGGTGCGTTCGTTGGCATAACCGATGGCTGCCTCGATGGCGCCGCCAGCGATGCCGATGGCGCCTGCGGCGCAACTGATGCGGGTGTTGTTGAGTTGCCACATGCATATCTGGAAGCCCATGCCGACCTCACCGAGAACGGCATCCTTGGGAATTTTGGCCGAGTCGAAAGAAATCTCGCCGGTGGGAGCGCAGTGCAGCCCGAGCTTGGTCTCGATAGGCGCCGTTGCGATGCCCGGGTTGTCCTTCAGATTAATGATGAAGCAGGTCAATCCCTTGTAGCCCGCGGCCCGGTCGGTGACGGCGTAGAGCAGGCCCCAATCGCCGACGTGGGCGTTGGATATCCACATTTTCTGACCGTTGATTTCCCAGTGGTCGCCGCGATCGACGGCATTGGTGCGCATGCTGACCACGTCGGAGCCGGAGTTCGGCTCGGTGATGGCAAAGAAGCCGAAGAATTCGGCGCTGACCCATTTGGGTATGAAGCGCTCTTTCTGCTCCTTGGTACCGAACTTGTTGACCGTGATGGCAGGCCCGATGTTCTGCATGTTGAAAGGCAGCCGCCAGGAGGCGCTGACCTTGGCGAACTGCTCGGCGAGTATGACCGACTCGAGAAAGCCGAAGCCGTTGCCGCCGTACTCTTCGGGCAGGCCACAGCCGAAGAAACTGAGCCCGGCCATTTTTCTCACCAGTTCGGGGCGAAAGGTGTGATTCGCCTCGTCCTCTTTGAGGGTGGGCAGGATTTCCTTGTGCGCGAAATCCTTGGCCATCTCCTGCATCATGCGCTGCTCTTCAGTCAATCCGAAGTTCATTTTAAGCTCCTAGTCAGGCTGTCTCGCCTTGCCGTCTGCGTATGCGCAGCAGTCACAAAATATTAGTGCACAGCCGAATCGGGCATATCTTTTTTGCTACGCGTAAAGGCCTGAATTCCCGTCTGCGCTCGGCCAAGGATAAGGGCGTGGACGTCGTGGGTGCCCTCATAGGTGTTCACCGCTTCCAGGTTCACCATGTGGCGGATGACGCCAAACTCGTCGGAGATGCCATTGCCACCGAGCATGTCGCGCGCCATGCGGGCGATGTCGAGCGCCTTGCCGCAAGAGTTGCGCTTCATGATGGAGGTGATTTCGACCGCGGCCGAGCCGTCGTCCTTCATGCGACCCAAACGCAGGCAACCTTGCAACGCCAGGGTGATTTCGGTTTGCATGTCAGCCAGTTTTTTCTGGATCAGTTGGTTGGCGGCGAGCGGGTAACCGAACTGTATGCGCTCCATGGTGTATTGACGCGCCATGTGCCAGCAGAATTCGGCAGCGCCCAGGGCGCCCCAGGCAATGCCGAAACGCGCCGAGTCGAGGCAGGTGAAAGGACCTTTGAGGCCACGGGCGCCCGGCAGTAAATTTTCGTCGGGCACAAAGACGTCGTCCATGACGATTTCGCCGGTGATGGAGGCGCGCAGGCTGACCTTGCCGTGGATGACCGGTGCGGAGAGGCCCTTCATGCCTTTGTCTAGGATGAAGCCGTGAATCTTGTCGTCCTCGGTCTTGGCCCAGATGATGAAGACGTCGGCGATAGGCGAATTGGTGATCCACATTTTGCTGCCGGATAGGGAATAGCCCCCCGGCACTTTCTTGGCGCGGGTAATCATGCTGCCGGGGTCGGAGCCGTGGTTAGGCTCGGTCAGGCCGAAGCAGCCTATCCATTCGCCGGTAGCGAGCTTGGGCAGGTACTTCTGCTTCTGCGCTTCGCTGCCGAATTCGTTGATGGGTACCATGACCAGGGACGACTGCACGCTCATCATGGAGCGGTAGCCAGAATCGACGCGCTCGACTTCACGCGCGATCAGGCCGTAGCAAACGTAGTTGAGGCCGGAGCCGCCGTATTCGGTGGGAATGGTGGCACCTAGCAGGCCCAGCTCGCCCATTTCACGAAAGATGGATGTGTCGGTTTTCTCGTGGCGGAAGGCCTCGAGCACACGCGGCGTAAGTTTTTCTTGGCAGTACTGCTGGGCGGTGTCGCGCACCATGCGCTCTTCTTCGGTGAGCTGGCTATCCAGCAGGAGCGGGTCGTCCCATTTGAATGAGGCGGGGGCGGGGTGGTGAGGTTTGGTCATAGGGAAAATCAGCTTGAAAGTTCGAAGGGTAGGGGGAGGTGAAGCACGACATTTTAGCGAATCGTCAGGCCGCCGTCGACGCCGAGGATCTGTCCGGTGATATAGCTGCCGCCGGCAGAGGCCAGGAAAACGAAGGCCGGCGCGATCTCATCCGGCTCCGCCCAACGGCCGAGCGGGATGCGCTCCAGGTACTTGTCCTTGAAGCGCTCGTCGGTGCGGATAACCTCGGTCATCGGGGTGGCGGCACCCGGCGCGATGGCATTCACGGTGATGCGGTACTTGCCCAGCTCCTTGGCGGCGGACTTGGTCATGCCGGCAATGGCGGCTTTGGCGGCGCTGTAATTGATCTGGCCGATGGTGCCGAGCAGGCCGGCCGTCGAGGTGACATTGATAATGCGGCCGAACTGCCGCTCCATCATGCCATTCACTACCGCTTGCAGGCAGTGAAAGCTGCCGTTCATATGCACATCCAGCACGGACTGCCATTGTTCCGGTGTCATTTTGTGCAGCATGGCCGGGCGGGTGATGCCGGCGTTGTTCACCAGGATGTCGACGCCGCCGAAGCGCGCTTCGACCTTGGCCACCATGCCATGCACCTGCGTGCGGTCCGCCACGTTGCAGGCGAAACCGGCCGCTTCACCGCCACTGGCGCGGATCTCCGTGGCAAGCTTGTCAGCGGCCTCACCGTTCATATCGATCACAGCGACCTTGGCGCCTTCGCGCGCATAGGCGGTTGCGATGGCCGCGCCTATGCCTTGGCCTGCGCCGGTGACGATGGCGACTTTGTCTTTTAGTAACATCTATTTTCCCTACGCGTTTTTCGCCATTCGGCGTGCTTCAAATTCTTCCAAGGCCTTCTTGATCTCGGCTTGATTTTCCGGCGTCACTTCGGCGGCGCATTCGTAGCAGGTGTTGGTCAGTCGGTCGAACCAGCGGCAACCGCATTCGTCGCAGGCCAGCTCGGGGGCGCCGCTCGGATTGCTGAAGATCATCGGCAGGCTCCCAGGAAGGCCAGACCCAGCGTGTCGAGAAACTCCTCGTAGCCGGCGTCTTGCAGTTCGTACTTTGTCCGCATCACGTAGAACATGATGCTCCCTTTGCGGATTTGCCGCTTCATCACCGACAGCGAGGCGTTGCCATCCTGCAAGGCTTCATGCATGGCCTGTACAGCCTCGTCCTCCGTGACGAAGAGCAGATCGACCTTGCATTCCTGAAAGCCCGTGTATCGCCGCATGCTGGCTTGCATGCGCGTGCCGACGATTTTCCAGACCATCATGTCGCCCGCGCCATTGGCGGCGACTAGGCCGGCGACATGCTTGCCGGGCTGGATCCCCGAGCCGGCGCGCGGCACGAAACCGACAGCGGCCCCGGGCAGCATGCCGGAGAAGACCTCGTCATGCCGATCCAGCATGCTCTGCCAGTCGGCGAGATCGCCAAACACACTGTCCGCTACGTCTTCCGCAACCATGTCCATGTGGCTACCTCAATGTTTTGGAAAGACCAGACCCAGGTCTTCGACGAAATCCGAAAGCCCGGCGTCTTCGAGTTGGTCCATGGTCTTGAGGATGTAGGGATGCAGCTTGCCCTGGCGCACCAGGGTTTGCATGGACGCCAGGCCCTCGCCGCGCAAGGTGTTGACCGCATCATCATCCACGACCAGCAGCAGCGCTACGTCCGGCCCTGCTGCGCCTGCGTACTCGCGCAGGGCAGCGGAAACGTGCGTGGCGCCGTTCTCGCCCTCGCCACGCCAGACCAGCAGGGTACCGCGATGCGAGGTGAAGTCTTCACGCCGCAGCACGCCTATCCAGGCGCTGGCAGCGGCGATGTCCTCCCGCTCCAGCATGGCCTGCCAGCCGGCGCAATCGAGAAAGGCGTTTTCCTTGGACTCCACGCGGCTTAGATTCTCACGCCGAGGCGATAACCTTCGTGGATCGCCGCGTCGATGCCGCGAGCAATGACCGCGTCCCCGGCACCATGCAGCTCGTCAACCATCCACTGGAACTCATTGAAGAGATCGTGGTTGGCTTTGCGCGGGCCGGACGCCACTACCATGTCGGCGGGCAGGAAAGTCTCTTCGCCCTTGGCGTTCTTCACCGTGGCGCCTTCCGCTGTCACCTTCACGAGTTGCGTTGAGGTGAGCGTCTTGATGCCCATCTCTTCGATCCAGGCCGAATGGCGCCACTTGAAGGAGGGGATGACGTCGCCGGCGATGCGCTTGTCTTCCTCCACCACCACGACTTCATGACCGGCCTTGGTGAGCGATTCGGCCAGGGTGAGGCCGATCTTGCCGCCGCCGATCATGATGAGACGCTTGGCCGCCTTGACCTTGCCGGTGGAAATATCCAGCGCATCCACCAGCAGATTCGCACCTTCCATGTGGCGGTAGGCCGCCATGTCGGTGCGTGCACCGGCAGCGACGATGCAAACATCATATTGATGCAACACGCTGCGCATGAACTTGGCGTTGGCTTCGGTGTTGAACTTGATTTCGATACCGAGTTTTTTCGCCATGACTTCGTAATGACGGATGATGCTCAGCAAATCGTCTGGGCGCGCCAGATCGTTGGCGGCATAGCCGGCGAGATTGCCGCCGATGCGGTCGCCCTTCTCGTAAATCGTCACTTCGTGGCCACGCTTTTTTGCGGTGATGGCGGCTTCCATACCGGCCGGGCCGGCGCCGATGACCATGATGCGCTTCTTCACCGAGGCTTCGGTGATGTGGTACTCGGGCTCGACTTCGTGGCCCAGCGCCGGATTCATGGTGCAGGTATAGGGCAGGTCGCGGAACAGGCGCGAGAGGCAGTTGAGCGAGCCTATGCAGCGACGCACTTCTTCTAGCCTGTCATCGGCAGCCTTGTGGATCAGTTCCGGATCGGCTAGCAACGGACGGCAGACTTCCCAGAAATCGAACACGCCGTCCTTGATGCACTGATCCGCCATGACCGGATCGGGCAGACGGTTGCCGAAGGTGATGAGGGTGTTGGGGAACATCTTCTTGGCTTTGGCCGAGAGGTAGTTCCAATGGCCGGGGGCGATGTCGCGACCGATAGAAGACTCCGGCGCTTCCTGCCAGCCCACGGTGACGGAAATCATGTCCACACCGCAATCGACGGCCTGCTGCATCAGCTCGAAGCATTCATCTTCGGTGTTGCCGCCCCAGCGATCCATCAGTTCGGCGCCATTCAGGCGGATGACCAGCGGATGCTCCGGCGTGGCCTGCTTGATGCCGTCGATCAGCTCGCGCATGAAGCGGCCGCGATTCACCAGCGAGCCGCCGTATTCGTCGGTGCGCTGATTGGTGAAGCGCGAATTGAAATTGGCGAGCAGATAGCCCATGAAGCTCGTCACTTCTGTGCCGTCGAAGCCAGCCTTGATGGAACGGCGCGCGGCGTCGGCGTGCTGCTGGACGATGGCCTTGATCTGGTCCTTGGTAACTTCTCTGGGCGGGCGGAAGTGCGGCAGCGTTTGCGGCACAACGGAAGGCTGGATGCAGTAGCCCAGATCGATGCCGCCGTAACGGCCGGCGTGGAGGATCTGCTGGATGGCCACTGCGCCGTGGTCATGGATGTACTCCGCGATGGTTTCGAATTGCGGCAGGAACTTGTCGTCGAACAACGCAACCTGACGGAAGTAGGCCTTGCCTTCGCCCAGCGGGTCTGGGTAAGCGCCCTGGTTGGTGATGATGCCGCAGCCGGTCGAGGCGATGACGCGCATGCGCGCCAGCTCGCGCGGCGAGATGGTGCCATCGCGGCCGTTGTAGTTCGAGACGCAGCAGGCGCCGTACTTGACCAGGTTCTTGGTCTTGAATTTGCCGATCTGTCCGGGTTGGAACAGATGCTTGAGCTTGAGCTCACCGGGGCGTTTGGCTTCAGTCATGGGGGCTATCCTAAATTGATTAAGGTTCGTAATCAGCCCTTGGGCTTCGCCAGCACTTGCTCGCCGAACTTGTCGTCGAACAGCGCGCCTTCGGCCACCAGTTGGCGGAACTTGATGAAGTCGATGACGTCTTTGCCACTGACCTTCTTCGCATCGAAGGCGTTGAAGCCCAGCCAGGCTTCGTGATTCATGTTGGCGGCCAGCCAGTGACGGTTGACGATCTTCATCTGATCCCAGAAGAATTTCTTCTTGGCGCGGATGCCGTCGATGGAATTGATCAAACAATTCGGAAAGAGGTTGGCGAACTTCCACACCAGGCGGTTCACCTCGGCGTCGAGCAACTCGAAATCGGTCTTGCACTCGCCCATCAGCGTCTTGGCGGCGGGCACTTGATCGGCATTGACCGACTCGCCGTAGACTATGTCGCCATCATCGACATAGGTGTCGGTGCGCACCAGCGGATTCCTCACCCACTTACCGTCTTTCTTCAGCACCGGCAGCGCCTTGCTGATAAGGCCCTTGGCTTTCATCTTGTAGGCACTCCAGGTTTCGCAGGAAATGCAGTTGTACATCGCATCTTCCATGCTCAAAAACCAGGGCAGGAAGTCGGTCGAGCCCCCCACCGGTGCGGAGCCGTGCTTGGGGCCGGCCTGGCCATAAACGGCGAGGTCGGAAGAGACAGTGAGGTCGGTGGCCATGCCGATTTCCTGACCGCCGGCGACGCGCATGCCATTCACGCGCGAGATGACGGGCTTTTTGCAATTGAGGATGCCGTCGACCATGGCGTTGAAGAGGTCCATGTACTCGCCATATTCATTCGGACGCTTGGAGTAGTAGGCGGCGTATTCGGAAACGTTGCCGCCGGTGCAGAAGGCTTTGTCGCCGACGCCGGTGAACACCGCGGCGACGATCTTGCGGTCGCTGGAGGCGCGCTGGAAGGCAGCGATGACGCCCTTCACCATTTCGGTGGTGTAGGAGTTGTACTGCGCCGGGTTGTTGAGCCAGATCCAGGCGGAGTAAAGACCGTCAACGGCGTGGCCCTTGTCGTCGAGCACCGGGCGCTCTTCGTAGATCACCGACGGCGCTTCCTTGCCGAAGTGACTGTTGTCAAAAAGCGAGTGGTCCTTGGTCTCGTTGTCCCTGCGCAGCCATTCCAGTGCCATTTGGTTCTCCTTTTTCAAAATCGTTAAAAAGCTTTAGACGCGGATTTCGCGGATGAGCGCCGATGAGCGCGGACTGGTTCTCGACATCGCTTCGCCGATCTTCATCGTTCTTAATCCGCGTTTATCCGCGTCAATCTGCGTCAAAATCAAAAATCCGGTGTCAGCACCACGCGCCGCTTGAGCTGGCCGTGGTGGGCTTCGTCGAAAACCTCTTTGATCTGGCTCATCGGCCGCACCTCGACGAAAGGTTCCAGCGCAATCTTGCCGGACACGCACATCGCCAGTACGTCCGGGTAGAAAGAGGGCAGCGCGCCCCAACTTCCGATCAGCTCGGCGTCGAAGGCCATGAGCTTGGAAAGCATGTAGGAGACTTCTTCCGTGCCGTAGCCGACGATGATGAGTTTGCCGAGGAAGGAGAGCAGCGACAGCGCTAGTTCCTGGCCCGGTTTGGTGCCGGTCACTTCGAAAATCTTCCAGCCGTAGTTTGCTGGCAGGCCTTGCTCCTTGCAGAAAGCCTTGAACAATTCTTTCACTTCCTTCGCGCTTTTGCCGCGCGGGTTGATGGTGAAGTCGGCGCCGTAGCCCTTCATGAATTCGAGCTTTTCATCGTTGATGTCGATGCCGATCACCGCCCGCGCGCCCATGCCCTTGGCCACCTGCGTCATGAAGCTGCCGACACCGCCGGCGGCGCCGACGATGATCACTCTGTCGCCTGCCTGGAGATCGGCGCGCTTGGCTGCCTGGAAGGGCGTGGTCACCGCGTCGGCGATCACCGCCAGATGTTCCAGCGGTATGCCCTTGCGGTCGCCGACCACGCACAAATCGTCGGCGGGTACCGGTATATGGCTGGAGTAGCCACCATAAATGCCCATGGAATTGCCGGGCATTTTCTGGGCGAGGCAGCGGTTGCCGCGGCCGGATTTGCAGATTTCGCATTCGTTGCAGGGGATCACCGAGGGAATGATGACTTCCTTGCCGAGCAGGTGCGGCGGGCCGGCGACGACCACACCGGCAATTTCATGGCCGAGGCTCAGCGGCCCCTTGTGTACCGTCGGCACGCCCTGGTAGAAATAAGAGAGGTCGGTATGGCAGACGCCACAACCGCGCACTTCGACCAGCGCTTCACGCGGCCCGAGTTCTGGCACCGGAATCTCGGTGCGGATCAGGGTGCCCGGCTCGGTCATTTGCCAGGTTTGAATCATGGTCGGGATCATGCTTGCTCCTTTTGCGTTACGCGTCACTTTTGTCACGCGTTACTTGTTCTTCCACACCGGCTTGCGTTTCTCCATGAAGGAGTTCAGCCCTTCTACGGCGTCCTGCGTGGCCATCAGTTCCTTCAGATAAATTTCTTCGACGGTGAACAAGGCCTCGAAGAAGGGCTTGCCCGACGCTTCGCGGATGGCGCGCTTGGTGTAGATCAGCGCCACGCGTGACATCGAAATGAAGCGTTCGACGAAGGTGCGGGCGTCCTGGCTAAACGTGGCGCGCGGGAAAACGCGATTGAGCATGCCCAGGTTGAGCGCTTCTTGCGCCGTGATGAGCTCGCCGCCCAAGAGCAACTCCATCACCTTGGGCAAGGGCACGATCTTGGGCATGAGGATGGCCGCGATGGGCGGGAAGACGCCCAGTTTGATTTCCGGCTGGCCGAGCTTGGTGTCCTCGGTGGCGACGGCCATGTCACAGGCCAGCGTCAGTTCACAGCCGCCGCCCATGGCCGAACCATTCAGCGCCGCCACCGTCGGTAATGGGAACACCATCAAGCGCTTCAAGATGCCGTGAAAGACCTCGATCATCTGCACGACCTTGTCCGGTGTGTGGTCCATGACGTCGACGCCCGCTGAGAATACTTTTTCTCCGCTGGCGGTGATCATCAGCACCTTGGCCGACTCTTCCTTCGCCGCGTCGTCGATGGCGTGATTGAGCTCTTCCATCAGCGCGATATCGAGCACGTTGTAAGGCGGCCGGTTGATGGTGATGGTCACCAGTCCGTCGGCGGTGCTGTAGTGAAGAAATTTGAAATCAGCCACGGTCGTTACTCCAAAGATTAAAAGCGCTTACCACGGAGTACATGGAGGGCACGGAGAGAAACTTATAGCGAGAGACAGCAATAGCCTGGTTCTCTCAAGCTTTTCTCCGTGCGTTCCGTGTGCTCCGTGGTTCATGCTTTTTCCACCTTAAAACAAATCATCCATTTCATCCGCGCCCACACCCGGCGGCATGCCGCCGTATTGCTGCATATAGGACTGCACCAACTGGTTCTCGCGCTGGCTGAAGAACGGCGCTTCTTCCACCACGAAATACTTGGCGATGTCGGCCTTGTCGAGCATGGCCTCCAGCCCCTCGCGCAGATTCTCCACGCCCTTGATGACCAGGATGGTTTTGTCAGCGTCGAGCAATTGATACACGCCTGATTCGCTGGTGACGCCAGCCACATTGTCGACATTCAGTTCCAGCCAGGCTTCCGGCGGCAAGACCATATCTTCTATCTTGGCGGCCAGATTGCACTTGAGGCAGCGCAACGCTTCGGCTTGGGCGTTGGGCGCATCGAAGCCCAGCTCCACTTCGTTCCAGTTGTTGCGCTGGTCATTGGCAATGAAAATGGGGTGATGGCGTTTCTGTTGGTTGAAGCCGTCTTCGCGCCCGATGTGTGGATCGGTATCCCAGTCCGGCAGCAGCTTTTCTTCGATATTGCCGTCGCCGCCCAGAAAGGCGTCGATGGCCGAGGCCGCCCGACGGCCGTGTTCGACGGACTCGATCAGCGTTGATGGCCCGAGCACACAATCGCCGCCGGCATACACGCCGGGCCGACTGGTGAGCATGTTGTCCTCGCGCACCTGCACGCGGCCACCCTTGCCGGTATGCACAATGAATTCCGGATACTCTTCGGCGTACTGGCCGATGGCGGCGATGACGAGATCGACTTCCTCGGTGAATTCGCTGCCGGCGATTTCCATCGGACGGCGGCGGCCCGACGCGTCCGGCGCGCCCAGTTCCATTTTGGCGTAGGTGATCTTCAGACGCGAGTTCCCATTGTCATTGAGTTCGATTTTCTTGGGTGCGAGCAGGAAGCGCAGATTCACGCCTTCATCCAGACAGCCTTGAACTTCGTCTTCGCGCGCTGGCATTTCTTCCTGGGTGCGGCGATAGACCATGTCGACAATTTCGGCGCCGAGGCGGCGCGCCGAGCGGCAGTTGTCGGTGGCGACGTTGCCGCCACCAATCACCGCCACGCGTTTGCCGATGACGATACCGGTCTCGGGGCTGCCGATTTTTCCCATGGTGGCGGCGCGCAGAAAGGTCGGGCTGTCGACCACATTCGGTAGCGCGTCGCCCGGTATGCCCAGCTTGTCGCCGCCTTGCGCGCCGATGCCCAGGAATACGGCTTCAAAACCCTGGCCGAACAATTCGTCCATGCTTTCGATGCGCGTATTGAATTTGAAAGCGACGCCGAGTTTTTCGACTTCGGAGACTTCCGTATCGATCACATCGAGCGGCACACGATAGGAAGGAATGCCATAGCGCGCCATGCCGCCGGCAGCGGGCAGAGCATCGAAGATGGTGACGGCATGACCCTTCTTGGCCAGGTAGTAGGCGGCCGTCAGGCCGGCGGGCCCGGCACCCACCACGGCGGCTTTACGGCCGCTAGACGGCAATTGCTTGGAATACTGACGCCACAAGCCGGTGTCGTTGTCGGCGGCGATGCGCTTCAGGCTGCGGATGGAAATCGGATCATCCAGATGCTTGCGCCGGCAGGCCGTTTCGCAAGGGCTGAAACAGGCGCGACCGAGGATGCCCGGGAAGGGCAGCTTCTCGCGCACCACTGCCACCGCTTCGCTGTATTTGCCCAGGCCCACCAGTTGCACATAACGCGGCACGTCAATGCCAGCGGGGCAGGTGGCCTTGCAAGGGACTTGGGTTTCTTCTTTGTGGGCCACATCGAGGGTGCGATCCATCAGCGCGCCGGTGGGGCAGACAGTGACGCAGGCCGAGCAGAATTTGCAGCCGGAGTCGATCAGCGTATCGGCGATGGTGCCGACCCAGGTGCGGCCGTTGGTGTTTTTCACCTCCAGGCAGCCGACGCCGCGTACGTCGTTGCAGGCGACGAGGCAGCGCCGACAGTCTATGCAGAGATTGTAGTCGCGGTCGTAAAAAGGCTCGTTCTTGATGACCGGCAACTCGACATATTTGTAAGGCGGCGTCGTGGCCGGTATGCCGATGTAGTCAGACACCTTGCGCAATTCGCAACTGCTGAAAATGGAGCAGCAGCGTTGCTCCACCGGATTGCCGAAGGAACAGGTCGTACGGCTGCAGCCGTCGCGCTGCGGGCAGGTGAGGCAGACGTGCGGGTGGGTGCCGAGAGTCTTGGCGATGCGTTCCTGGCGCAGCTTGTCGATGGCGGGCGAGCGGGTGGTGACCACCATGCCGGCCTCGACCGGGATGGCGCACGAGGTGCGCATGCCGCTGGTGCCGGCGATTTCCACCACGCAAAGATTACAGCCGCTGTCGCTGCCGCCGCGCTGGCAGGAGGGTGGCAAATCGGGATGCGCGCACAGGGCGGGGATGTAAATGTCGGCTGAGGTCGCTGCCGATAAGAGGGAGACGCCCGCAGGCGCTTCCACCACTTTGTCGTCTATGGTGATTTTCACCAGCGTGGCCGCCGGGATGTCTCCTGTCGGCTTCTTCCACCAGGTAATGGCCTGTGCCTCCATGCGCCACCTTTCCATGTTGCCCTCGCTAAGCGAGGTTTAATCGACCGCTACCACACCACTGGAGAAGTGCATAATAACGCATCAATAAATATCAATAGGTATTACAGTGCATCTTGAGTGAGATTCTAGGCGACCATAGGTGGTGTCATATTTGATCTACATCAAGTAGCGGCTCAAAAAACCTTACAGAATTCATGGCGTTGTTTATACCCATCTGTGAGGGCTACTTTTGTTCAAATTGTGCACATGCGGTAAATTTGGTTTGATAATGGTTAATCCAATTTAGTGGTGTAGGTGTAGCCAGAAAATGCACATGGTTACGCTGATGTGGAGATTAGAAAATACAATTAATTAGTAAATTACTAATATAAATATTGAGTTATGAATTTTTTCGGTTAATCCTGAGTTGTTTTACACATAATATTATCGGGGCTTTTGTGTTTTTATTGATCTAAGTCAAACCTCAATATTGAAAGGGTTTCTAGAATCCGTATTAATGCGTTATCGTGCATGTTGTTATTAAGTGAAGCATGATAATGCATAAACGGCAAAACGGGGTTATGAGGAGCCACGGCAAGAAGAACCGCTTCGGTTTCTTCCGCCAATATCAGGGGAACGACGATGAGTGGATTATTTGATCAGTTCAGAGAGTGGTACGAGAAGCGCCACGATTACGCAAAAGCGTGGAAGGCCCGCACCGGCGGCGCGGTAGTCGCCACTATGTGCACCTACACGCCTGAGGAGATTTTGATCGCCGCCGGCATGTTGCCGGTACGCGTTCTCGGCGCGCATGAACCGCAAAACGTGACCGAACCGCATATCTTCGGCATGTTCTGCCCGTTCTGTCGCGACTCGCTCGCTCAGGGCCTGCTCGGCCGTTTCGATTACTGCGAGGGCGTCACGCTCACGCAGTCGTGCATCCAGTATCGGCAGACCTTTAACTCCTGGCGCATGCATGTGCCGACGGTGAAATGGGATTATTACCTGCCCATGCCCAACGAAGTGCAATCGCGCTTCGCCAAAGCCCAGCACTACGCCGAAATCAAGAAATACCGCACCTTCATGGAAGGCGTCATCGGCAAGCCGATTACCGATGCCGATCTCCAGCGCGGTATCGCGGTGGTCAATGAAAATCGGCGTCTGCTGCGCGAGCTCTACGAATACCGCAAGGAAACCAACCCGCGCGTGACCGGCGTCGACGCCCTGTATGCGGCCCTGACCGCCCAGTTCGTCGACAAGGAAGAACACAACAAGGAATTGAAACGCGTGCTGGCCGAGTTGCCCAAGCAGCCTCAAACCCGCCAGGAAGGTGTTCGCTTCATCACCATCGGCTCGGAGAACGACGACGTGGCCTTCATGGCCATGGTGGAATCGGTCGGCTCCACCATCGTCATCGACGACCAGTGTTCCGGCACCCGTTACTTCTGGAACGAGGCGCGTGTGGGCGACGACCCGATTGCCTCCATCGCCGACCGCTACTGTGAACGTCCCGCTTGCCCGACCAAGGACTATCCGGTGCATACGCGTTTCGATCATGTGCTGAGTCTGTGCCAAGACTACAACGCCAGAGCCGCCGTCTTCCTGCAGCAGAAGTTCTGCGATCCACACGAAGGTGACTATCCGGATCTGAAACAGCACCTCGAAAAGAATGGCATACCGACGCTGTTCCTCGAGTTCGATATCACCAACCCGATCGGCCCGTTCCGCATCCGTATCGAGGCCTTCCTCGAAACCTTGAGTGAAGAAGAGCTGTTCTAGGCGCATCCAGAAAAATAGGACAAGGAGCAATAATGGCAAACTTATACAAAACCGAGCCGCTCAAGTGCTGGAAAAAAGCCAAGGAGCTGCGCGAACAGTATTACGTCGATTTCGCCCGGGCAAAAGAGAACGGTGGCATACGCTGGTCGGGTTCTGCCTGGGCGCTCGATGCGATTCCCGCCGGCCTCGGCAGGGATGTGCATTCGCTGACAGGCGAACCGTACGGCGCCGCTGTGGCGCTGGACCGAAAATTCAACAAGGAGTGCCAGGACGCTGCCGAATCCGCCGGTTTCGCCCGCGACCTGTGCGCCTACATGCGCACTTACTGGGGTTCGCTGCATCTGGACAAGTACCTCTACGGCGGCCCATTCCCCAAGCCTGATTTTAACTTCCAAACGCAGATATGCTGCTCGCACGCCAAGTGGTATCAGCATGCTTCCAAGATTGAAAAGACGCCGGACTTCTACATCGACGTCGGTGTCGGTCCCTACAAGGATCTGACCGATGAACGCCTGATGTACGTCACTAACCAGGGTCTCGAATCCATCGAGTGGATGGAGAAGATCACTGGTCGCACCTTCGACGACGAACTTTTCATCGAAGCCGTGCAGAACGAAATGCGCTCCACCTCGCTGTGGGCCGCGATCTGTGTCGAAAACAAGGCCAAGCCCGCACCGTTGGACGAGAAAACCATGTACTCGCTCTACGTGCTGGCCACGTTGTCGAAGTCGTCCAAGTGGTGTGCCGATTTCTACGAGGAATGCCTCGACGAAGTGCGAGATCGTGTCATGCGCGGCGTCGCCGCCGTCGCCAACGAGCGCTGCCGCGTCATGTCCGATACGCAGCCGCCGTGGGGCTTTCTGAAAGTCTTCCGTTACCTTGAGGAATATGGTGCCGTCTCGATTGGTTCGCTCTATACCTTTGGTCTGGAAGGCATCTGGGAAACCAAGCCCGACGGCACCTGGGGTCCGCGCACCACGGCGATGGAGAAGGGCCAGGAGATGCGTACTCGCGAGCAGGCAATGAAGCTCTACTGCGACTGGAACCTTTCCAAGCCCCAATGGCAGCATTTTTACGATCCACGCTTGAAGACCGAGATGATGAAAACCATCGTCAAGGAATGGGGTGTCGATGGCGTCATGCTGCACCTCAACCGCGGTTGCGAAGGTCTCTCGCTCGGCATCATGGAAAACCGGCTCGGCCTGGCCGCGTCCGGCATTCCGGTGATGACCTACGAGGGCAACATGGGCGACGAACGCGAATTCGATCTGGTACGCACGCAGAACCGGGTCGACACATTCATGGAAACGCTAGGTCTAAAACGCGAGCTCGCCAACGTTTGACTATTCGGAGGAAATACGATGATTACCGCTGGCATAGACATGGGTTCCCGCACCGTCAAGGTGGTGTTCGTGGAGGAACTTAACGTAGAGGGAGCGCCCCAGTTGAAATGGGGCGTGAAGGGCAAGCACATCATGTTCCCCGATGAGCTTGATGCCGACCAAGCCGCTGAGAAGGCTTTTGACGATGCGCTGGTGGCCGCCGGTATTACGCGCGATCAGGTCTCGCAGGTCGTTGCAACGGGAGCCGGCCGCAAGCAAGTCAAATTTGCCACCAGCGACATGACGGAAGTTGGCGCGGGGGCGCGTGGTGCGGTGTTCATGTACCCATCCGCTCGCACGGTGATAGACGTGGGCGCGGAAGAAGGGCGCGGCGTTAAGGCCAACGCCGAAGGCAAGGTAGTTGATTTCGCCGGCAACGAAAAATGCGCCGCTGGCGCAGGGGCATTCGCCGAATCCATGTCGCGCGCACTGCAACTGTCGCTTAAGGATTTTGGTGAGGCCAGCCTGCGTTCTGACAAAAGCATACCGATGAATGCGCAGTGCACGGTGTTCGCCGAATCGGAAGTCGTTTCGCTGATTCATTCTTCCGTATCCAAGGAAGACATCTCCAAAGCCGTGCTGGATGCAGTGGCGAGCCGCGTCTGCGCCATGGTGCGCCGGGTTGGTATCGAGGACGACGTGATCCTGATCGGCGGCATGGTGCACAACCCAGGCTTTGTCCAGTCGTTGAAAGGGGCGCTGGGCGTCGAGAAGGTGTACCTGCCAGATATGCCGGAATACATCAGCGCCCTCGGCGCCGCGCTCATCGCGGCCGAAGGCAACGCTTAAACCTAGAGCTAGAAGAGGAGACTGACATGGCTGAAGCCGTTGGGGACAAGAAGGAATACTGGCGCTGGCAGGAAAACTGCTGGATAGACGAAACGAAAAACTGGCGTGACGCGAAAATCATCACGGCGGGTATCGACGTGGGCTCTGTTAGCTCGCAGGCGGTGATTTGTATCGATGGCGAGCTATATGGATTCAACAGCATGCGCACGGGCAATAACAGCCCAGACTCCGCCACCAACGCCCTTGCCGCTGTGCTTCAGAAGTCCGGCATGAAGTTGGAAGACATTACCTACGTCATCGGCACCGGTTACGGCCGCGTCAACGTGCCTTTTGCGCACAAGGCCATTACCGAGATCGCCTGCCACGCGCGCGGCGCCAACTACATGGGTGGCAACACCATCCGCACCATCCTCGACATGGGTGGCCAGGACTGCAAAGCCATTCATTGCGATGAAAAGGGCAAGGTCACCAACTTCCTCATGAACGACAAGTGTGCGGCCGGTACAGGGCGTGGCATGGAGGTGATTGCCGATCTGATGCAGATTCCCATCGCCGAACTGGGTCCGCGCTCCTTCGATGTGGATGAGGAACCCGAAGCCGTATCGTCCACCTGCGTGGTGTTCGCCAAATCCGAGGCGCTAGGTTTGCTCAAGGCTGGCTACTCGAAGAACAAAGTGATCGCCGCCTACTGCCAAGCCATGGCGGAACGGGTGGTCTCGCTCATCGAGCGAATTGGCGTCGAGAATGACTTCTTCATTACCGGTGGCATTGCCAAGAATCCGGGCGTGGTGAAGCGCATTGAAAAATTGCTGGGCACCAAGGCGGCTGAAACAAAATATGACAGCCAGATTGCTGGTGCGCTGGGCGCCGCGTTGTTCGGTTACACGCTCATGCAAAAGCAGGGCGCAACCGCCAAGGCGGCCTGACGATCCCGAGGCACCGGCCCGCGAGGTACCCCTCTCCCACCGAGCGGGTCGGCGCCAAGGGAATCCACATTGCGCAAACTGGAGGATCAGCATGATCGCAAACTACGGCTACAAAGATGGTTCCGGTGAGTTCTATATCAGCATCGACACCGACAAGTGCACCAGTTGCAGCGCCGGTCGCGCTTGTCTTACAGGCTGTCCCAAGGGTATGTTCGAAATCATCACCGACGATTACGACGACGAAATGGCGGCGATAAAGCCGTCGTTCCGTCGTTCGCTGGGCTTCGATTGTGTGCAATGCAAGCCGTCCTCTGGCTACACCAGCTTGCCTTGCACCACCGCCTGCACGCCGGGCGCCATTAAGCACTCCTGGTAACCATGGCACACATCAAGATACCGTTGAAGGTCGTGCAGGGCGGCAAGGTTGGCGATTTGCTGTCGCAGGGCTGGATCAAAAAAACCACCATCGGTGAGCCACGCCTGACGGAAGTGGTGGAGAACTACAAGATGCTCGGCTATGAGGTGTACGTCATCGAGCATATCGAGGAAGCCGATGGATGCAACACCTGTTTCACGGCAGGCACGGAAATGGGGCAGATGTACGGCGATGTGTACATCCGCGAGTCCAAATCGGCGAAGTCGACGAAATCGATGGACGACGAGTTGTTCTAGCGCCGGCGTGGTGTCAGAAATCATCCGGCCCGAATCTTTTCAGACTGAAGGAGAATTGTGATGGCAGTGCAAGAACCGAAAATGCGCGTCATGAAGCGTGAGGACATTGACGCGGTGGTCGCGATTGACACGCAGGTGACCAAGCAACAGCGGCGCGAATACTACGCGCGCAAAGTCGAGGGTGTGGTGAACAACCCGCATAACATCAACACCTCCTTGGTGGCCGAGCTGGACGGCAAGATCGTCGGTTTCATCATGGGTGATGTGTATTTCGGCGAATTTGGCATTCCCGAGACCAGCGCCACCATCGATACGCTGGGCGTCGATCCGGCTTACCAGAACCGCGGCGTCGCGCATGACCTGATGGATCAATTTCTCACCAACATGAAAGCGGTCGGCGTGCAAAAGGTTTATACGCTGGTGAATTGGGACAACTTCGCGCTGGAGAAATTCTTCTCCCGCCACAAGTTCGTGCCTTCCAAGCGCATCAGTCTCGAATTGCAGATGCCCTGAAGAAGAATGTTGCGGGTTGCGAGTTAGATCGCGCCACCCGCAACCCGAAACCCGCCATCCGGCCATGTGGATTGACTGCCACTGCCACTGCCACACCAAATATTCCTACGACAACTGGCTTGAGCCGCTGGCATTGATCCGCCGGGCCAAGGCGCTTAGGCGGGATGGCGTTGTCATCACCGAACACTATTCCTACGAGGCCTCCGCACCTGTCGAGGCCATCGGCCGGGATGAGGGCTTCCTGGTCTTGCGCGGCGTGGAGATCGCCACAGATCGCGGCCATCTTCTGGCTTACGGCATCGAAGACGATTCCTGGAATATCTGGGGACGCGACACTTGGCTACCAACGCAGGCCGTGATCGAGCGTGTGCTCGAACTGGGCGGCATTTGCGTGCCGGCCCATCCCTACCGCGAAATGGGCGTTTGCAGCCTGCTTGAAGGCGTGTTTGATCTGGAGGGCATCACCGCCGTGGAGACCCATAATCCTAAAAGCCGCAGTTGACCGCTATCCTTTCCTTGGAAACTCGCATGGATACTGGCTCTTGTGCCTTCGATTCACTTCACCCAAGGGGTGAGCGCGCTACACACCCGCCTGCACGGCTGGCGGGCCGTCTGGCCGCGTTGCTCGTCGTAGCAGGGTCCGATCCTGCGTCCTCCTCGCGCCTTGCCAGCCGACCCGCCAACCGCACATCCGGGCGCGTCCAACTGCGGTTTCTAGGATAATGGCGGCAACCAAGAGATGGATAATGCGCTGGCTTTGGCTGCCACGCGCCATCTGGCGTTGCCCGGCTTGGGCGGCAGCGATTGCCACAAGGTGGAGGCGGTGGGACGCTGTGCGACGCACTTTTTCGAACCTGTGACCAGCATGGCGTATTTCATCGCCGCCGTGCGGGCGGGTGTGTGCGAGGGAAGCTACTACCCGGCCTACGTTGGTCCGCGATAAATCAGGCTGCGGCGGGTAGTTCGACGGGTTCGTTGAGGACCAGCCAATACACGCCCAACTGACCTACGGCGTGGATGAACTTCTCGAAATCGACCGGCTTGCGGATATAGCTGTTGGCGCCCAGGCTATAGCCTTCGTAAATGTCCTGCTGTTCTTTGGAGGTGGTGAGGATCACCACCGGCAGTAGGCTGGTGCGTTCGTTGGCGCGGATGCGGCGCAGCACTTCCAGACCGTCAATACGCGGCAGTTTGAGGTCCAGCAGAATCACAGCGGGCATCACGCTGACATCCCGTCCGGCATGCGCACCCGTGGCGAAAAGATAATCCAGAGCTTCCACGCCGTCGCGTGCGACCACCACTGGATTGTTGATACGGTTTTTGTGGAAAGCGCGTAGGGTCAGTGCCTCATCGTCGGGGTTGTCTTCCACCAGCAGGATCGGACGGTCGCTTGCCATGTCTATGTGTTCCCGTTACGAAAGCGTGAAATAAAAATTGCGCCTTGCTTCCAAGCTAAGCAGCCTTGGCCCAGATTCGCCTGTGGTTGCTACTGTATCTCAAAGCCAGCTTCATTGTCGTGACAAATACACCTACAGGCCGTCTTCGTGCAAGGCTGGCGCGCTGATGGCGCCTGATGCCTGCACAACTCGCCAAAGTATTATATCGGCATGAGCGACAAAATCTACAGCTTTCCGGCGTATTTTGTTGTGGTTTGCCCTAGGGTCTGTTGACAATCAGGCCAGCCATATGACAGCGGCAGTTAGGGCGACGAATGATGAGAAACGTTCGGTGATTTTGTCGTAGCGAGTGGCAA
>JAYUNL010000178.1:0-6672 GCA_043761745.1 Rhodocyclaceae bacterium
CGAACGAGAGCCACGGCGGCGATCTCATCTATTTCCAGGGTCATATCTCGCCCGGCATTTACGCCCGGGCTTTCCTCGAAGGGCGCCTGAGCGAAGAACAATTGCTGAATTTTCGCCAGGAAGTCGACGGCAAGGGAATCCCGTCCTATCCGCATCCCTGGCTGATGCCGGATTTCTGGCAATTTCCGACGGTTTCGATGGGTCTGGGCCCGCTGATGGCGATCTACCAGGCGCGCTTTCTCCACTACATCCACAATCGCGGCGTTGCCGACACGGCCACGCGCAAGGTCTGGGCGTTCTGCGGCGACGGCGAAATGGACGAGCCGGAATCGCTCGGCGCGATTTCGCTGGCGGGGCGCGAGAAGCTCGACAACCTCATCTTCGTCATCAATTGCAATCTGCAGCGGCTCGACGGCCCGGTGCGCGGCAACGGCAAGATCATCCAGGAACTCGAAGCGGATTTCCGTGGCGCCGGCTGGAACGTCATCAAGCTCATCTGGGGCGGCTACTGGGATCCATTGCTGGCACGCGATACCGACGGCATACTGCAAAAACGCATGGAAGAGTGCGTGGATGGCGACTACCAGACCTTCAAATCGAAAGACGGCGCCTATGTGCGCGAGCATTTCTTCGGCAAGTATCCCGAGCTGAAGGCGATGGTCGCCACTTGGTCGGATGACGACGTGTGGCGTCTGAATCGTGGCGGTCACGATCCGCACAAGGTCTATGCCGCCTACGCCGCCGCCGTGGCGTACAAGGGTCTGCCGACGGTGATCCTTGCCAAGACCATCAAGGGTTTTGGCATGGGCGAAGCGGGTGAGGCGCAGAACATCACCCATCAACAAAAGAAGATGGGCACCACTTCCCTCAAAGCCTTCCGCGATCGCTTTCAATTGCCGCTCAGCGACGAGCAGGTGGAGCAACTCGCCTACCTCAAACCGCCGGCCGATTCGCCAGAGATCAGCTATATGCGCGAGCGACGCCTGGCGCTGGGCGGCTATCTGCCGCATCGTCGGAGCAAGGCGGCACCGCTGGCCGTACCGGAACTTTCCGCTTTCGACGCACTGCTGAAAGCCAGTGGTGAAGGCCGCGAAATTTCCACCACCATGGCTTTCGTCCGCCTGCTCGGCATCCTAGTGAAAGATAAGCAGATCGGCAAACATGTGGTGCCCATCGTCGCGGATGAGTCGCGCACTTTCGGCATGGAAGGCATGTTCCGCAGCCTGGGCATCTGGTCTTCCGAAGGTCAGCAATACACGCCGCAGGACGCCGGGGAACTGATGTTCTACAAGGAATCCAAGAACGGCCAGATATTGCAGGAAGGCATCACCGAAGCCGGCGCCATGGCGAGCTGGATGGCGGCGGCCACCGCCTACAGCACGCATGGCGTGCAGATGATGCCTTTCTTCATCTACTACTCCATGTTCGGCTTCCAGCGCTTCGGCGATCTGGCCTGGGCCGCCGGCGATTCGCGCTGCCGCGGCTTTCTGCTCGGGGGCACCTCGGGCCGCACCACGCTGAACGGCGAAGGCCTGCAACATGAGGACGGCCATTCGCATGTGCAGGCCAGCCTGATTCCCAACTGCATCGCCTACGACCCGACTTTCTCCTATGAAGTCGCCGTCATCATGCAGGACGGCCTGCGGCGCATGTTCAAGGAGCAGGAAGATGTCTATTACTACCTCACCCTGCTCAACGAAAACTACGAGCACCCAGCCATGCCGGCGGGCGTGGAAGCCGACATCCTCAAAGGCATGTACCTCTACAGGAAGGGCGCCGCCAGCAACGCGCCGCGCGTGCAGCTCTTGGGCAGCGGCAGCATCCTGCGCGAAGTGATCGCCGCAGCGGAACTGTTGAAGAAAGATTGGGGCGTGGATGGCGATGTGTGGAGCTGCCCCAGCTTCACGCAACTCGCGCGCGAAGGCCAGGCGCTGGCGCGCTGGAATATGCTGCATCCGGCTGAGAAACCGCAGCGTTCGCATGTCGAGCAAAGTCTGGCGGACACGCGCGGGCCGGTAATCGCCTCGACTGACTACGTGCGTACCTTCGCCGAGCAGATCCGCTCCTATGTGCCACGCCGCTATGTCACGCTGGGCACCGACGGCTTCGGCCGCTCCGACACGCGCGAGAAGCTGCGCAGCTTCTTCGAGGTGGATCGTCATTACGTCACGGTCGCCGCGCTGAAAGCGCTTGCCGACGAAGGTCAGATCGACAAAACCAAGGTGGCGGAAGCCATGTCCCGCTACGGCATCGATCCCGATAAGCCGCAGCCGGTAACGGTATAGTCAGTGAGCGTGAGGAAATAATATGCTCGAAGTAAAAATTCCGGATATCGGCGACTTCAAGGACGTGCCGGTGATTGAAGTCTTCGTCAAGGCCGGCGATACGGTCGACGTCGACACGCCGCTGATCACCCTGGAAACCGAAAAGGCCGCGATGGAAGTCCCCTCCCCCGCCGCCGGCGTGGTGAAGGAAGTCAAGCTCAAGGTCGGCGACAAGGTGGCGGAAGGCAGCCTGGTGTTGCTGCTTGAGGGCGGGGCTCAAGGGGCAGGGATCAGGGATCAGGAACCGGCTGCGCCCACCGCACCGCAGCCTTGGGTGGCGACACCAGCGGCGATTGCGCCTTCGGCAGCACCCTCGGTGACACCCTCGCCCGCCGCCTCGCTGCCCGTCGCAGCAGCGACCAACGGCATCAAGCCGCACGCCAGCCCTTCGGTGCGCCGCTTTGCGCGCGAGCTGGGAGTGGATATTGCGAAGGTGGCCGCCAGTGGGCCCAAGGGGCGCGTCATGCATGAGGACGTGCAAGCCTATGTGAAGAACGCGCTGGCGCAGCCGGCGACGACCAGCGCCGGCGCATCCTTAGGCGGTCTCACGCTGGCGCCCTGGCCGCAAGTCGATTTCGCCAAGTTTGGCCCCATCGAAACCCAGCCACTGTCGCGCATCAAGAAGCTCTCCGGCGCCAACCTCGCTCGCAACTGGGTGATGATTCCCCACGTCACGCAATTCGATGAAGCCGACATCACGGACCTCGAAGCGCTGCGCGTGCAACTCAATCGCGAGAACGAGAAGGCCGGTATCAAGCTCACTATGCTGGCTTTCCTCATCAAGGCTTGCGTCGCCGCCTTGAAGAAATTCCCCGATTTCAACGCTTCGCTGAGCGGAGACGGAAGCGAACAGAGCCTCATTCACAAACACTACTTCCACATCGGCTTCGCCGCCGACACGCCCAACGGCCTGATGGTGCCGGTGATCCGCGACGTCGACAAAAAAGGCGTGATCGAGATCGCCCAGGAAACCTCGGTCTTGGCCGGCAGGGCGCGCGAAGGCAAGCTCACCCTGGCCGAAATGCAGGGCGGCTGCTTCTCGATTTCCAGCCTGGGCGGCATCGGCGGCACGGCCTTCACGCCCATCATCAACGCGCCGGAAGTGGCGATCCTCGGCGTCTCGAAAGCTGTCATCAAACCCGTTTGGGATGGCAGGGCCTTCGCGCCGCGCCTCGCGCTGCCACTCTCGCTTTCCTACGATCATCGCGTCATCGACGGCGCGCAAGCAGCGCGCTTCACAACTTATCTGGCGCAGCTTTTGGCAGATATGCGGAGAACATTACTTTGAATTCACAAGGACGCGGAGGAAACCCAAAGCTTTTTGCGTACCTTTGCGCACTTTGCGTTGAGGCTGTATGACCACCATAGTTGCAGTAAAAAAAGGCGGCACCGTCGCCATTGCGGCGGATTCGCTCACCACCTTCGGCGATACGCGCCTCGGGCGGCAGTACAAGGGCCAGCACGACAAGATTCTGCATATCCGCGATTCCTACATCGGCATCTGCGGCAGTTCGGCCCACCATCTGGTGCTGGAGAATGTGCTGAACAAATTCGAGCATCTCAAACTCGGCAGTCGCGCCGAGGTGTTTGAGACTTTTCGACAACTTCATCCTATCCTCAAAGAGCAGTGCTACCTGAACCCCAAGGAAGAGGATGACGACCCTTACGAGTCTTCGCAGATCACCTGCATCATCGCCAACAGCACGGGAATTTACGGCGTGTACTCCTATCGCGAGGTGTTCGATTACGAACGCTTCTGGGGCATAGGCTCAGGCCGCAACTTCGCGCTGGGCGCGATGTTTGTCGCCTATGAACGCGCCAAAAGCGCTACCGAAATCGCGCGTATAGGCGTGGCCGCTGGTGCGGAGTTCGACACCGCCACGGCGGGGCCGATCCTGGTGCATTCCGTGCGTTTGAAAAAAGTTAGGGGTGAGACGTGACGATTGAGGAGAAAAACCTGGCCGAGATAAAAGCGCCCGACATCGTCTGCGACCTACTCGTGCTCGGCGCCGGCCCTGGCGGTTATGCCGCCGCTTTTCGCGCCGCCGATCTGGGCATGAACACCGTGCTGGTGGAACGCTATGCGACGCTGGGCGGCGTCTGTCTCAATGTCGGCTGCATACCCTCCAAGGCGCTGCTGCATGCCGCCAAGGTGATCGAGGATGCTGCCGAAATGAGTGAGCACGGCATCCACTTTGCCGCACCCAAGATCGATCTCGACAAACTGCGCGAGTGGAAAAGCGGCGTGGTGAGCAAGCTGACGCAAGGGCTCGCGGCCATGGCGAAGGTGCGAAAGGTGCAGGTGGTCCAAGGCGTGGGCAAGTTTCTCGACGCCCAACACCTCGCCGTGGAGACCGCCGCTGGCCGCAAGGTGATCCAATTCCAGAAAGCCGTCATCGCCGCCGGCAGCCAATCGGTGAAACTGCCCTTCATCCCGGACGATCCGCGCATCGTCGATTCCACCGGCGCACTCGAATTGCGCTATCTGCCTAAGCACCTGCTGGTGCTGGGCGGCGGCATCATCGGCCTGGAAATGGCGACGGTGTATGGCGCGCTTGGCGCCAAGGTGAGCGTGGTGGAAATGACCGACGGCCTGATGCCCGGCACAGACCGCGATCTCGTCAAGGTTTGGCAAAAACGCAACGGCAAGCACTTCGACAAAGTGATGCTGAAGACGCGCGTCACCGCCGTCGAGGCGCGCAAGGAAGGCCTGCGCGTGAGCTTCGAAGGCGAGCAGGCGCCCAGTGAGCCACAAACTTACGACATGCTGCTGGTCGCCGCAGGGCGCGCACCCAACGGCAAGAAGCTCGATGCCGAGAAGGCCGGCATCGCCGTCACCGAGCGCGGCTTCATCGAAGTGGACAGCCAGATGCGCACTAACGTGCCGCACCTCTATGCCATCGGCGACATTGTCGGTCAGCCCATGCTCGCGCACAAGGCCACGCATGAAGGCCATGTCGCCGCCGAAGCGGCCGCCGGCCAGAAGAGCCATTTCGATGCGACGGTGATTCCCTCGGTGGCCTACACCGATCCGGAAATCGCCTGGGTCGGCCTCACCGAAGACCAGGCCAAGGCGCGCAGCATTGCGTTTGAGAAAAGCGTTTTTCCCTGGGCCGCCAGCGGCCGTGCCATCGCCAATGCCCGCGATGAGGGCTTCACCAAGCTACTCTTCGATGCCGAGACACATCGCATCGTCGGCGGCGCCATCGTCGGTACCAGCGCGGGTGACCTGATCAGCGAAATCGCACTGGCCATCGAGATGGGCTGCGACGCGACGGATATCGGCAAAACCATCCACCCGCATCCGACGCTTTCCGAGTCCATAGGCTTGGCGGCCGAACTGTTCGAAGGCGTGTGCACCGACCTGCCGCCGCCGAGGAAAAGATAGAAACTTTTTTGACGCGGCATACGCCGATAAGCGCAGATGAACGCGGGGTTTTTTACGACGCTTTTGCCTTATCCGCGATAATCCGTGCTTATCGGCGTTAATCCGCGTTCAAGCATTTGCTTCAAAGGGGCAACATGACCAGCGACACACTCAAACTCGCCGCCGCGCAAGCCGCGATTGCCTATGTGGTCGAAGGCGCCATTGTCGGCGTCGGCACCGGATCGACGGCGAATCTCTTCATCGATGAACTAGCTAAGATGAAAGATCGTATCGCCGGCACGGTGGCCAGCTCCGAAGCCTCGGCGGCTCGGCTGCGAGCGCATGGCATCACGGTGCTGGATTTGAATGACGTCGATGACATCCCGGTGTACGTCGATGGCGCCGACGAGATCGACGCCGGGCTGGCTATGATCAAGGGCGGTGGCGGTGCGCTGACGCGCGAGAAGATCGTTGCCGCAGTAGCGAAGAAATTCATCTGCATTGCCGACGTCTCCAAGCTCGTCCCCACCTTGGGTCAGTTCCCATTACCCGTGGAAGTCATCCCCATGGCACGCGCCTACGTGGCACGCGAGTTGGCCAAACTGGGTGGGGAGCCAGTGCTACGCGCCGGTTTCACCACCGATAACGGCAATGTGATTCTGGATGTGCGCGGACTCAAGATCACTGCCCCGATGGCACTGGAGACGCAGATCAACAGCCTCGTCGGCGTGGTCACCAACGGCTTGTTTGCACGGCGCGGCGCCGACGTGGCGCTCCTTGCCGGGCCTGATGGCGTGACAACGCTGAAGCGCTGAAAGCAAAAACGCCGCGCAATGCGGCGTTTTTATTTGGGGCTGGCTCCATCAGTCTCGTAGGATGGGGGGAGCGTAGCGCAACCCATCTTGCACAATGACGATGGGTTACGGCGCTTTGCGCCTCCACCCATCCTACGCAATTGCGAGCTCAGTGCGATGGGGGAAC
>JAYUNL010000179.1:0-9774 GCA_043761745.1 Rhodocyclaceae bacterium
CACCGCGTCTCTGGAAGCAACACTTCGCCGACAAGCCGCTCCGCTCGGCCTTGCATACGCTTCGAGCGCAGACATGTACGCCGGTGGGTTAACGGTTACACCGGAGCGGCTTCGCGCGCCGATTCTGCGGAAAAAGCCGACCACCTATTTTGTAAACTCGATGTCTGATCTTTTTCACGATAGCGTTCCATTCCATTACTTGGACGCCGTTTTTGAAACCATCGCGCAGACGCCCCAACACACCTACCAAATTCTTACCAAGCGGGCGGCGAGGATGGTCAAGTACTTCTCTTCAAGAGAAGTTCCATCAAATGCTTGGCTGGGTGTCTCTGTCGAAAATAGGAAACATGGTCTGCCCCGAATTGACCATTTACGCACCATTGGAGCCGGCATTCGTTTCTTGTCTGTTGAACCGCTTTTGGAGTCGCTGGGCAAGCTCGATTTGTCTGACATCCATTGGGTGATTGTCGGCGGAGAATCGGGCCGGAACGCTCGTCCGATGAAGCTGGATTGGGCAGAAGAGGTACGTTTGCAGTGCGATGATCAAGAAGTCGCATTCTTCTTTAAACAGTGGGGCGGCTGGGGTGCTGACGGTAAGAAGCGTGCTAAAAAGCAGAATGGCAGACTTTTGAATGGTAAAACTTTTGATGCCATGCCATCCGTGTTGCTCGCCGCCTGAGCCGTCGTTTCTGCGTACTTCGCCATAGCGCTACAGGAATGCGCGCGTGCAAGCCACCGGTCCGCCAAGAGGGCCGGATGGGATAAAATCACCACCCCATGCCCACCACCACTCTCAAAGAACGCCTGAATAACTACGAACGCCTGATGCGGCTGGACAAGCCTATCGGGATTTTGTTGTTGTTGTGGCCGACCTTGTGGGGATTGTGGGTGGCGGGCGAGGGGCGGCCTAGCGTCTTTCTGGTGTGGATATTCGTGCTGGGTACGGTGCTGATGCGCTCGGCGGGCGTGGTGATGAACGACTACGCCGACCGCCATTTCGACCCCCATGTGGCGCGCACCAAAGACCGGCCGTTGGCCACCGGCGCGGTTTCCGAGAAAGAAGCGCTGCTGCTCGCCGCTGCGCTTTCTCTCTGCGCTTTTCTGTTGATCCTGCCGCTGCACAAGCTGGTGTGGGCCTACGCCGTGGCGGCGCTGTTTCTTGCGGCAACTTACCCTTACACCAAACGCTTTCTCGCCGTGCCGCAGGCTTATCTGGGCGTGGCCTTTGGCTTCGGTATTCCGATGGCTTTCGCGGCGCAGATCTATAGCGTGCCCCCACTGGCCTGGGCCATGCTGGCGGCAAACATCTTTTGGGCCATTGCCTACGATACCGAATACGCGATGGTGGATAGAGAGGATGACGCGAAGATTGGCATCCGCACTTCCGCACGCACCTTCGGTCGCTTCGATGTTGTCGCGGTAATGCTGTGCTATGCCATCATGCTGTCGATATTGTTGTGGCTGGGCTTACAACTGAATCTCGGCGTGTATTATTTCGCTGGCCTGGCGGTGGCAGTGGCGCTGGTCGCTCATCAGTTCTGGCTCATCCGCGCTCGCTCGCGCGACAAATGCTTCAAGGCTTTTCTCTATAACAACTGGATCGGCGCGGTGATCTTCGCCGGGCTGGTTGCCGACTACGCCCTGGTGGGCAGGCATTATGTGGTGTTGGAATGACGAATCCCCGTGTCAAGTCTGTGAGCGTCGCTGCGCGCGCCGCTGTTGCTGAACTGCTGATTGGAGAAATGCCGCGGCGCGATCTCCTGATTGAATACCTGCATCGTCTGCAAGATCGCTACGGCCATCTCACGACCGACCATCTTGCCGCGTTAGCCGAAGCGATGAAGCTTTCGCGCGCCGAAGTCTATGAGGTCGCGACCTTCTATCACCACTTCGATGTCGTGCGCGACGGTGAAACGCCACCTCCGCCGCTCACGGTGCGCGTCTGCGATTCCATTACCTGCGAACTGGCTGGCGCTAAGGAGTTGCTGGAGACCTTGCGTATTGCCCTCGGTGACAAAGTACGCGTGCAAGCCGTGCCTTGCGTCGGCCGCTGCGAAGTCGCGCCGGTGGCGGTGGTCGGCTGGAACCCTATTACTCACGCCGATGCCACCAAGGTGCAACAGGCGGTGGCGAACAACGAAACCGACGCGCCGCTGCCGGATTACCTCGACATGTCGGCCTATCGCGCCGCTGGCGGTTATCGCTTGCTGGATGATTGCATCAGTGGCAAGCGCGATGTGGAGAACATCATCGCCACGCTGGAAAATGCCGGCCTGCGCGGCCTGGGCGGTGCAGGCTTTCCCGCCGGTCGCAAGTGGCGCATCGTGCGTGGACAGGCTGCGCCGCGTTTGATGGCGGTGAATATCGACGAAGGCGAGCCGGGCACTTTCAAGGATCGCTATTACCTCGAGCGCGATCCGCATCGCTTTTTGGAAGGCATGCTTATCGCCGCCTGGGCCGTGGACATAGATCGCATCTACGTTTATCTGCGCGACGAATACGCCGCGCTGCGTGTGGTGCTGGCGCGCGAGTTGGCGGCCTTGCGAATGGCCTATCCCGCTGCGCCGCCGATGGAGTTGCGTCGCGGCGCCGGCGCTTATGTGTGCGGCGAAGAATCCGCCATGATCGAATCCATCGAAGGTAAGCGCGGTCAGCCGCGTCTGCGTCCGCCCTATGTGGCGGAGGTGGGCCTCTTCGGCCGGCCCACGCTGGAACACAATATGGAAACGCTCTACTGGGTGCGCGAGATCGTCGAGCGCGGCGCTGAGTGGTTTGCCGCTCAGGGCCGCAATGGTCGCAAGGGCCTGCGCTCCTTCTCGGTGAGCGGCCGCGTGGCCAAGCCGGGCGTGCATCTCGCGCCCGCCGGCATCACGTTGCGCGAACTCATTGCTGAATATTGCGGCGGCATGCTGCCGGGGCACGAGTTGTACGGCTATTTTCCGGGCGGCGCCTCGGGCGGCATCCTGCCTGCATCGCTCGCCGATGTGCCGCTGGATTTCGACACGCTCAATCAATACGGCAGCTTCATCGGCTCGGCCGCCATTATGGTGCTCTCGGAAAAAGACAGCGCACGCGATGCGGCGCTGAATGCCATGCGCTTTTTCGCGCACGAATCCTGCGGCAAATGCACGCCCTGCCGCGTCGGCACTGCCAAGGCCAGTGCGCTGATGGAAGCGCCGGCATGGAACGTTCCCCTGCTCAAAGAACTTTCGCAAACCATGATGGATGCGTCCATCTGCGGCCTGGGCCAAGCGGCGCCGAACCCGTTGCTTACGGTGCTGCAGTACTTCCCGCAAGAGGTGAAGAGCAAATGAATCGCGACTCCATACGTTTCAATCTTGATGGCCGCGATGTCGACGCATTACCCGGCGAGACCATCCTGCAAGCGGCCCAGCGCCACGGCAGCCCGATTCCTCATCTTTGCTACAAGGAAGGCCTGCGCGCCGACGGGAACTGCCGCGCCTGTGTGGTGGAGATCGCCGGTGAGCGCGCCCTGGCGCCTTCCTGCTGCCGCGTGCCCGCCGAGGGTATGAAGGTGCAGACCAAGAGCGAGCGCGCCATCACGTCGCAGAAAATGGTGCTGGAGCTGCTGCAATCCGACATGCCCGAGCAAGCGGCGCGCGCCGATTCGGAACTGGATTTCTGGGCGCGGAAGATGAATGTAGGTGCGCCGAGATTCGTTCGCCGCGACGAACCCGCCCCGGATAACAGCCATCCCGCCATGGCCGTGCGCCTCGACGCCTGCATCCAATGCACGCGCTGCGTGCGCGCCTGCCGCGAAGTGCAGGGCAACGATGTGATCGGCTACGCCGAGCGTGGCGCTATCGTCTTTGATTTCGCCGACCCCATGGGCGAGAGCAGTTGCGTGGCCTGTGGCGAGTGCGTTGCCGCTTGCCCGACAGGCGCGCTTTTGCCCGTTGTTGCGAACAATCAACGCCCCCCCGAGACCCCGCGCCGCGATGCCGTCGCCGCCGCGCAAGGCGCGACCGAAGTGAAGTCGCTGTGCCCCTATTGCGGCGTCGGTTGCCAGGTGACTTATAACGTTGTCGACAACCGCATCGTGCGTGTTGATGGCCGCGACGGACCCGCCAACCACAATCGCCTTTGTGTGAAAGGCCGCTTCGGTTATGACTATGCGAGTAATCCGGCGCGCCTCACCCAGCCGCTGATCCGCCGCCCTGGCACCAAGAAATCCGTCACCAACACGCTGGCCGATTTCCGCGAAGCGAGTTGGGACGAAGCGCTGGACTTCGCTGCGCAAGGCCTGCTGCGCGTCATGAAGGAACATGGAAAGGGCGCGCTCGCCGGCTTCGGTTCCGCCAAAGGCAGCAACGAAGAGGCCTACCTCTTCCAGAAACTGGTGCGCACGGGTTTTGGCACCAACAACGTCGACCACTGCACGCGGCTGTGCCACGCCTCGTCAGTGGCGGCGCTGCTCGAAGGCATAGGCTCGGGCGCGGTGTCCAATCCGGTGTCCGATGTGAAATATGCCGATGTAATTATCGTCATCGGCGCCAATCCCACGGGCAATCATCCCGTCGCGGCGACCTTCATGAAGAACGCGATTGAGCGTGGCGCCAAGCTGATCGTCATGGACCCGCGCGCCACTGAGCTGGCGCGCTACGCCATCCATCACCTGAAGTTCCGCTCCGATACCGACGTGGCGCTGCTCAACGCCATCGCCAACGTCATCGTCACCGAAGGCCTTACCAACGAGCCATTCATCGCCGCACGCACCGAAGGTTTTGAGGCCTTTCGCGATAACGTATTGCAATGCACGCCGGAAAAAATGGCGCCTATCTGCGGTATCGATGCTGCGACCATCCGCACCGTTGCGCACCTCTACGCCACATCGCCCGCCGCCATGATTTTCTGGGGCATGGGCATCTCACAGCATGTGCACGGCACCGACAACGCGCGCTGCCTCATCGCACTGGCCATGATGACCGGCCAGATTGGTCGCCCCGGCACCGGCCTGCATCCGCTGCGCGGTCAGAACAACGTGCAAGGTGCGTCTGATGCCGGCCTCATCCCCATGATGCTGCCGGACTACGGCCGCGTGAATAACGATGCTGTGCGCCACCGTTTTGAAAGATTATGGGGCGTGACCCTCGATCCCAAGCCCGGCCTCACCGTGGTGGAAGTCATCGACGCCGCCTGCGAAGGCAAAGTGCGCGGCATGTATGTCATGGGTGAAAACCCCGCTATGTCCGACCCCGATCTCAACCACGCGCGCCACGGCCTCGCCGCGCTGGAACATCTGGTGGTGCAGGATATCTTTCTCACCGAGACGGCGGCGCTGGCGGACGTGATTCTTCCCGCATCCGTTTTCGCCGAGAAAACGGGCAGCTTCACCAACACCGACCGCACCGTGCAAATTGGCCGCGCCGCACTCACCCCGCCCGGCGATGCGCGCCAGGATTTGTGGATCGTGCAGGAACTTGCGCGGCGTTTAGGGCTGAATTGGGACTACGCCGGCCCCGGCGCAGTCTTTGAAGAAATGCGCCAGGCCATGCCGTCGATTGCCGGCATCAGTTGGGAGCGCCTCGCGCGCGAAGACGCCGTGACTTACCCTTGCGAAACCGAACAATCGCCCGGCGAGCCAGTGATCTTTCAGGACGTCTTCCCCACCGAAAGCGGGCGCGGTCGGTTCGTTCCCGCGCAATTCACCGCCGCCGCCGAATTGCCGGACAAGGAATACCCGCTGGTGCTCATCACCGGCCGCGTGCTGGAACACTGGCACACCGGCGCTATGACGCGTCGTTCCGCAGTGCTCGACGCGCTCGAACCCGAAGCCCACATCGACATTCACCCCGAAGACCTCGCCGCCCTCGGCCGCAAAGCCGGCGACCTGCTCACGCTGGAGACCCGCCGCGGCAAAGTCACCGCCCGCGCCCGCCCGGACATCGGCCTCGCCCGCGGCACGGTGTTCATGCCCTTCTGCTATGTGGAGGCGGCAGCGAATCTGCTCACCAATCCGGTGCTCGATCCGGTTGGGAAAATTCCGGAATTTAAGTATTGTGCGGCGCGGATTGCATAAAGCTATCGTAGATGGGCCGTTGATGGCCTGACCACTAATGGGAGCAGCCAAACGTCGCCAGCGCGAGTTTTTGCGAGCAAATCCGATATGTGCGTTCTGCGGAGGTCGCGCAGCCGCAACGACTATCGAGCACTGCCCACCACGGGCATTGTTCCAGCGCAAGGAATGGCCAGAGGGGTTCGAGTTCCCTTCGTGCCGGACATGTAATCAAGACAGCAGCGATAACGATCTCCTCGTTGCGATGTTGGCTCGTCTTGACCCATTTCAAAATAAAGGCGACAGGGATGGGCGTCTGAATGGCCTGATGGCAATGACCAACAGGCAATTCCCTGGACTTTTCCAGAAAATGATGCCGTCCGCGACAGAGGCTCGCCGACATAACCGTGAACTTGGTCTGCGCCCAGAGTCCGGAAAAACGCACCAAGAAACTGGCGCAGTCAAAGTAACAGAGGAGTTGCACCAAGCCGTTGGCTCTATTGGCAGAAAGCTGGCTAAGGGTATCTTCTATCAAGAAACCGGTTATCCATTTCCGGATTTTGGCTGTCTTGTTCTAAACTGGTTTTCGAATACTGACCTATTCCGCAATGGGAAGTACGTCGTGTTTGATCTTCTTCAAGGTTTAGGAGGTGAAGCTCCCCCATTAAAACGGGGCAGAAAGTATTTGAATGATCAGTTTGAGTACAAGCTGTCAATGTCGCCCGATAAGGACATTTTCGTGCTCCAAGCCCTGTTTGGCAATGTGTTTGGTTTTGTGGTGTTTGGCAGCACTTTACCTGGGAAGCTAGAGGCAATCATTAAGCGTCTCAGAGAACAAACTCAGCGCGATGATCCCTTTTCTGTACTTCAGTCGACCAGCCTAACTTGAACGCGAGAACGCGGCTTGGCTCACCTCGGCCGTTGACGATGGGCTCAGCGCGGCAGATACGATGCACGCAGTCCTCTGCCATATTGGCCAGCTCGAATTTCTCTGTACGTGATAGTGCGCCTTATGCAGTAAGCCGAAGCAGCTCAATCAAAACGGCCAAACGACCGGGTTCCTCGGCGCTATAGTGTGCAATCCTATAGCTTGCGTTATGCAATCTAGTGGATTACACTTAAATTCATGATCAAGAGCTTCCGGCACAAAGGTCTTGAACGATTCTTTCGCAAAAGTGATGTCCGTGGCATCCAAACGCAGCACGCCGGCCGTATCCAGCGGCTACTGGACATTCTAGACGTTGCGGACAGCCCTGAGAAACTCAACATACCGGGCTTGTTTCTTCATCCCTTGAAGGGCGAGAGAAAAGGGGAATGGGCAATGACGGTGTCAGGCAACTGGCGCATTACGTTTCGCTTCGACGGTGAAGATGTGATCGTTGTGCACTTGGAGGATTATCACTGATGGCCAAATCTCTACGAGACCCGAAGCGTCGCCCCACTCACCCTGGCGCCATCTTGCGTGAGGATGTGCTGCCTAGCCTGAACATGACGCAGAAGGAATTTGCCGATCAGCTTGGGGTGTCGCGATTGACTGTGTCGGAACTCATTCACGAGAAACGCCCTGTGACGCCCGATATGGCGATGCGCTTGGGCAGGCTCTTGGGTAATGGCCCAGAGGTTTGGTTGCGCATGCAGCAGGCGCTGGACCTTTGGCAACTCGAGCAGCGCGGTGGCTACGAGCACATCAAGACCTTGCAGGCCGCATAACCAACTGCCCTTGCCAGTTTTCGACCGGAGCCAAACAAAACGGCCAGCGAAAGCTGGCCGTTTTGTTTTAGCGCTGAGGCGTTCTACCGTCCGCGCGCGCCACTGCGTTGGCTGCCCGCATTGCCGCGCGTAGCGGGCGGTTTGCCACTGCGGGGTTTGGGGCCTTGGGAGGCGCCGCCGCGGTTGCCGCTGCGTTGTCCGCCTTGGGGCCGCTGTCCGCGGCTTTGGCCGCTGCGGCCGTTGATGATGGGCTCGGCGCGGATTTTTGGGTCGGGCTCGAAACCCGGCAACACGGTCACTTTGATTTCCAGCTTTTGCAAGCGCTCGATATCACGCAACAGGTCCAGCTCATCCACGCATACCAGCGAGACGGCTTCGCCGCTGGAACCGGCGCGGCCGGTGCGGCCGATGCGGTGCACATAATCTTCCGCCACGTTGGGCAACTCGAAGTTCACCACATGCGGCAACTGGTCGATGTCGAGACCGCGCGCGGCGATGTCTGTGGCGACCAGCACGTTGAGCTTGAGGCTTTTGAAATCTGCCAGCGCGCGGGTGCGGGCACCTTGGCTCTTGTTGCCGTGGATCGCCGCAGATGTAATGCCGTCGGCATTGAGCTTTTCGGACAGCGCATTAGCGCCGTGCTTGGTGCGCGTGAAGACGAGCACCTGATGCCATTGACCGTCGCTGATCAACTTGGTCAGCAGTTCGCGTTTGCGTGTCTTGTCGACGCGATAGATGCGCTGGTCGATGAGCTCCACCGTGGAATTGCGGCGCGCCACTTCGATCAGTTTGGGGGTGCGCAGCAGGCCATGAGCCAGCGCGCGGATCTCGTCGGAGAAGGTGGCGGAGAACAGCAGGGTCTGCTTTTGCTTGGGTACCAGCGCGAGCACTTTCTTGATGTCGTTGATGAAGCCCATGTCCAGCATGCGGTCGGCCTCGTCGAGGACAAGGATTTCGACGCCGGAGAGATCAGCGTTGCGCTGATTGATGTGATCGAGCAGCCGCCCCGGTGTTGCCACCAGCACATCAACGCCGGCCTTGAGCGCTTTGATCTGCGGCACCATGCCGACGCCGCCGTAGATTGCCACCGACTTAATGGCGAGATGCTTGCCGTAAGTACGCACGCTTTCTTCGACCTGGGCGGCAAGTTCGCGCGTGGGCGTGAGTACGAGCACGCGCGGCTTGACGCGGCCGGTGGCCGGGCGCGTGCTGAGTAGTTGCAATATCGGTAAGGTGAAGCCGGCAGTTTTGCCGGTGCCAGTTTGCGCGGCGGCCATTAAATCGTGGCCCGCCAACACGGCAGGAATTGCGCCAGCTTGGATCGGTGTCGGCTCGGTATAGCCTTCGTCCGCAACAGCGCGCAGCAGTTCAGCCCGGAGGCCGAGTTCGGTAAAGCTCATGGAATAAATCCTGGATCGGCCTCGCTCGAATGGAGCGACCAGTCTAGGCAGAATCTCTAAGGGGGAGTAAGAGCGCGAATCGAGAGGAATGTCGAGAAGCGAGCGTCATCAAGCAGACTGATGGGAGCGACAACGCGGCGCGCAGTTTAACACCTTGTCAGGTGCGCCGCGCGATTGATTTTGGCGGCCCGCTATAAGCTCTATAATCCCGTTGTCTTGAACGCTGCGTGCCCTCATGAAATATCACGACCTGCGCGACTTCATTGCGCAACTTGAACGCCTCGGCGAACTGAAGCGAATTTCCGTCGAGGTGGATCCTCGATTGGAAATGACGGAGATCTGCGATCGCGTGCTGCGCGCAGGCGGGCCGGCGCTGTTGTTCGAGAACCCCAAGGGCCACCGCATGCCGGTGCTCGCCAACCTGTTCGGCACGGCGCGCCGTGTGGCGTTGGGCGTGAATGTTGTTGAGGGCGATGCCTCGCTAGCGTCGCTGCGCGAAGTCGGCAAGCTCCTCGCTTATCTCAAAGAACCCGAACCACCCAAAGGCTGGAAAGACGCTTGGGACAAACTGCCTCTGCTCAAGCAGGTGCTCAACATGCAGCCCAAGCTTGTTTCGTCCGCGCCCTGTCAGGAGGTGGTGATCGAGGG
>JAYUNL010000180.1:0-3420 GCA_043761745.1 Rhodocyclaceae bacterium
CCCTTTTCGAAAGCCATTTGCAATCCGTCTTTACCCAGCGCGGCGAGGGGTGGGTGGGAAAACCGCTGGGAGAATTATCGCGGATAAACTATGGCTACACCGAGTCGGCTTCTTGGGACAAAGTCGGTCCGAAGTTTCTGCGCATAACCGACATTCAGGGCAACCGTGTCGATTGGGATACCGTACCGTGCTGTCCTATCGGGCCGAGCGACTTTCCAAAATACAAGCTAGCTGACGGCGACATTGTCTTTGCACGAACCGGGGCGACGACGGGCAAGAGTTATCTTGTCTCTAATCCGCCTGATGCAGTCTTTGCATCCTATTTGATTCGCGTGCAGTTGAATGCGAAAGACCTGTTACCCAAGTTCTTGAATCTATTTTTTCAAACACACGCCTATTGGGACAATATCCGCTCCGGTGTTTCCGGTAGCGCACAAGGCGGCTTTAATGCGACCAAGCTCGGTGAGCTTGTCATCCCCTTTCCGCAATCCGCAAAGGAGCAGCGATCAATCGTCGCTAAGCTTGATGCCCTCCGCGAAGTAACCCAACGCCTCGAATCCCTCTACCAGCGCAAGCTCGCCGCGCTAGCCGAGCTGAAAAAGTCGCTGCTGCATCAGGCGTTCAGCGGGATGCTGTGATGTTGGCGGTGGGCGCAGACCATATCGAGGATGTCCTCGATATGGTTCGGGCGCGAAACGTCGTGATATACCTAAACCCCCTCCAACTCTCCCTTGTCAGGGTGAGAGCAGAACCCGCTCCTCCCCTGACAAGGGGAGGCTGGAAGGGGTTGGTAGTTCATGCCATCGGCACATCCGCACTTGTGTCGATGAAATGCAAAAAAATCGACACATATTATTGACGTGTCGATGGCATCGACATAGACTGCGGATGTGTCGAAAAAATCATGGAGTGTAAACATGAGTGCAAAAGGCTGGAAGCCTGACCGTCCCTACAACACGTTGCCTGCCTTGCCACCCAGGGTGGAGATTGAGACTCGCGCGGTGTTGAAGCAGTGTATTACCGCGCGTGCGGCATTGGCCGGACTGAAGCAGGCGGCGGAGTTGATTCCCAATCAGGCTGTACTCATCAATACGCTGCCGTTGCTGGAAGCGCGTGCCAGTTCGGAAATCGAGAATATCGTGACGACCACGGACAAGTTGTTCCGGCATTTGCGCAGCGAGGAGCAGGCCGACCCCGCGACCAAGGAGGCCTTGCGCTATAGCCGTGCATTGTTCGAGGGGTTCAAGGAGCTCAAGAAATACCCGCTGACTACGCGCACCGCAGAGCAGATATGCACTCGTATCAAGGGCGTTGAAATGTCGGTGCGCCGCACGCCGGGTACGACGCTGATGAGTGATGCGACGGGCGAAACGATTTACACGCCGCCTGAAGGCGAGGCCTTGTTGCGCGACATGCTGGCGAATTGGGAGCGTTTCATGCATAACGAGACGGAACTCGATCCGCTGATACGCATGGCGATTGGGCATTACCAGTTCGAGGCGATACACCCCTTCACCGATGGCAATGGCCGCACCGGGCGGGTGTTGAACAGTCTGTTTTTGATCCAGGAAGATTTGCTGTCCTTGCCGATTCTGTATCTGAGCCGTTATATCATCCAGCGTAAGGCGGATTATTACCGCCTGTTGCTTCAGGTTACGCGCGAGCAGGATTGGGAGTCGTGGCTGCTTTACATCATCAAGGGCGTGGAAGAAACAGCAGTTTGGACAACGGCCAAGATCGCGGCGATTCGGGCATTGTCGGAGCATACGTCGGAATATGTGCGCGACAAATTGCCCAAGGTTTATAGCCATGAGCTGGTGAGCCTGATATTCGAATTGCCGTATTGCCGGATCGGTAGCCTGACCGAAGCAGATATCGCAAAACGTCAAACAGCATCACAATACCTGAAACAGTTGGTGGAAATCGGCGTGCTGGCAGAGGTGGCGGTGACGAAAGAAAAATTGTTTATCCACCCGAAGCTGATGCAGTTGCTAACCAAGGATAGCAACAAATTTACGCCATACGAAAAAACTTCGAAATGAACGAAGCCGAAACCCGTGCCGAACACATAGACCCAGCCTTGCGAACCGCAGGCTGGGGCGTGGTCGAGGGCAGCCGGGTGCGGCGCGAGTTCATCACGCCGGGGCGTTTGCAAGGTGCAGGGCAGCGCGGCAAGCCGGAGATCGCGGACTATGTGCTTTTTTACAAGAACCGCAAGCTGGCAGTAATCGAGGCAAAGCGCTGGGGCTTGACCCATACCGAAGGTTTGCCGCAAGCCAAGCAATATGCGCACAAGCTTGGTGTGCGTTTCACTTACTCTACCAACGGCCAGCGCATCTACGGCGTGGATATGCAGAGCGGCAAGGAGGGCGACGTCGCAGTCTATCCAACTCCTGACGAACTGTGGGCGATGACCTTTGCTTCGACAGGCTCAGCGACCGACGAGTGGAGAGAACGCTTTGCCGAAGTGCCGTTTGAAGACCGGGGCGGCACATGGGGCTCGCGCTATTATCAGGACATCGCCGTCAACAACGTGCTGGAAGCGATTGCCGATAACCAGGATCGCATTCTGCTGACGCTAGCGACCGGGACAGGCAAGACCTTTATCGCGTTTCAACTGGCGTGGAAGTTGTTTCATGCGCGCTGGAACTTGTCTGATTGGAAGGGCAACCGCGAACCATCGCGCCGCCCGCGCGTGCTGTTTCTTGCCGACCGCAACATTCTGGCTGATCAGGCTTACAACGCGTTCTCCGCTTTTCCCGAGGATGCGCTGGTGCGCATCGCGCCGGAAGACATCCGCAAGAAGGGGCGCGTGCCGAAGAACGGCAGCGTGTTCTTTACGATATTTCAGACCTTCATGTCGGGGCAGGATTCGTCGCTTCCTAAAAAGCGGGAGTCCAGTGAATTAATCGAACTGGATTCCCCCCTGCGCGGGAATGACGATGCAGGGAAAGTGGCTGTCCCATACTTTGGCGAATATCCGCCGGATTTTTTCGACTTGATCGTGATCGACGAGTGCCATCGTGGCGGGGCGAACGACGAAAGCACCTGGCGCGGCATCCTCGAATATTTCAAGCCCGCAGTGCAGCTCGGACTCACTGCAACACCCAAGCTGACGGACAACGTGGATACTTACGCTTATTTCGGCGAGCCGGTGTATGTATATTCGCTGAAGGAAGGCATCAACGACGGCTTTCTCACGCCGTTCCGTGTGAAGCAGTTCGCCACGACGCTGGATGAATATACCTATACGTCGGACGACAAGTTGATCGAAGGCGAGATCGAGGCGGGCCAGCATTACGAGGAAAAGGATTTCAACCGCACCATCGAGATCGAGGCGCGCGAGCGCTACCGCGTGAAGTTGTTCATGGACAGTATTGACCAGCGCGAGAAGACGCTGGTGTTCTGCGCCAATCAGGG
>JAYUNL010000181.1:0-3269 GCA_043761745.1 Rhodocyclaceae bacterium
TCTTGCACAATGACGATGGGTTACGGCGCTTTGCGCCTCCACCCATCCTACGCAATTGCGAGCTCAGTGCGATGGGGGAACGTAACCTTCGATCTGATCGGTACCCCCACCGAAGAAATGCTTCTTCATTTGTTCCGCCAGATATTTTCGAGCTTTGGCATCAGCCAGACTCAGGCGATTTTCGTTGATGAGCATGGTCTGGAATTTGATCCAGCCTTGCCAGGCTTCTTTAGCGGGGAAAAAGTTCCAGGCTCCAATAACTTTCATCTAAGCCATTCGTTTTAAGCCGCTCGTTCCTATACATCCCGCCCGCTCTCCCCACTGTCCCAAGGAAGCCCGCGCGCGCCTCAATGGTGAGGCCATCGGCCCGCAAGCCGCTCAATTTCTTCAGCCATACGCAGGGATTGCTCTTGTGGTCGGTAATCAGCATAACGCTCGGCGAAAGCCTGGGCGCATTGAGCATGGGTCGGCTCGTCCAATAGCCGACCCAGCGTCTTTGCTATGCTCTCCGCCTGGGTATCAGGAGGACGCAGGCCCGCGCCCAGGGCGGCGATGCGACGCGCGAAAAGCACCTGCTCCAGATGCTGAGGCAACAGTAACAAAGGCCGACCAGCCAGGAGCGCGGCAGCACACACGCCGTGGCTCGCGTAAGTAATGACCACCTCGGCTTGCTGCAAGGCAGCGCCAAGACGTACCGGGCCGGGCACCACGCTTATGCGCTCATCAGAAAGCCCCGCTGCGGCCTGGGGTGACAGGCCAGGCGCGGCAAGCACCAGGCGCACATCCAAACTACGAACCGCATCCAGCACCGGGCGAAACTCGCGGATATCCGGTCGCAAATAGGCGAAAACCGCGCGCCCCTTCCCTTCCGGCCAGACGGGAGATGTGCCAGCGTCATCGACCAATATTGCACCGTCGTACTGAACCGGCTCTCGCGACTCGTAGTGATCAAATTCCCGGAAGGTATTCAAAAATATCCGCTCGACGTCGAACAACTCGCGAAACCGCTCAATCTCGAAACCACGCGGCTTTCCAAGCTGATTGAGCGTGTCAATCACGCGCTGCTCGGCCGCCTGTAAACGCTGTAGGGGAATTTTCATCCATGGGCGCAGCGAGGGAACCGGGCTTTGGTCGGGCGGCACCTCGAAGCCAATTCCGGTCAGCGCCACGGGAATGCCGCGCAAACGCGCCGCGAGTAGCGAGACTGGCGCATACGAACTTACCACGAGGTCGGGCCGAAAAAATCGTACAACGACTCCCAGGCTGCCAGCATGGATGCCAATGCTTTGGTGTTGTAGAACCCAAACAAGCCCAGAATCTCGGCAAAACTCGCCGGCTGTTCGTTGGGCCGCAAGCGTCGTTCGGGCCAGAAAGGCGCTTGTAATACCGCGAAGCCCTCGGCGGCCAACACGGCGCCGGCATCACGTACGTCGCGCAGTGCGAACACGACCTTATGCCCGCGCCGACGCAACTCACGCGCCGCCGGCAACAGGCCCAGCGCATGGCCATAGTTCGCGCCGATTTCCCAACTGACGAGGATTAAAAACATGCTGCGTAACCCAGTGCAGAGCGTTACCGCTCTCGTGCCGCCTCCTTGAATGCCTTGGTCACCGGCGAGAGCAGATACTCCAGCACGCTGCGCGTGCCGAGATGGATTTCGGCGGAGACTTGCATGCCGGGGGTGAGGCGGTAGCGCTCGCCGTCGGCATCGAGGTATTGGCTTTTGAGATTGACCAGCGTTTTATAGGCGGTTTCGGTGCGGGCGCTCTTGGCCTGGCTTTGCGCGGTTTCGCCGGCGCCTTGCTCGGCAGCGTCGGCACTGACGTTGCTCACTTCGCCATCGAGCATGCCGTACTTCTGAAAGGTGAAAGCGGCGAGCTTGATCTTGGCGGGCTGGGCGACGCGCACAAAGCCGATGTCGTCATTCTTTACCCAGACTTCGGCGCGCAGGTTTTCATCCTTGGGCACCAGCGTCATGAGGATGGTGCCGGGGCTGGCGACGGTGCCGATGGTGTGGGTGGCGAGGTCTTTGACGACGCCGTCTTGCGGGGCTTTGAGTTCGAGGTAGCCGTGACGGTGTTCTTGTTTGGCGAGTTCTTGACTGGCTTTTTCGTATTGGTTGGCGATGTCGACGCGCTCGGATTGCAGTTGCCGCCGATAGTCGGCAGTGATCTGGCCGATCTTGCGTTCTTCCTGGTTGATGGTGTCGCGGGCGGCGGCGATCACTGCTTCTTGCGCGCGCAAGTCTTGTTCTTTCTCGATGCGTTCGCGTTGTTTGTCGGTGTACATGAGCTTGCCGGCGAAGCCGTCTTTCATGAGTTTTTCGAAAGCGGCTTCTTGTTCGCGGTAATGCGGCAGGGTTTGCTGTAATTTCTTCTGCACCTCTTGCGCGGCAATGAGATCGTGCTTGGCTTTTTCCAGGGTGGCGCGCTCTTGTGCCATGGCGTTGTCGTAGGCTTGGCGATTGGCGAGATATTGCGCGTGGATTTGTGCGTAGAGTTCGGCCGGATCGTCGGCGCGGCGCGTGAATAGCGTGCCAGCGAGCTGGGCATCAATGCGCCTCAAGGCAAGCTGCTTATTTTGAGAATCGGTGGTGAGCGATTTGAGGTCGGAATCCGAGAGTGCGGTGTCCATACGCATTAGCACCTGACCGGTGCGAACCGACTGACCTTCCTTGACGAGGATTTCTTTGACCACGCCGGAATCGGCGGGCTGCACGATTTTGAGATAGGTGTCGGGAACAAGCTTGCCTTCGGCGACGGCGACGATGTCAAGTCGACCGAAGATGGCCCACAGCAACAACGCGACGAGAAACACCAGGGCGCTCCACAAGACGCGCCGTCCCAGCGGGCTGGGGGGCGATTCCTGTAAGCGAACCAATGAGGGCTGAAAATCGCGCGGATCGGCCTGGATGCGGTTGCCCAGGCGCTCGCTTATCTGTCCGACCCAATGCTGCGGAGCCGATGCGGCGGGTTGTTCTGATGACTGCATGCGTGGGAACTTCCTCTTCTATTGGCGAGCAGTTGCCTTGCCACTCATAAATAGTACTGGCACGTTTCCAACACGTCGCGTCATTCCCGCAACAGCGGGAATCCAGCGTCTTACTCGAACGTCGCTGAATCCCCGCCTTCGCTGGGCCGACACGCCTATGTCAGCCAGGTGTGCAAATGGACCTGATTAGCCACAAAGTTCAGCAGGCTCATCCAGTGAGCCTGGCTGGGTGGAAGATGTACGCATCGCTAGGAGAGGAGATGCGTGATGGGGATCAA
>JAYUNL010000182.1:0-2936 GCA_043761745.1 Rhodocyclaceae bacterium
TCTTGCACAATGACGATGGGTTACGGCGCTTTGCGCCTCCACCCATCCTACGCAATTGCGAGCTCAGTGCGATGGGGGAACGTAACCTTCGATCTGATCCGTACCGCCACCGACGAAATTTTTTCCATTCGCCACCGGCGGCAACGGCCTCAACTGGACGACCTGGGATAACTAACCGCGCTGCCCGTTGCTATATCCGCAAGTCGGTTCGTCGCCTGAGGTAAGTACCCCAAGCGACGAACCTTATACATTCACCAAGCGCCAGGCCCCGCCTCGCGCTGCGTCATATCAATCAACTCACGTCCGTGGGCATTCACCAGACGTCTCGCCACGTTAACTTTGCCCGCCAGCAAAGCCTCGTGAAGTTTTTCAAAATGCACCAAGTACTTTTTCCAGTCGGTCACCACGCTTCCCGCGCGTAACTGCTTGAGCAGCAGGTCGGTATGCAATTTGTCATACATGTGCAGCAGCAGCTTATTGTTCGCGCTCTCGCGTAGTAATTGATGATAGCGAGCCGCCTCCATGTGGAATCGGTCTATGGCGCCCACCTTGGCAACCCGTTGCATGCCCACCATGATGGCATTCAGCTCATCACGCAGCTTCTTCCGCAAGGGCTGTTGCAAGGCCAGTTCTATGCTCAGATTCAAAAGCCCGGTAATCAACTGGATGATCTCGACCAGTTCGACTGAGTCGAGCTTACGCACGTGCGCGCCTTTCTGCGCCACCAGCGTAATAACCCCATCACCCGCAAGAATACGCAAAGCCTCGCGTACCGAACCGCGTTTCACGCCTAACTCGTTCACCAGATCCGGCTCGATCAATCGTTGACCCGGCACATATTGTCCCGTGCGTATGCGCTCCTGTATTTCATGCACCGCCCTGTTGACGGGTTCGGTGGTGGCCTTGACGGTGGGCATTCAAATACTCCTTGTGGTCATTTTTCTGGCAGAAGAAACGCTATAACGATAACTTTATCGTTGACATTTTAATACACACTCTCCTACTATTCAGATTCTCTCCAGTCATCTTAGGGCATCTCCATGTTTCGCATTTTCGTCTGGATTCTTCTGCTACCGACCTGCGCAGCTATCGCGGCGCCCGTCCTGCCCGTCCTGCCCGACACACCGGATATCGCGCGTCAGGCCTGGTATCTGGGCTTGCCGGTGCAAATGAACGTACTGTTGTCTTCGACCAAGGGCGGGCACGGACCCGCCGCCGCCAGCGACGATTACCCAGATCTCATGGTCTATCTTACCGCCCCGGTCATGGCATCTGGCGCCATCGCGGATCACATCCAGTTCGTCCGCACACCGCAAGGCATGAAAGCCCTGCCGCTGCATGACGACACCCTGGCAGGCTGGGCCACTCTCGATCAGCGGGCGGACACGATCGGCTATCTCATCGGACGCGGACCCAAAGCCACAAAGCGGAATGTTCGCACGCGGAAGAATCCTCCCAACAGCCTGTTCGACATCGAGCTTGCCTCGGCAATCAAAGTCGGCGGAATCTGGACGACGCTCAACAGCCATCATGTGATCGATTACGGCATTGCGCACGGACTGCTCGAAGCTCACTACTTCGACTACGGCGGAGTTCAATGGCACACCGAGATCAATCCCGGCGAGATCACCAAAGGCGCCTTTCGCACTGCCGCCCCGTCCGTCGACCAGAAAATGGGGAGGTGACCGAGCATGACATTCACCTTGTCACTCATATTGGCGTTCATAGGCGGCGCGCTGCTCAACCTCATGCCATGCGTCCTGCCGGTGCTCGCAGTCAAAGCCGCCGGCCTGGTCAGCGTGCCCGGGCCAGTACGCCGATGGCACAGCCTGGCTTACGCCGCAGGCGTGCTGATTTCGCTGCTGGCGCTGGCATCAGCGCTGCTGGCGTTGCGATCTGCCGGCATGGCAGTGGGCTGGGGATTCCAGCTTCAATCCCCGGTGTTTGTCGCGGCGCTCGTGTATCTGTTTTTCTTGCTGGGCTTGAGTATGCTCGGCGCAATTCCCGGAATGGACGGGCTGAACCGTCTTATGGGCGTAGGCCAGGAACTCACCGAACACAGCGGCGCCCGCGGCGCCTTCTTTACCGGCGTATTGGCGGTCGTCGTCGCCAGCCCCTGTACCGGACCACTGATGGGCGCCGCCCTCGGATTTGCCCTGATTCAACCGCCGCCAATTGCCTTGGTCATTTTCATGTCCCTGGGGCTCGGCCTAGCATCGCCCATGTTGGTGCTCAGTTGGGTACCGGGATTCGCCCGGCTGCTACCCAAGCCGGGCGCCTGGATGCAGCGTTTCAAAGAGCTGTGCGCCTTTCCGATGTTCGCGGCCGCCGTATGGTTGCTCTGGGTGCTAGGCCGACAAGCTGGATCGGACGCAGTCGCCGCTTGCGTCCTGGGTCTCATGCTGCTCGGCTTTGCGTCGTGGCTATGGGGCAGCCGTGGGAAACCCAAGTGGGTGGCGCGAGCGCTCGGCGTCGTTGCGATCGTGGCAAGTGTCCTCTTGATTCGCGACCCCTTGGCGCCCCCTGCGCCGGCTTGGGCGAAGGAACCCTACTCCGCTGAGAGACTCACGACGCTGCTTGCGGACGGTAAGCCGGTGTTCGTTGAGCTGAGTGCCGATTGGTGCATTATCTGCAAAACCAACGAGGCGCTGGTCTTGCGTACCGACGAGGTGCAACACGCGCTACGTGACCGCCAATTTCACTATTTGAAGGGCGACTGGACACGCTACGATCCGGCCATCACCGAGTTGCTGAATAAACATCTGGCGCCGGGCGTACCGCTGTATCTCGTCTTCAAGGCTAACGCCGCATCGCAACCGATAGTGATCACACAACTGCTTAGTCTTACTGTGTCATAAATTGAGTTTTTCACCGATCCAGTTGCAGTGAGGACAGTGGCCCAGGCTTCTTGCGAGTGCGACGCTTAAGCGCAGACG
>JAYUNL010000183.1:0-58460 GCA_043761745.1 Rhodocyclaceae bacterium
ATCAGGAACCCCCCGCGAGGGGGGCGAAGGGGGGCGGGCGTTTGAAAGGGGCTGACTTTCATGAGGCGGGGTGCTGTTCCCGCATCATGAAAGTTAGGGGGCCGACGCAGATGAGTCGCCCTGGCAGGTGTGGATGACAGCGTTCGTTCAAGGGCTTTGTCCGGCTGCGTGCGAAATCCAAACGACATAAATCCATGCGCCGGAGACGCTCTGGACGCCGCCCTTGGCCCATCTGCGCTGCGGTGCGATAATTCGCCTTGGGAGAAGTACGGTCGCCTGTGTTTACACACAGCGGCAGGGGCCTCTTATTCGGGGGCCGCATTCGCTAAGGAGCAGTGGTTTGAAGATTCTCGTACCCATCAAACGCGTTGTTGATTACAACGTGAAAATCCGCGTCAAGGCCGATGGTTCCGGTGTTGACCTCGCCAACGTGAAAATGTCTATGAATCCCTTCGACGAAATCGCCATCGAAGAAGCGGTGCGGCTCAAAGAAGCCGGTATCGCCACCGAGGTGGTGGCGGTTTCCTGCGGCACGGTGGCCTGCCAGGAAACCCTGCGCACCGCGCTGGCGCTGGGCGCCGACCGCGCCATTTTGGTTGAAACCGATGTGGAGTTGCAGCCCTTGGCCGTCGCCAAGCTCGTCAAGGCGCTGGCTGATAAGGAGCAACCGCAGCTCGCCATCTTTGGCAAGCAGGCCATTGATGACGACGCCAGCCAGACGGGGCAGATGTTCGCTGCGCTGATGGGCTGGCCGCAGGCGACCTTCGCTTCCAAAGTCACCGTGGCCGATGGCAAGGTGACGGTGATGCGCGAAATTGATGGCGGCCTGGAAACGGTCGAACTCAAATTGCCTGCCGTGGTAACCACCGATCTGCGCCTGAATGAGCCGCGCTACGCCACGTTGCCCAACATCATGAAGGCTAAAAAGAAGCCGATGGACACGGTCAAACCGGCGGACCTCGGCGTGGATATCACGCCGCGTCTGGCGACGCTGAAAGTGGTGGAGCCGGCCAAGCGCAGCGCCGGCATCAAGGTCGCCGATGTGAAGGAACTGGTGGCCAAGCTCAAGAACGAAGCGAAGGTGATCTGATGGCTATCCTGGTTATTGCGGAACACGACGGCGCGGTGCTGAAGGCGGCCACGCTGAATACCATTTCCGCCGCGAAGAAAATCGGCGGCGAGATTCATGTGCTGGTGGCGGGCGCTGGCTGCGGTGCCGCGGGCAGTGAAGCTGCGCAGGTCAATGGTGTGGCCAAGGTGCGCGTGGCCGATGCCGCGCAGTACGGTGATCAGTTGCCGGAAAACCTGGCTGCGTTGGTGGTCGCCAATGCCGCCGGCTACACCCACATTCTCGCGGGTGCGACGACTTTCGGCAAAAACCTTTTGCCGCGTGTTGCCGCTTTGCTGGATGTGGCGCAGATTTCGGAAATCGTTGCGGTCGATGCGCCCGATACTTTCGTGCGCCCGATCTACGCCGGCAACGCGCTGGCGACCGTGAAATCTGCCGATGCGGTGAAAGTCATTACCGTGCGCACCACCGCCTTCGAAGCGGCGGGCAAGGGCGGCGCGGCGACGGTGGAAAGTCTCTCGGCTGGCGCCGATTTGGGCATTGCGAAGCTGGTGGGACGCGAACTCACCAAATCGGCGCGGCCTGAACTGGGCGCCGCCAAGATTATTGTCTCTGGCGGGCGCGGCCTCGCCAGCGGTGAGAATTACCACAAGCTGCTGGAGCCTCTGGCCGACAAGCTCAACGCGGCACTAGGGGCTTCGCGCGCCGCAGTGGACGCTGGCTATGTGCCCAACGACTACCAGGTCGGCCAAACCGGCAAGATCGTCGCGCCGCAGCTCTATATTGCCATTGGCATTTCTGGTGCGATCCAGCACCTGGCCGGTATGAAGGACAGCAAGGTCATCGTCGCCATCAACAAGGATGCGGAGGCGCCGATCTTCCAGGTGGCGGATTACGGGTTGGTGGGCGATTTGTTCCAGCTCGTACCCGAACTGACTGCGGAGTTGGGCTGAGCAGCCTGGCGATGTCACGCCATTTGGCCTCGGGAGCCTGACCGAGCGTGGCCAAACAGAGGCGGACATGGATAGTGTGGCTGGGTGCAATGGCGCTCAGTACCGGTCTCCAGGCCGCTTCCGCCATTTCCTCCACACCCTCTGCGCCGTCATCGCGCGTTGCCGAATCCGATATCGCACCCCGGCTGCGCTTCACCCTGCGGCTGTCTCGTCCGCATGCGTCAGAGGAGCAGCGCGACCTGTTGCTGCGCGAATATCGGCTGACGCAGTTTGCTTCGGGTTTCTGGTTAGAGTTCGATAACCTCAACGAACGCATACGCACCACGGCACAGCAAGTCGAGGCGCTGCGCTTGCAGCTTGCCAGAAATATGCCAAATGAAAATCCCGCAACGGTTGGGCTTCGCGTTACCGCCGAGTCGCCGGGTTGGGACGCCTGGCTGCTGCCGGCGGGCGGTGTGGGGCTCACGTTGGTGGTTTTGCTCGTCGCCCTGCGTGCGCGTCGTCGCGCGCCGCAAAAAATGGACTTGCCCCCGCCGGCGCTACCAAGCGCCGTTGCGCCGATTAAAATCGCTGCCGACACCTTGGCGCCTCAATCGAATATCCAGATAGCGCCACCAGCGGAACCCGACGACGGCCCGCGCCGAGAGACGGCGCCGGCCGTCATAGCGCCGCCGTCCGATCCGGTTATCGTCAAGCTGGAACACGCCCTCAATCTGGCTCAGGTGATGCTGAACTACGGCCGCCCCAGCAGTGCTACGCGCATTTTGCGCGACTATTTGGTGCAACATCCCGGCGCTTCAGTACGGCCCTGGCTGAAATTGCTCGAGGCGTATCGGCATATGGGTTTGCGTGATGAGTTCGATTTGGCCGCACAAAATATGCACGACCACTTCAACGTGTGTGCGCCCGGTTGGGACGAGGGGGTGGCGGAAGCGCCGCTGCGCGGCTTCTTCGAGGAAGAGTCCGCTCTGGATCATGGTGCGGATGTGACCGGATTAGAGCAAATCCCCCACATTTCCGCAAACGTTCAGGCAGCATGGGGCAGCTTCGAATGTCGCGATTATCTGCGCATGCTGCTGTTGGATAACCGGGGTGGCGAGCGGATAGGGTTCCCTGTTGCCGTGGTGACGGACATTCTGCTGCTGGAAGATGTGTTGAACGAATTGCTGACCACCAATAGATTAACCGGAGGAGACCATGAGCGACTATCAAGCCCCGCTGAGTGACATGCGCTTCGTGCTGCGCGAACTGGCAGGCATGGAACAGGTGGCGCAGCTTCCCGGTTGCGAAGAAGCGACGGCCGATGTGGTCGAGGCTATTCTCGAAGAATCTGGCAAATTTGCACGCGGTGTGTTGGCGCCGCTCAATGCGTCCGGCGACAAGCAGGGCGCGGTGTGGGCTGATGGGCAGGTCACTATGCCAGCGGGATTCAAGGAAGCCTACGGCCAGTTTGTCGAGAACGGCTGGAATGGCATCGGCAGCGAGCCGGAATTCGGCGGCCAGGGCATGCCCAAAGTTGTGGTGGCGGCGGTGCAAGAAACCTGGAAGTCCGCCAACATGGCATTCTCGCTCTGCCCATTGCTCACCACTGGCGCCATCGAGGCCATTTCCTTGGTTGGCTCGCCCGCGCAGAAGCAGAAATTTTTGCCCAAAATGATCGAGGGTAGCTGGACAGGAACCATGAATTTGACGGAGCCGCAGGCCGGCTCCGATCTGGCGCTGGTGCGCAGCCGTGCCGAGCCGCAGCCGGATGGCAGCTACAATATCTTCGGCCAGAAAATCTTCATCACTTACGGCGAGCACGACATGACGGACAACATCATCCATCTTGTGCTGGCGCGTACGCCGGATGCGCCCGAGGGTGTGAAAGGCATATCTCTTTTTGTTGTGCCGAAATTCATGGTCAATGACGACGGCTCGGCCGGCGCGCGCAACGACGCTTATTGCGTTTCCATTGAGCACAAGCTGGGCATACACGCCAGCCCCACCTGCGTCATGGCCTATGGTGACCACGGCGGCGCAACGGGCTATCTCATCGGCCGCGAGAATGAAGGCCTGAAGTACATGTTCGTCATGATGAACGCGGCCCGCTTTTCCGTCGGTCTCGAAGGTGTGGCCATCGCCGAGCGCGCCTACCAGCACGCGCTGGCCTATGCGAAGGAGCGCTTGCAGGGCCGTGATCTGGTGGATGGTTCGGGGCCGCTGCCCCTCATCCGCCATCCCGACATCCGCCGCATGCTCATGCTGATGAAGTCGCAGACGGAAGCCATGCGCGCGCTGGCCTACGTCGTGGCGGCCGCGCACGATGCGGCGCATCGGCATGCCGATGCGGCGGAGCGCAAGCGCAATCAGGCCTTCGTCGACTTGATGATTCCGGTGGTGAAGGGCTGGAGCACCGAGACTGGCATCGAAGTGGCGACGCTGGGTATACAAATCCATGGCGGCATGGGCTTCATCGAAGAGACGGGCGCTGCGCAACATCTGCGCGATGCGCGCATCACCACGATTTACGAAGGCACGACCGGCATCCAGGCCAACGACCTGATCGGGCGCAAGATCGCCCGCGAAGGTGGGGCCACACTGAAGACTGTGCTCGCCGCCATGCGCGATACGGAAGCCGCGCTGACGCAACAGGCGGGCGAAGATTTCTCTGCAATTCGTTCGTCATTTTCTCAGGCGGTTGAAGCGCTTGCGCAAGCGGGCGAGCACATCGTTGCCAATTTCAACCGCGACATCAAGGGCGTGCATGTGGGCGCCGTGCCCTTTCTCAAACTGCTGGGCATCGTGGCGGGCGGTTGGCAAATGGCCCGCGCCGCTTTGGCCGCCGCCCGCCATGTTGCGGCCGGCGATGGCGACCCGTTTTATCCGGCCAAGATCAGCACCGCGCGCTTCTATGCCGACCATGTGTTGTGTCTCGCGTCGGCGCTGCGGCATACGGTTATCCATGGTGGCGTTGGTGCGCTTGCCTTGAGCGAGACACAGTTTTGATAAGCGATTGTATTTAAATTTTAAAAATCGGGATTTATCCCCCTTCGCTGTTCCATTTCGCATACTCGCGATGTCGGGGTGGCACGACACTTGCACAAGAAAAAAAAGCATGCTATTAATGCCTTGAAACCGTGAAATATGTCACGGAAGATTTTTGAAGCTTTCTCGCTCAAAGTCCTCAAGAATCGGGTCCAGCGGCCGTTATAGCAGTTGGATTAACCAATATCTGAAAAGGGCAAACCCGCTGAAAAGTGGGGGCGCAAAACAACCGGTCTAAGGGATCTCAGTGCTCACTGGAGATGCTATGGCAGCGGGGTTGCCGGATAGGGGTCATGATGTATCGAACCTTTTTTCAGCCCCCAAGCTACAGGGTAGCGCCTGTGGTTACACCGCGTGCCGTGGGTTCTCCGCGCACTTGATGTTCCCTCGCAGTTCAAACCGGACGTTGTCGCGCTCGTCTTTGTGACGGTTGCTTCCTTTGCGTCTTAAACGACGCATGCGGTTTTACCGCGCCCAGTCAGGCACGGATGGATTTGGAGGTAAATGATCATGTCTGCCAACGCTGCGAAAGTCTTCAACCTGAACGAGCATCCGCGTCGCGCCATCAGTTCGAGCGAATCGGGCCGCATGCTCAACGATTGTCGCGATCTGGCGATGCGTCGACTCTCGTCGGCGCTGAAAGACATGTTGTCGCAGGTCGAGGAGGATTTGTTCCAGATGGCGGAAGCCACCTACGACCGCGAGATGCAAAACGTCTATCTCGACGTGCGTGGCAAAGCCAAGGAGAAATGGCCCAGCATTGAAGCCGCCTTCTCGCGCAACTTCGTTGAGATATTCAACAAGAAGATGCGCGGTGAACTGGGTACGGCGGTTCAGACTGTGTCGATTTCCGCGTTGGAGCTGAAGCTGGTTGGGGACGACGACCTCGCCGCGAGCATTGCCATGCAGGAAATCGCCGGCCGCTTCAAAGAGGAATGCGACGACGAGCTTTCAGTCTTGGGCGAGCGTGTCGCAATGCTGCTCGGACGCGAGTATTTGAATGATGACGAAAACCCCATCAGCCCTGAAGCCGTATGCGAAGCGCTGAAGCGCGCCTGCGACGAAATCGAGGGTGATATCAAGACCAAGCTCGTTTTGTTCAAGCAAGTTGAGCAGTATGTGGCTAAAAGCCTGCACGCTGTGTATGCCGACCTGAATACCACCATGGTGCGCTGGAATGTGCTGCCTGACCTGAAGCACGGCTATCGCCGTGCGGTGAACGCGTCGCCGGGAAAGCCGGGAGCCAGGCAAGCAAGCGCCGAGCGAGCTGCGCAACAGTTCGCGCAACAGACTGAAGGCCAATCGGCGCCAGATATGTTCAGCGCCTTGCAGCAGCTCATGCAAACCCAATATGCCGGCGCCGGTTATGCGCAGGCGCCGATGGGCGCGAACTTGAGTTCGGCGCCGACCGGTCCTGCGCCAGCCAGCGATAAATTCGCCAGCGGCTTCTTCGATTCGCTGACCCAAATTCAGCGCGGCGAAATGCTGACGGCTGCGTCTGACGCAACGGCGAGCGTAGGTGGGATGAGCGAGATGAGCGGCCTGCCCGATATAGGCGCCATCGGCGATATGGTGAATGTGCTGCGTCAAATCAAGGCCAGCGGATTCGCCCAAGGCATGCCGCAGATGGACGCCATCACCATCGACATCGTCGCCATGTTGTTCGACTTCGTGTTCGACGATGCCAAGATTCCGGATCCGATCAAGGCGCTGGTCGGCCGCTTGCAGATTCCGGTGCTGAAGGTCGCTATGCTGGACAAATCCTTCTTCTCCAGCCGGCTGCATCCTACGCGCAAACTCCTCGACGGCATTTCGCGCGCTTCCATCGGCTGGGGCGAGGAAGTCGATCAGGAAGATCCGCTCTACAAGGAAATCAGCCGCATCGTCACGGCCATTCAGACGGGCTTCGAGCGAGATGTTGAAATTTTCACCCAGCATCTGGGTGAGCTGGAAGCTTTCCTGCATGCGCGTGAAGCGAAGTCCGACGCGGTCGCAGAGCGTTCTGCCGAGTTGCTGCAACAACGCGAAACCGACGAGATTGCCTGGGTCATTGCCGGTGCAGCGGTGTCGCGTCGGCTCACTTCCGATCTTGCGCCGGGAGTGCGACAATTCCTGCTCGATCACTGGCAGCAAGTCCTGAAGGAACTTTGCTCGCGTCACGGCGAGGAGCATCACAGCTACACGAGCGCCGTCGGCGCCATGGACGATCTGGTCTGGAGCGTCACGCTCAAGGCCAATAGCAATGAGCGCAGGAAGCTGGTCGACACGCTACCCACGCTACTGCGTTCACTGCATGTGGGCTTGGACTTGATCGGCCTGGCGCAAGAGCAGCGCAACCAGTTTTTCGACGTGCTGGTGGCCTTGCATTCAGCTGCCGTCAAAGCCGGCTTGCAGGCGCATGGTGAAGGCGGCTTGGTCGCGTCCGACGCGCATGCCGATGCAATTGCCGAGCAAGCCCAAGCGCAGATGGCGGATATGTATCCCATCAATCCGGAAGGCGAGTTGTTCGTCACGCGCATTACGCAGGACGACGTGCAGATTGAGGAGGTCGCGTTGGTGGGCGCGACGCTGACGGATACCGACGACGACATTTATCATATCCGCGTCGAGCAACTGAAGCGTGGCGATTGGGTCGAGTTTCGTCAGGAGGAGGGCCCGACCGTACGCAACCGTCTTGCCTGGGTCAGCCCGCAGCGGAGTATCTATCTTTTTACGAATGCCCAATCGCCACGTGCCCTGTCCATATCGCCAGAAGCCTTGGCGCATCAGTTCCGCAATGGCATGGCTGATCTCGTCATGGACGAGCCGCTATTCGATCGCGCCGTGAATGGCGTACTTGGTAGCTTGCAGGCTGCGGCATAAGACAAGGAGCGGCGACGCCCACGCATTGCCGGCAAGCCCTGCGCCGCGCGCGCTTGGGGTAACATCCCAGCCATGTTGTCTGAATTGTCTAGCGCGTCCGACGAGACTGACGCGTCGTCTACCCATTATCGCTGTCTGGCGGAGCCGGAAGGATTGCTGCGCCAATTTCTGCGTCACCCGCCCGCAGGCTTCGATGCGTACGTCTCCCCTGAGGGAGTCGTTGGTTTTCATACGCGGTTCGATCTACTCACCACAGCGGACGCGGCGCTCATCGAATTTTTTGATAGCTTGCCTAGCGCCACCTGGCTGCGCCAGCTGCTGAGATTGCGAACCTGCTTCTTTGGTAGCACGGTGAACGAATACGCACCTTTGCCTTCCGCGTTTTCGCCCGTGGAACTTACGCGTGCCATGCTGGCCATCTGGGCGAAGGATTCGCCGCTGATGATCGTCAAAGACATTGCGGAGGCTTCACCCCTGTTGCCGCAGCAAGATAGCGACTATGCCGCAGCCTTCCTCGTGGCCTGCGAGGCGGCCGGGTTTATTCTTGTGGACGGCCAGGCGCTGGCCTATGTCCCTATCGATTTCGTCAGCGAGGAAGCATATCTGGCGCGGCTTTCCGCCGGTCGGCGCAAGGATATCCGGCGCAAGCTGCGTGCTCGCGACGTCTTGCGCATCGAGCGACTGCCCACCGGCAGCGCGCGTTTGGTGGACGACCAGTTACTCACCCACTTGTACGCGCTTTATCTCAAGGTGTACGAGCAAAGCGAGTTGCATTTCGATATTCTTGGCGCTGCTTTCTTCTCCTCCGTGTTGCGCGATGAGACGCTGGACGGACACATCTTTCTTTATTCCGTTGGGGAGTACTTGATCGGTTTCAATCTTTGCTTCGTGCACGCCGGCATGCTGGTCGACAAATACATCGGGCTCGACTATCCAGCCGCGCGCGATTACAACCTCTACGTCGTGAGCTGGATGGAAAATCTCGCCTACGCCCGGGAGCAGGGCTTGAACTACTATGTGGCGGGGTGGACCGATCCAGAGATCAAGGCTTATCTCGGTGCGCGCTTCACGTTCACGCGCCACGCCGTCTATGTGCGCAATCCGCTTTTGCGCGCTGTCCTGAGAAAGCTGGTGCACCGCTTTCAAAGCGACCATGCTTGGTTCGAACAATATGCTGACAAACCGGCCACTCATTCTTGATTTCGATGGCGCTTTGCGCGATCTATCGGGCGCCGAAGTTTTGCCGTTCGCCGATTGGCAGGAGGTCGTGCGCTTCGGCTGCGGCCTGGGTACCTGGCGGAAATTGCGTCAGGAGTTCGCAGACCGTCTGCCCGCGAGTCACGGTACGGTGCTATTAGGTAGTGGCGATTTTCATCACCTGACGCATCTGCTCGTCGAGCGCCTGTCGCGCGAGCCGCGCTTCGATGTGGTGGTCTGCGACAACCATCCGGACAACATGCGCTTTCCCTTCGGCATCCATTGCGGTTCCTGGGTGCGTCATGTCGCGGCGCTGCCGCAGGTGCGGCGCGTGCATGTGGTGGGCATCACCTCGGCCGACATTGGCTGGCGCCACGCCTGGGAAAACCATTTGTGGTCACTCTATGCGGGCAAGCTGCGCTACTGGAGCGTGGGTGTAGACACTGGCTGGGCGCGCCTTTTGGGCTTGGCTGCCGGTTTTTCCAGCCACGCCGATAAGACTGCGCTGGTGGATGCTTTTATCGAGGCGATCAGTGCCGACGATACGCCGGTCTATCTTTCCATCGACAAAGACGTCTTGGCCTCGCATGTGGCGAGGACCAACTGGGATCAGGGCTGCTTCGATCTGCCTGATTTGCAGCGCCTGATCGAAGGGTTGTCCGGCCGCCTGATCGGTAGCGACATCACGGGGGATGTCTCCATCCATCGCTATCGCACCTGGTGGAAGCGCTGGCTGAGCGCGCTGGACGCGCAGCCAGCCATCGATGAGGCCGAGCTGTCGCGCTGGCAGGCGCAGCAGGGCGAGGTGAATATTCAGTTGTTAGCCTGGATAGCGGCCGCTACGGGTGATCGCGCGTCTCGCTGACAGCCAGGCACAGCACGCCGGCCAATATGATCATGGCGCCCAGCAGTTGCAGTGTGCTGACGGCTTCACCGAACAGCGGCGCCGAAAGCAGCATTACCGCCACGACTTCCAGATGCGATGCGGCGAAGGCGGGTCCGATGGGTGCGTGTCGCAACAAGGTCATGTAGGTGACAAAGGCGCCGAGATAGCCTAGCACCGCGCCATAAACCCAGGGCAGCGTGACCACGCGCAGAAGCCAGGCCACGCTCGGTTCCAGCGGTGCAGCATGCAGTGCGGCGTACTTGAAGCTGAGCTGCGACAAGGTGTCGAAGGCCAGCAAGACGATGAAGCCGAAAAGATAAAAGCGTGTGAGCGACATCAGCCCAGGCCCACAATACTGACGCCGCCGACTATCAGCACGATGCCGAGCAGCCGCAAGCGGGTGAGGCGCTCACGAAAAAACCAGCGGCCGCCAAGCATGACGACGACGATGTTGATCATGCCCAGCAGGACGCCTTGCGCCAGCGGTACCAGCGAGAGGAACACCAGCCAGGCGACGAACTCCAGGCAGAAGCAGGAGACGCCCAGCCATATCCAGGGCTGGCGCAGCATCTGGCGCCAGTGGTCAACATGCGTAGCGGCCTCGGTGTGTGTCGCGGCGGTCTTGAAGGCGAGTTGTCCGGCGGTGTCGAGCACGGCATTGGCAGCAAGAAAACCCGCTACAATCGGGGAAATCATCGTATGAATCGTTTCGGCTGGTGTGGGTTGCGTCGAAAGCTTGGCGAAAGTCTGCGGGGGCAGAATTGCGTCAAGAGACGGCACGGCAAATGTGTCGCGTAGTGTAAGTCACGAATCGCCCGGAGTGGCGACTGGAGGTCAGATTGCAGTCCGCAGAGTTTCTGATGCGCGGCGGCCCCGTGGGGGTATTGCTCATCCATGGTTTGACAGGTACACCGAACGAAGTGCGCAGTGTCGCGCGTGGTTTGCATCGCGCCGGTTACACCGTGATGGGCGTGCAGCTTGCAGGCCACTGTGGCAACGAAAGCGATTTGCTGGCGACCCGTTGGCAGGATTGGTTCGCCAGTGTGGAAGCGGCGGCCGACCGCTTGCGTGAGGAAGTGACGGAACTGTTCGTCGGCGGCTTATCCATGGGTGCTGTGCTGGCGCTGAAATACGCCATACGCCATCCGGGTAAGGTGAGTGGTCTGGCGCTCTACGGCACCACCTTCTTTTACGACGGCTGGGCGATTCCCAAGGTTGGGCGCCTGGCGTTCCTGTTGCCCTGGTTCGATCGCCTAGGCATAGGCCGTAAAAATGCCTTCATCGAGACCTTTCCCTACGGCATCAAGAACGAGCGTATACGCCGTGCAATTTCGATGAAGATGCTGTCTGGCGACAGTGCGGGCGCCGGTTTGCCTGGCAACCCCTGGCCCGCGCTGGCGGAGTTTTATCGGTTGTCGCAGTGGGTGCAGCGGCGGCTGGACCAGGTGCGCGTACCCTGCCTGCTTGTGCATGCCCGTGACGACGATGTCGCCAGCCTGAAGAATCCGCAGTTGATCGAGAAGCGCGTGTCGGCGCCGGTCGAGACCATCGTACTCGACAATAGCTACCACATGATTACTGTCGACCAGCAGAAGGACGAAGTCATCGAACACTCGGTCGACTTCTTCCAGCGCGTGGCCGGACCGCAGCGCAGCCAGCTTCAGCCGCGCTTGGCCTTGGTCAGGAGCTGATCGAGCAGGCTTAGGCCGAGGTCGATTTCCTCGCTGCTGATATGCAGCGAGGGTGCGAAGGTGATGACGTTCTTGTAGTAGCCGCCGACATCCAGCACCAATCCCATGGGCTTGCCGTTATGAGTCAGCCCGCCGGCCAGGCCAATATCCACCATACGATCGAGCAGCGCCTTGTTCGGCGTGATGCCATCCGCCTCGCAGATTTCCCCTCTTAGCGCCAAACCAAGACCGTCAACGTCGCCAATTTCGGCATGACGTTTTTGCAAGTCGCGCAGGCCGGCGAGGAAGTGTGCGCCCTTGGCCATCACCATCGTTTCATAGTCTGTCTCGGCCAGCATGCGCATGGTCTCCAGACCCACCGCAGTCCCCAGAGGGTTAGAAGCAAAGCTGGAATGGGTAGAACCAGGGGGGAAAAGCGCGGGGTTGATCAGTTCCTCGCGCGCCCACAAACCAGCGAGAGGGTTGAGCCCATTGGTAAGCGACTTGCCGAATACCAAGATGTCGGGCGTCACGCCGAAGTGCTCGATGGACCAGAGCTTTCCGGTGCGGAAGAAACCCATTTGAATTTCGTCCACCACCAGCAAGATGCCGTAACGATCCAGCACTTTTTTGAGCCCGGTAAAGAAGTTCGGCGGTGGGATGACATAACCACCCGTGCCTTGAATGGGTTCGACATAGAAGGCGGCATATTCCGACTGGCCGGCTTTCGGATCCCACACGCCGTTATATTCAGTTTCAAAGAGGCGTGCGAATTGCTGCACGCAGTGCTCGCCATATTCTTCCTTACTCATACCGCGCGGGCCGCGAAACTGGTAGGGGAAGGGCAGGAAATAGGCGCGTTCGCCGAAGTGGCCGAAACGGCGGCGGTAACGGTAGCTGGACGTGATGGCGGAAGCGCCCAGCGTGCGGCCGTGATAGCCGCCCTCGAAGGCGAACATCAGGCTCTTGCCCTGGGTGGCGTTGCGCACCAGCTTGAGCGAGTCCTCAATCGACTGCGAGCCACCGACATTGAAATGCACGCGACCCGGCATGCCAAACTTCTTTTCCATATCGACTGCGATGGTCTTTGCCAGCTCGATTTTTGTCGGATGCAGATACTGGCTGGCCAACTGCGGCAGGGTGTCGATCTGGTGCTTGAGCGCGGCGTTGAGGCGCGGATTGCTATAGCCGAAGTTCACGGCCGAGTACCACATCTGCAAATCAAGGAAGGGCACGCCCGCGGCGTCGTAGAGATAGCTGCCTTCGCAACGGTCGAAGATTTTCGGCGGATCCGCGTAGTGCACGGTGTCACCGAAAGAACAGTAGCGGGCTTCGTCGGCGAGGAGTTGGGCGTTATTCATCAGGCGTGTTCCGGTTAAGGGCGATGGAAGGGCTGAGTGCTCGCGCTGTATCTTCAAGAGACGACAGCAATCGGATGGCGTCGGCAAAGCCGACAATAGGCGTGTGCAAAATATCCTGTGCCCGACAATGTTCGATCAGGCGGTGTTTGGCGAAAACGAAGTCCACCCGGCCGGCTGCGCAGAAATCCGAAGCGCCATCGCCCACCAGCGCGACATGGTGGCGTAACGCTTGCGGGCGCGCCACGATAGCGCATTTACAAGTGCCACTGTCCACCACGCAGGCGGTATCGGCGCAGGGTGACTCCAGCCGCCAACGGCGCGGCCCGATTTGCACAAGATGGTTGGCGCGGACAGGCAGGTCGGTTAAGCCATAGCGCGCCAGGATGCGGCGTATGGCGTAGTCCAGCCCATCACTGACGATGCTGATTTCCCAGCCGGCGTGTTGTGCGGCCGTCACGAAGGCGGGGAAATCCGGGTCGATGCGGAACGCATCGATCTGCGCGTCGAGTTCCTGCTTGTCGACATCGAGCAGGGCGATCTGCCCTTGCATGCACAGGCGCGAACTGAGCCGTCCGCCGCGCCACTCATCTTCGAGTGTTTGCCAACCGGGTAGCCCGTAGCGTTCCAGTAAAACGTCGGTGACATCTTCGACGGAGATGGTGCCGTCGAAGTCACAAAGGATGGTCCAAGGTGCCAAGTTCTGCCTGTATGGGATATTCTGAATTGACGCAGGAGGCCTGCGCGTTGCCGCTGAGCCGTAAGCTGCAAAAATAGCGCGCGAAGCTTGCTGGAACCTTTCGTCAAGCTTTCTTGTGCTTGTCCCTGGCCACCGGCAGATCGATGACAAAGACGCAGCTACAATGGTGCGTATTTTATGTCTTACCAGGGTCTGCTTACCCATGCGCATTCTGCTTGCCGAAGACGACGCCGAATTGGCGGACGGCCTGGTTTCCGCACTGCGTCAGCGTAGCTATGCGGTTGATTGGGTGCCTAGCGGCACGCAGGCGGATGCGGCGCTGGTCGACGTGCCTTATGACTTGTTGATCCTCGACCTGTCTTTGCCAGGGATGGATGGTTTTACCGTGCTGCAACGCCTGCGTGAACGCAAGCAGGCGACCATGGTGTTGATACTCACCGCACGCGACGAAATGGAAGCGCGCATCCGCGGCCTAGACCTAGGTGCCGACGACTATCTGACCAAACCTTTCGTGCTGGGCGAATTGGAAGCGCGTATTCGCGCTTTGGTGCGGCGCGCTCGTGGCGGCGCCACGCTCACACTGGACTATGGGCCATTGACGCTGGATGGCATCGGACAACGGGTAATGCTGAATGGCGTGGCGTTGGAATTGACCAAACGCGAATATCACTTGCTCCGTTGCCTCGTCGAGCGCGCTGGCAAAGTAGTGAGCAAAGAGCACCTGTTTGAAAGCATTTACGACTGGGACGCGCAGGCCAATCTCAGTGCGGTAGAGGTTTTTATCAGCCGCGTGCGCAAGAAGATGGAGGGCGCCGGCGTGAAGATTCGGGTGGTGCGCGGACTGGGCTATCTGCTCGAAGCGGAAGGGGTGGTGCGCGATGCCGAATAGCCTGAGAAAACAGCTCGTCATGCGGCTGCTTTGGCCGCTGATGTCACTGTTTGTGGCGGGTGCGATCCTGTCCTATTTCGTGGCCGTGCATTTCGCCAATCTCGCTTACGACCGTGGCCTTTACGATTCCGTGCGCTCGCTTGCCCAGCAGGTGCGCCTGGTGAGCGGCGCGGTCAAGCTCGACTTGCCACGCGCCGCCATTGAGATGTTCGAGTGGGACGACATGGACAGCACCTACTATGCGGCGACTAGCCGCAAGCAGGGCCTGATCTTCGGTCAGGCCACCTTCCCGGCGCCGCCGATCGAGGTTACGCGGGATTTGCGGCCCAGCTACTACGACACCAAGATCGCCGGCAAACCGGTACGCGCCGTCGCGGTGCGCCTGCCGCCGGGCGAGGGCGATGATGAAATCACCATCCAGGTCGGCGAGACGCTGACCAAGCGCCACACGCTGACTCAGCAAATCCTGTTCGCCTTGATTTTGCTACAGGGTCTGCTCATCGCTATCGCTGTGCTACTGATCCGCTATGGCGTGACGGGCGGCGTGCAACCTTTGCTGGCGCTGGCGCGCCAGATCAAAGGGCGCCGTCCGGGAGATCTGCGGCCTGTAGGCGAGACGGCGCCGGACGAAGTGCAGCCCCTGACGCAGGCGCTCAATGCGCTGTTTCTGCAACTCGAGCAAGCGCATTCGGCACAGCAACGCTTCATCGCCCAGGCCGCCCACCAATTGCGTACGCCGCTCGCCGCGCTACAGGTTCACGCCGAGCGTGCCCTGCGCGAGCCTAACCCCGAAGCTCACAAAGAAGCCTTGGCCCATGTGCTGAAGGCCGTTTCGCGGCTGACTCATCTCAGTCATCAGTTGTTGACGTTCGCGCGTGCCGAGCCGGAAGCGGGCGCAGCGCAGCGCCTGGTTGAACTCGATCTGGCTGCCCTGGCGCGGGAGGTGGCGATGGACTGGGTGCCGACAGCCTTGGAAAATCAGGTTGATCTGGGCTACAGCGGGCTCGATCAAGGCGTCTTGCTCAAAGGCGAGCCGCTATTGCTGCGCGAACTGCTGGGCAATCTGATCGACAACGCTTTGCAGTATGGGCGCAAGGGCGGCCAGGTGACTGTCGGCGTTACCCAGGAACCGGCCATCACGCTTTATGTGGAAGACGATGGGCCCGGCATACCGCCGGAGGCCAGAGAGTCTGTGCTGCAAGCTTTCGTGCGCTTGCCCGGCAGCGTGGGTTCGGGCTGCGGCTTGGGCTTGGCCATCGTGTGCGAGATTGCCGATTTACACGGTGCGAAGGTCATGATCTCAGCAGGCAGCAACGGACCAGGCACCCGCGTCAGGGTGAGCTTTCCGTAAGCCCACCAAACAGCCTGCCTTCAAACAGACGGGCCCTTCACATATTCAAATAGACCGGCCCTTCGCCACGAGGATAGGAGGCGACCAAGGGCCATTCACATGTTGAGATAGACCGGCCCTTCGCCGCCTTGAGGCGCGACCCAGTTGATGTTCTGCGTTGGGTCTTTGATGTCGCAGGTCTTGCAGTGCACGCAGTTTTGCGCGTTGATTTGCAGACGCGCATTGCTGCCATCGGCGTCCTTGAGGATTTCATACACGCCGGCCGGACAATAGCGTTGTTCGGGCGCATCGTAGAGAGCCAGGTTGGTCTGGATTGCCACCGTCGGGTCTTTCAACTGCAAGTGGCAGGGCTCGTTTTCTTCGTGGTTGGTGTTGGATAGAAACACTGAGGAGAGCCGGTCGAAGGTAATCACGTTGTCGGGCCTGGGGTAGACGATGGGCGTACTTTCCGCTGCCGTCTTGAGCTTGGTGTGATCCGCAGTCAGACCCAGCGTCCACGGCGCTTTGCCACGGAACAACTGCTGATCGATGCCGAACATGATGGAGCCCGTCCACAGGCCCTTGCTCATCCACGGCTTGAAGTTGCGCGTGCGGTGCAGCTCCTCATACAGCCAGCTTGCGCGGAAAGATTTCGGGTAATCCAGCAGCTCGTCACTGGTGCGGCCGCTGGCCAGGGCAGGGGCGATGGCCTCGGCGGCCAGCATGCCGGTCTTGATGGCGGCATGCGAGCCCTTGATGCGGGCCGCATTGAGGAAGCCGGCGTCGTCGCCGATTAGCGCGCCGCCCGGGAAAGTCAGTTTTGGCAAGGCTTGCAGGCCGCCCGAGGTGATGGCGCGTGCGCCATAGGCCAGGCGCTTGCCGCCTTCCAGGGTCGGACGCACCAGCGGATGCAGTTTGTAGCGCTGAAACTCTTCGAAGGGCGAGAGAAAGGGATTGCTGTAGCCCAGGCCCACGACAAAGCCGACGGCCACCAGATTCTCACCGAAGTGATAGAGGAAGGAACCGCCGTAGGTGTCGCTCTCCAGTGGCCAGCCGGCTGTGTGCATCACCAAGCCGGGCTGGTGATTGTCGGGCGTGACCTCCCAGAGTTCTTTTATGCCGAGGCCATAGACCTGAGGATCGGCGCCATTGCGCAGATTGAATTTGGCTTCGAGCTGCTTGCCCAGGTGGCCGCGGCAGCCTTCGGCAAACAGCGTGTATTTGGCGTGCAGCTCCATGCCGGGTTGGTAGGCGTCGGTGGGCTGGCCGTCGCGGCCCACGCCCATGTCGCCGGTGGCTACGCCCTTGACCGAGCCGTCTTCGTGGTAGAGCACTTCGGCGCCGGCGAAGCCCGGATAGATTTCCACGCCCAGGGCCTCGGCTTGCTGGCCCAGCCAGCGTGCCACGCTGCCCAGGCTGACCACGTAATTGCCGTGATTAACGAAGCAGCCAGGCAAGAGGAAGTTGGGCACGCGCAGGCCGCCGCTTTCGTTCAGAATGATGAAGCGGTCTTCCGAAACCGGGGTGTCGAGGGGGGCACCTTTTTCCTTCCAGTCCGGGAACAACTCGTTGATTGCGCGTGGGTCCATGACCGCCCCAGAGAGAATATGGGCGCCGATTTCCGAGCCTTTTTCGATCAGGCAGACGTTGACGCTCGCGTCTAGCTGCTTGAGCCGTATCGCCGCCGCCAGCCCGGCCGGGCCGCCGCCGACGATGACGACATCGAATTCCATCGCTTCTCGCTGCATCCTGATCTCCTGATTTGAAACCGAAAATATGCCGAAGGCGGATTATAATTCGAAACCGCCCACCACCCGCCACACCACCATGGAAACCCGGCGCAAACTCATACATACCATGCAGGTGCCCATACGCTGGGCCGACATGGATGCCATGGGCCATGTCAATAACACCCTATATTTTCGCTACATGGAACAGGGCCGGCTGGAATGGCTGGAGTCGCTGGGCTACTTGACCACGCAGGTGGTCGAAGAAGGCCCGGTCATTGTTGACGCTCATTGCACCTTCCACCTGCCGCTGACGTACCCCGGCGACGTTGAAGTCCGCACCTTCATTGGCCATCCCGGGCGCAGCAGCCTGCCAACCTATTACGAGCTGCGGCGGGTCGGTGACGATACCCTGTATGCCGATGGTGCCGCCAAAATTGTCTGGATACGGCCCGCCACCGGAAAATCGATCCCCCTACCTGAGAAACTCCGTAGCCTGGCTACCGACCTGTGACGATGGATAACAAACCGCTTTGGCGGCCTACGGCGCAACATGTCGCCGATGCCAATTTGACCGCCTTCATGCGCTCGGCGAATGTACGCTGGGGCACGGACATCAAGGACTACGCCGCTCTGCATCGCTGGTCGGTGGATCGACCCGAGCAATTCTGGCCCACGCTGTGGGATTTCGCCGGTGTCATCGCCGACCGGCGTGGCACCCGTGTCGTACTCGATGGCGACAAAATGCCCGGTGCGCATTGGTTTCCCGATGCGCGGCTGAATTTCGCCGAAAACCTGCTACGCCGCAAGGATGGCAACGACGCGCTGGTCTTCTGGGGTGAAGACAAGGTGCGCGGCCGGGTGAGTCACGCCGAACTCTATCGCGCCGTTGCGCAGACAGCCGCCGCCTTGCGGGCCGTCGGTGTGAAAAAGGGCGACCGCGTTGCCGCCTACATGCCCAATGTGCCAGCCACAGTAGTGGCGATGCTGGCCACTGCGTCGATAGGCGCGATTTTCTCCTCGGCCTCGCCTGATTTTGGCGTGCAAGGTGTGCTGGACCGCTTCGGCCAGATCGAGCCCAAGGTCTTGTTCGCCTGCGACCGCTACTACTACAACGGCAAAGTCATCGACTGTTTACCCAAGCTGGCCGAAATCGCCGACAAGATGCCCTCGGTACTGCGCACGGTGATCGTACCCTATGCCGGCACCGCGGGCGGCAGCGATATTTCGGATATCGGCGGCGGCGTGCGGCTGGCGGATTTCCTTGCGCCGCATGTGCGTGAAACCAAAGTGCGTTTCGAACCGCTGCCTTTCGATCATCCGCTCTATATCATGTATTCCTCGGGCACCACCGGCGTGCCCAAGTGCATCGTCCATTCGGCTGGCGGCGCGCTCTTGCAGCACATGAAGGAACACAAGCTGCACAGCGACATCAAGCCGGGCGATCGTCTCTTCTACTTCACCACCTGCGGCTGGATGATGTGGAACTGGCTGGTGTCTGGCCTGGCTTCCGGCGCCACGTTGCTGCTCTACGACGGCTCGCCCTTCGTCGGACGCGGCAACATCCTCTTCGATTACGCCGAAGCCGAGGGCATGACCCACTTTGGCACCTCGGCGAAATTCATCGACGCCATCGCCAAGATCAATCTGGCGCCGATCAAGACGCACAAATTGGAAAAGCTGCGGACGATTTTCTCGACGGGTAGTCCGCTGGTGCCCGAGGCTTTCGACTACGTCTATGGCGCCATAAAACATGATGTGCAACTGGCCTCCATCTCCGGCGGCACCGACATCATTTCCACCTTCGTGCTCGGCAATCCGCTGCTGCCGGTGTGGCGCGGCGAAATCCAGTGCGCCGGCCTCGGCATGAAAGTCGAGGTGTTCGACGAACAGGGCCGCCCCGTGCGCGGCGAAAAAGGCGAACTGGTGTGCACGCGGCCTTTCCCGGTCATGCCGGTCAGCTTCTGGAACGATGCCGACGGCAGGAAATACCGCGCGGCCTATTTCGAGCGCTTCCCCAACGTCTGGTGTCATGGCGACTACGTCGAGTTGACAGCGCATGACGGCTTCGTCATTTACGGTCGTTCGGATGCCACGCTCAATCCCGGCGGCGTGCGCATAGGCACGGCGGAAATCTATCGGCAGGTCGAGAAACTCAGCGAGGTGATCGAGTCGCTGGTGGTCGGCCAGGACTGGAACCATGACATCCGCGTAGTGCTGTTCGTGCGCCTGCGCGATGGCCTAACGCTCGACGATGCGCTGGTGAAAAAAATCAAGGATGTCATCCGCGACAACACCACGCCGCGCCATGTGCCTGACAAGATTCTCCAGGTGACGGATATTCCGCGCACCAAGAGCGGCAAGATTGTCGAACTCGCCGTGCGCAATGTCGTACATGGCGAAGCGGTCAAGAATGTCGAGGCGCTCGCCAATCCAGAGGCGCTGGAACATTTTCGTAATCGTGCTGAGCTGAAAAGCTGATGAACCGCCAAGACGCCAAGACGCGAAGCAAGGCTGAAGGAAAAATTTGAGTTTTTCTTGGCGTTCTTGGCATTTTTGGCGTCTTGGCGGTAAAGCTTTTTTTGCCCTTTTCCCTTACCTGTCTTTGAGCGAAGTGCGCTTTTAAGCTATCATTTGGCTTTCCAGCATCTGCCTCGCAAATGACCAAGTACGTCTTCGTTACAGGCGGTGTCGTGTCCTCATTGGGCAAGGGCATCGCTGCCGCCTCGCTCGGCGCCATCCTCGAATCTCGCGGCATCAAGGTTACCCACCTCAAGCTCGATCCCTACATCAACGTCGATCCCGGCACCATGAGTCCGTTCCAGCACGGTGAAGTGTTCGTGACGGAAGACGGCGCGGAAACCGATCTTGATCTCGGCCACTACGAACGCTTCACGCGGGCCAAGATGGGCAAGCGCAACAACTTCACCACCGGCCAGATTTACGAGAGCGTCATCAAAAAGGAACGGCGCGGCGAGTATCTCGGCCGCACCGTGCAGGTGATCCCGCACATTACCGACGAGATCAAGCTCTACGTCAAAGCCGGCGCCCAGGGCGCCGATGTGGCCATTGTTGAAATCGGCGGTACGGTGGGTGACATCGAGTCACTGCCTTTCCTCGAAGCCATCCGCCAAATGGGCATCGAAGAAGGCCGCAGCAACACCTGTTTCATGCACCTCACACTGGTGCCCTACATCATCGCGGCGGGTGAACTCAAGACCAAGCCGACGCAGCATTCGGTGAAGGAATTACGCGAGATCGGCATTCAGCCCGACGTGCTGCTGTGCCGCGCTGATCGCCCGATTCCGGACGAAGAGCGGCGCAAGATCGCGCTGTTCACCAACGTTGCGCCGGAGGCGGTGATTTCGGTTGTCGATTCCGACAGCATCTACAAGATTCCCGCCATGCTGCACGACCAGATGCTGGATCAGATCGTCTGCCACAAGCTCGATCTGCTGGCGCGTGCGGCGGATCTTTCAGTCTGGAAAAATCTCGTCGATGCGCTGGAGCATCCCGAGCACGCGCTAGACATCGCCTTCGTCGGCAAGTACGTCGATCTCACCGAGTCCTACAAGTCGCTCACCGAATCGTTGATCCACGCCGGCATCCACACGCGCTCGAAAATCCGCATTCACTACATTGATTCCGAATCGCTGGAAGGGGATGGCTGCGGCGCGCTGGCCGAGATGGACGCCATCCTGGTGCCGGGCGGTTTTGGCAAACGCGGCGTCGACGGCAAGATCGCCGCCATCCGTTACGCCCGCGAAAACCAGGTGCCGTATCTGGGTATCTGCCTGGGCATGCAGCTCGCGGTGATCGAGTTCGCCCGCGATGTCGCCGGCATGAAGGACGCACACAGCACCGAATTCGACGGCGACACCGAGCATCCCGTCATTGCGCTGATTACCGAATGGATAGACCGCGAAGGTCGCGTCGAAAAGCGCGACGCCAAATCCGATCTTGGCGGCACCATGCGCTTGGGCGGCCAGACCTGCGTACTGGCGGCAGACTCGCTGGCGCGCCAGGCGTATGGCGCGGACAAGATCATCGAGCGCCATCGTCATCGTTACGAAGTGAACAACACCTATCTCGGCAAGTTGCAGCAGGCCGGCCTCAAGGTGAGCGGCTTGTCCGAGGACAAGCAACTGTGCGAGATGATCGAGCTACCGCGCGAAGGGCCGAACGCCCATCCCTGGTTTGTCGCCTGCCAGTTTCACCCGGAATTTACTTCCACCCCGCGTACCGGCCATCCGCTTTTCATCGCCTTTGCGCGTGCCACGCTGGCGCGGCATGAGCTCATCAAGGGCGCGGACGCTACCGCGCTTCATCAGGCGGCGTCTTAAATGCTGACCGAGCAGACGATCAACGATGCCGTAGGCCGGGTGGTCGCGGCTGCGCGTTGTCCGGCCAAGGTGATTGTTTTCGGATCGTATGCACGTGGCGATGCAGACGAGAATTCCGACCTGGATATTTTGATCGTTGAGAAGAACATCCCCGATCATACGGGCGAGTATGTGCGCTTGCGGGATGCCGTTGGCGCGCTCGGAGTGGGGGTCGATTTGTTACTCTATTCAGAGGCTGATTTCGAGCAAAGGCGGCAATGGTGGACCACGCCGGCGTACTGGGCCGACCGCGAAGGCAAAGTACTGTATGAGTCCCCACATTGAACAGGCGCGGGCGCTGCTCGCGGCTGCACAACGTGATCGACTTACTTTTCGTATTTTGCGTCGAGAGCCGGATGCCCCCATCGAGACGACGCTGTTCCATGCGCAGCAGACGGTGGAAAAGGCCTTGAAATCCGTCTTGGTATGCCACGGCATTGTCTTTCCGCGCACCCACGATTTGATTGAACTCCTTGGTCTGGCTAGCCATCAATCGCTGGCTGTACCTATTGATCGTAACCTTGTTGCTCGACTTGGCCCTTACGCGGTTGAGTTCCGTTATCTTGGCGTCGAGGCGCCTGAAGTCTCTTTATCCGAAGCGGATGCGTCCGTTGAGACGGTGATGGCCTGGGCCGAGGCGCAATTGGTTTGATATGAATGCAAGTGACTCGATGCGATGAAACTACATAACTTTTCAGTCGGACTCGACCATCCGCTCTTCTTGATCGCCGGACCCTGCGTGTTGGAGTCGCGCCAGTTGGCGCTGGATACGGCGGGAACCTTGAAAGAGATTTGCGCCGGCCTGGGCATCCCCTTCATCTTCAAATCCTCGTACGACAAGGCCAACCGCAGCTCGGGCAAATCTTATCGCGGCATGGGGGTCGAGCAGGGTCTGGATATTCTGGCTGAAGTGAAGAAAGTGATCGGCGTGCCAGTGTTGACCGATGTGCATGAGCGCGAAGACATCGCCGCCGTCGCCGCCGTGGTCGATGTGCTGCAAACCCCCGCGTTTCTTTGCCGGCAGACCGATTTCATTCAGGCGATTGCCGCGTCCGGCAAGCCGGCCAATATCAAGAAGGGCCAGTTTCTTGCGCCGCATGACATGAATCAGGTGGTGGCCAAGGCCAAGGAAGCCAATGGTGGTGCGGACACCATCATGGTGTGCGAACGCGGTGTCTCCTTCGGCTACAACAATCTCGTCTCGGATATGCGCAGCCTCGCCATCATGCGCGAGACCGGCTGCCCGGTGGTCTTCGACGCCACCCACTCGGTGCAATTGCCCGGCGGGCAGGGCACGACCAGCGGCGGTCAGCGCGAATTCGTGCCAGTGCTGGCGCGCGCGGCCGTGGCGGTGGGCATTGCCGGCTTGTTCATGGAGACGCACCCCAACCCCGAAAAAGCGCTGTCCGACGGACCGAATTCATGGCCCTTGGGTAAGATGCGTGCGCTGCTGGAAACGCTGCGCGACCTCGATGCGCTGGTGAAGAGGCAAGGCTTTATCGAGGCAGGCGGGTAGAATTGAAAAAGCATATGAACACGGATTAAGCGGATAGACGCGGATCAAAAACAAAAATTGATAGTCGATTTCTAATCGGCGTTCATCCGCGCCATCTGCGTCAATCCGCGTCAAAAAATTTCATCGCATCTTAGAACTGAAGGAAGAAGACCATGAGCGCTATCGTCGATGTCGTGGCCCGGGAAATACTTGATTCTCGCGGCAACCCCACTGTTGAGGCAGATGTCCTATTGGAATCCGGCATCATGGGCCGCGCGGCGGTGCCGTCCGGTGCCTCCACCGGCTCGCGCGAAGCCATCGAGCTGCGTGATGGCGATCCCGCGCGCTATTTCGGCAAGGGCGTGCTGCAAGCCGTCGAAAATGTGAATACCGAAATTTCCGAAGCCATCATCGGCCTCGATGCCGAGGAACAATCCTTCATCGACAAGACGCTGATCGAACTCGACGGCACCGAAAACAAATCGCGCCTGGGCGCCAATGCCACACTGGCCGTGTCGATGGCAGTCGCCAAGGCGGCTGCTGAGGAAGCCGGTCTGCCGCTCTACCGTTACTTCGGCGGCATGGGCCCCATGCAGATGCCGGTGCCCATGATGAACGTCATCAACGGCGGCGCGCACGCCAACAACAATCTCGACATCCAGGAGTTCATGATTCTGCCGGTCGGCGCGCAAAGCTTCCGTGAAGCGCTGCGCTGTGGTGCCGAAGTTTTTCACTCGCTGAAGAAGCTGGTCGACAAAAAAGGCTATCCCACCACCGTCGGCGATGAAGGCGGCTTCGCGCCCAATGTCGCCGGTAATGACGAAGCCATCAATCTCATTCTGCAAGCTATCGAAGCCGCCGGCTACGAGCCGGGCACAGACGTGGTGTTGGCCCTGGATTGCGCGAGCTCCGAGTTCTATGCCAATGGCAAATACAAGCTGGCTTCGGAGAACATGGAATTGACTTCGGCGCAATTGGTCGATTACTACGCCACCCTGGTCGACAAATACCCCATCATCAGCATCGAAGACGGCATGGCCGAAGGCGATTGGGATGGCTGGAAAATTCTCACCGACAAGCTTGGTAAACGCGTGCAACTGGTGGGCGACGATCTCTTCGTCACCAACACCAAGATTCTCCGCGAAGGCATCGCGCGAGGCGTCGCCAATTCCATCCTCATCAAGATCAACCAGATCGGCACGTTGACTGAAACCTTCGCCGCTGTCGAACTCGCCAAGCGCTCCGGCTATACCTCGGTGATTTCGCATCGCTCGGGCGAAACCGAAGACAGCACCATCGCCGACATTGCCGTGGGTCTTAACGCGCTGCAAATCAAGACGGGTTCGCTCTCGCGCTCCGATCGCATCGCCAAATACAACCAACTCCTGCGTATCGAAGAAGACCTCGGCGATACCGTCAGCTACCCCGGCCGCAACGCCTTCTACAACCTGCGCAAATAGTGCGACGACACAACCAAGACGCTGCCAGCCCGTCATTCCCGCATCAGCGGGAATCCAGCGTCTTTGTTGTCTTTGGTTTGAATTGCCTGCGGCGGTTTCCAATTGAGTTTTTCACAACTCGCGACATTCACCGAAAATCCGTTCGCCCTGAGCTTGTCGAAGGGCTTCGACGGGCTCAGCCCGAACGGTGTTTGTCATGAATTTCAGAAACATCAATATGCCGCGTTCATCGGACGCCGTGAAAGCCTGAGCCATGCGCTGGCCCACGCTCGCGCTCATCGTCCTCATCGCGCTACTGCAATACCCGCTCTGGCTGGGCAAGGGCGGCTGGCTGCGCGTGTGGGATGTGGATCGCCAACTCGCCGCCCAACGCGACACTAACCAAAAACTAGAAACCCGCAACGCCGGCCTGGACGCCGAAGTGCGCGACCTCAAAACCGGCTACGAAGCCATCGAAGAACGCGCGCGTTTCGAGCTTGGATTGATCAAGCAGGATGAAGTGTTCGTGCAGGTGCCGCAGAAAGGGCAGTGACGCCCAAAAGAATGGCGGTACTTATTTCGAGCTATTTCGTAGTTGTGATCGCAATGCTGAGGAGCACAGATGCGTACTCGCGGCCAGGTCCAGTCACTCACCTTTCGCTGAAGACCGCGAATTGAATGTCGGCAGCACCCAGACAGCTGACGCTCACATAGACTTGGCGAATTTCCGGAGTTGGGCCGTTGCTGCCGGTGGCGATCCAAGTGGACTACTTCCACTCGGTATTTGTTACCGGACGTAGGACGGAATAGCGTCGATGAGCACCAAACCAAGTTGCTCGCTGGTAAGCTCCTAAGCAGGAAAGGGAGCTGAACCCCGCTTGCACATAATCAATTAGGGAATGGATCTCAAATCATGCATAAAACCATCGCCTTGTTTAATCACAAAGGGGGGGTCAGTAAGACCACCACAACTTTCAATCTTGGATGGATGCTCGCTGAAAAAAGAAAACGAGTGGTATTGGTTGATACAGACCCTCAATGCAATTTGACCGGCCTAATTTTGGGAGAAACGCTCGATGATTTTTATGCCGCAAACCCAGACAAAAACATTCATGCGGCTTTAGCGCCTGCATTTCTATCTCAACCCCGCGAAATCACGTCTATCGATTGCGTCGAGGTCAGTGGCCGCAGTGGCCTCATGTTATTGCCGGGCCATGTCAATCTATCGGAATATGAGGTTACGCTCGGGATTGCGCAAGAATTAGCTGGAAGCATTCAAACCCTAAAAAACCTTCCGGGTGCGTTCCACTACTTAGTTACTAAAATCGCTGAGGCACACAATGCGGACTTTGTCCTAATCGATATGAGCCCAAATCTTGGTTCGCTGAATCAGAACATCCTGATGAGTAGCGATGGCTTCCTAGTTCCGACATCTCCCGATTACTTCAGCCTCATGGCGATTGACTCGCTGTCGAGTATCCTACCTCGATGGGCAGAGTGGGCAAGAAAAGCGCACGCTAGCGAGACACTCCGAACTGCCGCATATCCCTTCCGTGATCCAAGCCTAAAATTTTTTGGTACCGTCGTTCAGAAATTTCGGCCACGTCTAGGAGGTGCAACGGTTGGATTTCAAAACTGGATCGACCGAATCAACGGAACCGTGAGGGATAAGTTATTTCCGCAACTTCGGACCTATAACCTTACTTTCCCGGATGCCGTTTATAGAGAAGCAGGTACATCACCGGCCGACAGCTACTGTTTATCGCAAATTCCAGATTTCAACACTCTTGCAGCAACTTCACAGTCCAATAGAACTCCCGTCTTTGCCCTCACGGATACGATGTTCGGTCACGTGGGGAAAGTGCTCGATCAAGACCGCGTCAAACGTGATGAGTTTCATGTTCTTCTTTCGCAATTAGCAGATCGAGTAATTGCTTTGGCTGCTCATGCTTAGTGCGCAACAACAATTCCAAGAGAATATAAAGCGGGTTATAGAACTCGGAGGTCTTGCTACGGCGGTGCAGAATCTGACAACATCAGCAATCAATGTATCAGATCTTTGGCGCGCTCAAATTGTTTTGGTCGTTAGTGCTCTGGACCACTTCATTCATGAGGTTGCAAGGCTTGGCATGATCGAAATTGCAAAAGGAATGCGTCCCAAAACTGATGCTTACTTACGATTTGAAATGCCTTTTTATGCCATCGAGTCAGCGCTTACGGGTGTTTCACATGAGGTGTGGGTCGGTGAAACGGTGAGAGAAAAACATTCTTGGCAAAGCTTTCAGGATCCAGACAAGTTGGCTGACGCAATTCGACTTTTCTCTTCGGTAAAACTGTGGGAAGCGGTTGGATCAGAACTTGGTCTTCAGGCCAAGGATGTTAAGACACGTTTGAAGTTAATCGTGGACCGAAGAAATCAGATTGCACATGAAGCAGACCTTGACCCCACAAGCCCTGGTTTTCGGTGGCCAATTGATTCGGTCATGGTAAATGACACCATTGATTTTGTCGAAAAAGTCGCCGCAGCCATTTATAAGGTAGCCGCTTAGCTTAGCCCCTGGAGAGTGGGGTTGGGTGCTGAACTAAAGCATGTTGTCCACTCGCCGCAGTGATTCCCGATAACGCCGCGCCCTTTCCGCGTATTGCTCGCACGACAGGCGTATGCGCGCGACTTCCTCATCGGTGATTTGACGAACCACTTTGCCGGGTGAGCCGACCACCAGCGAGCGATCCGGAATGACCTTGCCTTCGGGAATCAGTGCGCCCGCGCCGATGAGGCATTCGCGGCCGATGAGGGCATTGTTGAGGATGATGGCCTGGATGCCGATGAGGGAACCTTCGCCTATGCTGCAGCCGTGCAGCATGGCTTGATGGCCGACGACGACGTATTCGCCGATGTTGAGGCGTATGCCGGCGTCGGTATGCAGCACGGCGCTGTCCTGCACGTTGCTGTAGCGGCCGATGGTGATGAGGTCGTTGTCGCCGCGTACGACGGTGTTGAACCAGACGCTGGCGCCGTCTTCGATGATGACCGAGCCGATTACGGTGGCGTTCTCCGCCACCCAGGCGCTGCCGCGCAGTTCGGGGGTGCGGTCTGCTAGTGCGTAGAGGGGCATCGTGGGGCTCCTATTTTTTGCTGCCACTGCTTTGTCGTTCTCGCGTAAGCGGGAACCCAGTGTCTTTGGTTCGACGTCGCTGGATTCCCGCTTGCGCGGGAATGACAGAAATTTGTTAGTCACAGGCGCGGCGCCTGCTAGCGCAGCGTTTCGTCGAGGCTGATGTCGACCATCAAATCGTTGGAGAGCCGCTCCAGTGCTTGCTTTAGCGCATGTACATCGAGATCGGCGCTGGCGAAAAGTTCGGCTTGGGCGTGGAACAGCGTCTCGGCGGACATCGGCGCGCTGGCGGTGTAGGTGTTGAGTTCTTCGACGTTGACTGCGTGGCGCGCCAGCACTTGCGAGACTTCGCGCACGATGCCGATGCGATCATGGCCGACGAGGCTGAGCTTCAAGCGTCGACCGCGTGGCGCGGTAGTGGTGGGCGCGGAGGACTCGACGGTAACCTTGAGCGGCGATAGTGCCGTTAATGCTTGGCGTAATTCCTCGGCTTGCGCCGCCGGCACACTGACATTCACGATGCCGGCGAACTTTCCCGCCAGATGCGACATGGAGGATTCCAGCCAGTTGCCTTGATGGCCGCTGATGGTGGCGGCGAGCAGCTCCACCAAGCCGGGCCGGTCATCGCCGATGACGGTGAGCACGAGGAAGGTGTTAGCGGACATCGTCATATTCCTCAATAGGCGGGCAGGCGCAGAACAGATTGCGGTCGCCATAGACGTCATCAATGCGATTCACGAAGGGCCAGAACTTGTTCTCCGCCACCCAGGGCAGCGGGAAGGCCGCTTCCAGGCGCGTGTAGGGGCGATTCCACTCGGCATCGGCGAGATCCGCTTGCGTATGCGGCGCGCGCTTGAGCGGGTTGTCTTCCGCCGGCCAGACGCCGCTTTCCACTTTGCGTATCTCTTCGCGAATTGAAATCATGGCGGCGATGAAGCGATCCAGTTCGGCTTTCGATTCCGATTCCGTCGGCTCGATCATCAGCGTACCGGCAACGGGGAAGCTCACCGTCGGCGCGTGGAAGCCATAATCCATAAGGCGTTTGGCGATATCGATTTCGGCGATGCCCGTTGCGGCTTTGAGCGGACGGATGTCGAGGATGCATTCATGCGCGACGCGCCCCTGGCTGCCGACATAGAGCACCGGGTAGTGCGCCTTCAGCCGCGCGGCGATGTAGTTGGCGTTGAGGATGGCGACTTCGGTGGCGCGCGTCAGTCCTTCACCGCCCATCATGGCGATGTACATCCACGAGATGGGCAGGATGGCGGCCGAGCCCCAGGGCGCGGCGGACACAGCGCCCTGGCCTTGATGCGGCCCGGCAACCGCTTGCACAGCATGATTGGCTGCGAAGGGCGCTAAATGCGCTTTAAGCCCAATTGGCCCCATGCCCGGTCCGCCGCCGCCGTGCGGAATGCAGAAGGTCTTGTGCAGGTTCATGTGGCTGACATCCGCGCCGATACTGGCCGGCGAGGTGAGGCCGACTTGCGCATTGAGATTGGCGCCGTCCATATACACCTGGCCGCCGTGGCTGTGCACGATGGCGCAGATGTCCTTCACGGCTTCTTCGAAGACGCCGTGCGTCGACGGATAGGTGATCATCAGGCAGGCGAGGTGCGCGGCGTGCTGCGCGGCCTTGGCGCGCAGATCGGCTACATCCACGTTGCCGTTTTCATCGCAATCGACAACGACAACCTGCAGCCCGCACATCTGCGCCGTCGCCGGGTTGGTGCCGTGGGCGGATTTGGGAATCAGGCAGATGTTGCGATGAGCTTCATTGCGCGCTGCCTGATAGCGACGTATCGCCACCAGCCCGGCGTATTCGCCTTGCGCGCCCGAATTCGGCTCCATGCAGATGGCATCGAAGCCGGTGATGCCCTTTAGCCAATCGGTCAGTCCGTCTATCATTTCCATGTAGCCGGCGGCCTGATCGAGTGGCGCGAAGGGGTGTAGGTCGGCGAACTCGGGCCAGGTGATGGGCACCATCTCGCTGGTGGCGTTGAGCTTCATGGTGCAGGAGCCGAGCGGGATCATGGCATGGTCGAGCGCCAGATCGCGGTTCTGCAATTTCTTGAGGTAGCGCAGCATCTCGTGTTCGCTGTGGTGCGTGTTGAACACGGGGTGCGTCAGTATGGCGTCGCTGCGCAGTAGCTCGGGGGGGAGCGACTCATCTTGCTTTGCGATTGTGGCATCGAGCGCGTCGATGTCGGCTGCGGCACCGACGAGACGCAGCAAGGTGGCGATATCGTCGCGTGTGGTTTTCTCGTTAATGGCGATGCCCAAGCTGGTGTCGGAGGCGCGGCGCAGGTTATAGCCGGCGGTCAACGCGGCTTGATAGACGGCCGGGGCCGAGCTCCCGAGATCGACGCGCAGTGTGTCGAAGTAAACACGCGTCGGCACCTTGATTCCCGCTAGGCGTAGCCCCGTCGCCAGTATCGCGGCGAGCCGATGGATGCGTGTCGCGATGGTCCTCAATCCAGACGGTCCGTGATAGACCGCGTACATGCCTGCCATGTTGGCGAGCAGAACTTGCGAAGTGCAGATGTTGGAGTTGGCCTTCTCGCGGCGGATGTGCTGCTCGCGTGTTTGCAGCGCCATGCGCAACGCCGGTTTGCCGCGAGCGTCGATGGATACGCCGATAATACGTCCCGCGACAGCGCGCTTGTATTCATCCTGGGTGGCGAAGAAAGCGGCATGCGGCCCGCCGAAGCCCAGCGGCACACCGAAGCGCTGCGATGAGCCGAGCGCGATATCCGCACCCATAGCGCCCGGCGATTTGAGCAGCACCAGGGCCATCAGGTCGGTGGCGACCGCCACCACGCCGCCCTGCGCCTTGCCTGCGGCGATGGGCGCGGAAAGATCAGCCACTTCACCGCGATCATTCGGGTATTGGAATAGCGCGCCGAAAAACTCCACGCTGACACTATTTTCCGGTTTACCGAATTTCAATTCGTAGCCGAAATAGCCGGCGCGGGTTTTCAGCACGTCGATGGTTTGCGGGAAGCAATCTTCATCGACAAAAAATACATTCGACGCCGATTTGGAAACACGCCGCGCCATGGTCATGGCTTCCGCCGCTGCCGTGGCTTCGTCCAGCAGGGACGCGTTGGCGAGTTCCAGTCCGGTGAGGTCGATCACCATCTGCTGGTAATTCAGCAGTGCCTCCAGGCGGCCTTGTGCGATCTCCGCCTGATAGGGTGTGTAGGCCGTGTACCAGCCGGGGTTTTCGAGCACATTGCGCAGGATCACCTTGGGCGTCAGTGTGTCCGCATAGCCCATGCCGATGAGCGAGTGCTGGATGCGGTTCTTGCCGGCGATGGCCTTGAGCCGCGCCAGTGCTTCGTGTTCGCGCTGCGGGCAGGGTAGTGGTAAGGGCGCCGCCAGGCGGATGGCGGCGGGAACGGTCTGCTTGATCAACTCATCCAAACTTTTCGCACCGACAGCGGCCAGCATGGCGGCGATGTCGGTCTCGTCCGAGCCGATGTGCCGCGCGATAAATTCGTCGCCTTGTTCCAGCGCGGCGAGGGGTAAGGCATTGTTCATGGTTTGCTCCGAATCATCACTACGCGCTGTACGCAGTCATTCCCGCGCAGGCGGGAAACCAGCGTCTCAACCGAACGTCACTGAGTCCCCGCTTTCGCGAGGACGACTTCATGCTTCTTCGGCCACCTTGGCGTAGGCGGCGGCATCCAGCAGCGCATCAAGATCGCCGACATTGTCCGGCTTGATCTTGAACAGCCAATTGGCATAGGCGTCTGCATTGACCGATTCCGGCGCGTCGACCACGGCCTGGTTGGCGGCGATGACTTCGCCTGCCAGCGGCGCGTAAATGTCGGACGCGGCCTTCACCGATTCCACCACTGCGCATTCTTCGCCGGCCTTGAGCTTGCGACCGACTTGCGGCAGTTCGAGAAAGACGATATCGCCCAGCGCTTCCTGCGCGTGGTCGGTAATGCCCACGGTGACGGTGCCATCAGCTTCCAGCTTGGACCATTCGTGGGACTTGGCGTATTTGAGATTAGTGGGGACGTTCATTGACGGGCTCCAGATAACATCATAGAAAAAGGGTTAACAATGCGATAACTGAATGCAGGTGTTACGAGCAAGACTTGGCTTTGTGCCGTGAGAGTCTTTGGGGCTCCTATACTCATGGTGTTGTTGCTGGCCGTGGCTGTTTCTTTGTTTAGTGAGCTAAACGGACGCGTAGCTATCAAAGCCCTGAAACAACAAAATCAACGAGATATCGATTTTCATTGTTGGAATGCCTTTGTTAGTTACGCGTCCGTGAGGGGCCGCTATCAAATGATGTGTCCAGTTGCCATCGTGCGTTCCTTCGCCCTCCGATGCGTGTGATCTTTCCCTTAAGCTTCAAGGCGGAAAGGAGGTTATGCAGCTTGTTTTCCTTCTGCTCCTCCGTGAATGGCTCCGGCCACTTATTGGCTAACATTACACGCAGCTCATCCTTGCTGGCCTCATCGTATTGCTTCAGATAATCCAGGATCAGATGCCGATAGTGCGCGTCATCCTGCCGCCGGCTGAGGATGTATTCGGCCTTGCGACCTGTTGCTTCGGCCACGCTGGCGGAAACATGCACTGTGGGCTTACGGCCTTCCACCAAACCGCGCTTGCGCAGCGCCTTTAGGGTGGCTTCATCGGGCATGATGCCTTTCTGAACTTTGTCCAGCGCGAGGATGTCGCCGAGAGTGAAGTCGCCGTGAGTAAGCAGGGCGCGGCTGTAGTTTTCATCGATGAAGCGGCCCGCTAGACGCATCACGACATGACCCGGATCGGATAAGTCGTAATCGGGCAACGGTAGGTAGCGGCGCGCTTGGCCGCGAAACATAACGTCACGAATACCGAAACCCATCGTGTCGATCATGCGCAGTTGGACCATCGCCTCGGCGAGAAAGAGGTTGCGGTAACGGCTGGGTATGCGATTGCCGAGAATGTAATCCTCCGGCTTGCCGTCGTAGAAACGACCGGCGTTTCGGAATTCGATTTCACCTGGCCGTTCGATCACCAATACTCTTTCGCAACTGGTGTAGTCCTGATGAGCGATGCAGTTGTGCAGGGCTTCGAGGACGATTCGCTGATCGTATTTCGGAATGTCGACCGGAATGAGTTGTCCGGGCGGCAGCAAGGAGAGCCGCAGGTTGCGGATTTGCTGAAACAGACGGCTGGTCTCGAGGAGAAAGGGAGGGTGAAAATGCTCATAAGCCCGTTCAGGCCCTTCCAGTCTCCAGGATAACTCGGCGACATAAGGATTGATGAAATGGGTAGATGTTCGACGTCCCAGGAGCAGCAGGGTGGCTCGAGTGATGCAGCCTTTGATCGTTAGCTTGGCCTGATCGAGGAAGGTGACATTGTCCCAGCCACGGATTGTTTCGGCTGGAATGCGTTCGGAATGTTTAACGATGAAAATTTCTCGCGCACGGGCCAAGGCTTCGGGGTTAAGGTCGTCCAGCGTCGCATTGGTACAAATGGCGGCAGACCAGTCTTCAGCCGCGCCTTGCGCCCGAATTTTATCGAGCTTGGCGAGGTCAAGGCCGCCGAGACTTTCGCCGTTTCTGGCGTGATAATAGCGGTTCCAAGCTATAGGAATACCACGCGGCGCAGGCGGAATCTCGAACAGGAGAACGCGCCCTTCAGGTAAGCGCAGTTCGTGAATATCTCTGAAGGTGACGGACGGATCAGTGCCTTGGGCGATCTGCTGTTTAAGGCTATCGAGGCGCTCAGGATTCTCACGGTAGGTGGTGCCGATGATCTTGCGGGTCTTGTTGTCCACGCCAAATATCAGCCAACTGGCGTCACGCCCCCGCAGGTTGGCTTCGTTGGCGAGCGAAGAGAAATATTTACCGATATCGGAAGTGGAAAAATTATCGTTGGCATCCTTGAATTCGACGCACTCGCCTTCCCAATTGGCGAGAAGCGTAGCGAGTCGATGCTGAAGTTGCTCCGAGTTCATGGTGCGGCTTGGTAGTCCTGGAATCCGGTAACGAGGGCAGCAAAGCTGGGTGATGCGCCGCGATATCCCCAGTTAAGCCTCGCGGTAACTTGGGTGCGAATTTTAGCAACCAGCGGCGGGAGCAATTTATTGTAAAAGGTGCTTCTCATCTCTTCCGCAGCCGAAAACCAGCATCGATCTGGCGGGAGCTCGACATTGGGGTAGTTCGGGAGTTCTCGGCGGAGTGCCATAGGGTCTGTGTCAGAGGTATGTCCTTATAGAGATGTTAGTTGATCAGTATCTTTCCGTGGCGCACGAAGGGTGGTTTCACGACGCGCGCCTTGAGGCGTTTGTCGCGCACTTCGACTTCGACGATGTCGCCATTGGCGACATCCTTGGGTAGGCGGGCGAGGGCGATGGATAGGCTCATGGTGGGCGAGTAGCTGCCGCTCGTAATCTCGCCGCTGCCGTGCGCGGTATGGACTTTCTGGTGAGCGCGCAGCACGCCTTTGTCTAGCAGCAACAGCCCGCGTTGCAGATGCTGCACGGGCAAATCGTGCAGCGCCGCCTTGCCGATGAAATCGCGTGGCGTATCGGCGCTGACGGTCCATGCCAAGCCTGACTCCAGCGGATTGGTGGTCTCATCCATATCCTGGCCGTAGAGATTCATGCCGGCTTCCAGGCGCAGGGTGTCACGCGCGCCCAGGCCAACTGGCTGTACACCCGCATCCAGCAAGGCGTTCCAGGCAGCCTCTACTTTTTCGACAGGCAGGACCAACTCGAAACCGTCTTCGCCGGTGTAGCCGGTGCGGGCGATCAGCATGTCCCCAAACCAGGCGCCGCTGAAGGGCTTGAGGCCAGTGCTGGCGGCTTCCAGGCCGTCTAGCGCCGTCCAGGCTTTGGCGCGCGCTTGCGGGCCTTGCACGGCGATGATGGCGAGATCGCGGCGGGCGCGCACGCGTACCTGGCCGGCGTGTTGCAGCATCCAGGCCACGTCTTTGTCGGCGGTGCCGGCGTTGACCACCAGCCGATAAAAATCGGGGCGGAAAAAATAGACGATGAGATCGTCAATGACACCGCCCTGCGGATTGAGCATGCAGGTATAGAGAGCGCGACCGGGTTCGGTAAGTTTTGCCACGTCGTTGGCGAGCAGCTTGAGCAGCAGAGCTTGCGCACCGGCACCTTCGAGATCGACGGCCAGCATATGCGAGACGTCGAACATGCCGGCGCCGCGCCGCACTTGACGATGTTCCTCAATCTGTGAGCCGTAGTGCAGCGGCATATCCCAGCCGGCAAAATCGACCATCTTGCCGCCGAGGCGCAGATGGGCGGCATGGAGTGGCGTGTGCTTCGTCATAATGTGATTGGTACCGGGTTGCGTTGAAACAGCGCAATAAAAAAGGGCGAAGTCGTCTGACTTCACCCCTCTGTCCCTTGTACCTGAGAGATTGCCGCATGGTGTGCGGCGTGCCCCTTCGGTGGATCGTCTGCTTGAATCGCGACGACCGCTCTCCAGATGTGTCTTGCGCTCTCGCGGTCCTTTTGCCTGAGCGATTACGGGTGTTGCGCCTTCGGCGGCGATTGTGCTGGCCTTCGTCTTGGGCTGGCCTGCGTCGCGCTCTCCCGCGAGAGAGCCGCGACTATACCCCGCGCGGCGCCCGGCTGGCAAGGCGCGGGCGGCATTTTCCCGCACTCGGTTACAATCCGCAGCCTATGAAAGTCAGCACTTCAGAGTTTGTTTCTGTGCGCGGCCTGCGCTATCACCTGCGCCACTGGGGGCCGGCCGTCGCGCCGCGTCTTTTCTTGCTGCACGGCTGGATGGATGTGGCGGCTTCGTTCCAGTTTTTGGTCGATGCTTTCTCGCGTGAGTGGCATGTCATTGCGCCGGACTGGCGCGGCTTCGGGCTATCGGCGCGGCAGCACGGGCCTTACTGGTTTCCGGATTATTCGGCCGACTTGGAAGCGTTGTTGGATCATTACTCGCCAGACGAGCCGGCGCGGTTGGTGGGGCACAGCATGGGCGGCAATATCGCCTGCCTTTACGCCGGGGCGCGGCCGCAGCGGGTGGCGAAGCTGGCGACGCTCGAAGGCTTCGGCCTGCGCGCCAGCGATCCCATGCAGGCGCCGACGCGGCTGGCGCAATGGCTGGATCAATTGAAAAGCGGCGTGAGTTTTCGCGACTATGCGGATCGCAATGAATTTGCCCAGCGCTTGTTGCACGACAATCCGCGCTTGAAACCCGAGCAGGCGGCCTTTCTCGCCGAACACTTTGTCGAGTTGGGTGACGATGGGCGCTATCGACCCGCCGCCGATACGCATCAAAAGATGGTGAACCCAATGCTCTACCGGCTGGAAGAGGCCCAGGCTTGCTGGCGTGCCATTACCGCACCGGTGCTGTGGGTCGCAGCGCGCGACTCTTACATCATGAAAGCCTTTGAAGGTCACGAGGCGGATTACGCCGCGCGCCTGGCCTGCTTTCGCGATGTGCGCGAAGTGGTGATGGAAGATTGCGGCCACATGATGCATCACGACCAGCCGCAGCGTTTGGCCGCCATGCTCGAAGCCTTCATGACTGAGTGCTAAGATGAAATGATGAAAGTCGTCGATCTCCATTGCCATTCCACCGTCTCGGACGGCCTGCTGGCGCCCGCCGAGGTGGTGCACCGCGCTGTCGCCAACGGCGTGGATTTGCTGGCCTTGACCGATCACGACGATGTCGCCGGACTCGCTGAGGCGCGGGCGATGGCGGAGGAGCTCAAGCTGGCTTTTCTCAATGGGGTGGAGGTATCGGTTTCCTGGCGTGAAACGACGATACACATCATTGGTCTGCGTATCGACCCTAGCCATCCGGCGCTATTCGCCGGGCTGGCCGCCCTGCGCGCAGGGCGCGACGGCCGTGCCGAGCGCATTGCCCAGGCGCTGGAGAAAGCGGGCATTCCCGGCGCACTGGAAGGCGCGCTGCGCCATGCCAAGAACGCCACGATTGTGAGCCGAGCTCATTTTGCGCGCTATCTGGTCGAGCAAGGTGTGGCGAGCGATGTGAAGAGCGTTTTCGATTACTACCTCGCCCAAGGCAAACCCGGCTACGTGCCGCACCACTGGGTCACTTTGGAGCAGGCCTTGGGCTGGATCCACGGCGCGGGCGGCGTGGCGGTGATCGCGCATCCGATACGCTATCGCATGAGTCGCCCCGAGCTGCGCGAGTTCATCGCCGAGTTCAAGGAGCGTGGCGGCGAGGCGATGGAAGTGGCTTGCGGCGCCCACACACCCGAACATGTCCGTGAGTGTGCCGCGCTGGCGCGCCAATTCGGTCTCAAGGCTTCCAGCGCCTCGGATTTTCACGGCGCGGGCGAAAGCTACGCCGATCTCGGCCGCGTGCCGACTATGCCGGATGGCTTGGTGCCGGTGTGGAAGGGGCTGGTTTAGAGTTTCGGGTGTCGAGTTGCAAAATTCGCCTGACCTCGCAACCCACAACCCGCAACCCGAAACCGGAAACTCTCGTAATGTCCCAGTTCTTCACCATCCATCCCGTTCAGCCGCAGCCGCGATTAATTCATCAGGCGGTGGAGATTATTCGCGCCGGCGGGGTGATTGCGTTTCCGACGGATGCTGCTTATTCGCTGGGTTGCCGCATCGGCGATGCGGACGCGGTGGCGCGCATACGCGCCATACGCGAGGTGGATGAGCGCCATCATTTCACGCTGATGTGCCGCGATCTCTCAGAGATTGCCACTTATGCGCGGGTCGATAACATGCAGTTTCGCCTGCTCAAGGCGACCACGCCCGGCAGCTACACCTTCATCCTCGAAGGCACCAAGGAATTGCCGCGGCGGCTGCTGCATCCCAAACGCAAGACCATTGGTTTGCGTGTGCCAGAACATCCTGTGCCGCAGGCATTGTTGCGTGAACTTGACGAGCCTATGCTGACCTCGACCTTGATCTTGCCGGGCGACGAGCACCCACTCAACGACGCCGAAGAAATCCGCGCGCGCCTGGAGCGCCGCATCGACGTGATTATCGATGCCGGCCCTTGCGGGCTGGAAATGACGACAGTCGTTGATCTGACCGGCGCCGCGCCCGCGCTCATGCGTGCCGGGCGCGGCGCACTCGCGCCTTTGGGTATTGCATAGCCGCAAGCGGCGTCGCCGTCGAGAAGAGGACGGCCTGCCGGTCTGGTAGAATTGCGGCCCAATTCAATCATTCTGGACATGGACAGCTTGATCCAAACCCTGGCGATCTACGCCATCCCGGTCCTTTTCGCCATCACCTTGCACGAAGCGGCTCATGGTTACGTCGCGCGTCATTTCGGTGATCCGACGGCGTACATAGCCGGGCGCATCAGCCTCAATCCGCTGCGCCATATCGATCCGGTCGGTACCATCCTGGTGCCGGGCGCGATTTTGATCGCCAGTAAGCTGGCCGGCGGCAGTGCCATGTTGTTCGGCTGGGCGCGGCCCGTGCCGGTGGATATTTCGCGGCTGCGCAATCCCAAGCGCGACATGCTTTGGGTGGCGGCGGCGGGTCCGGCGATCAACCTCGTCATGGCAGTGGGCTGGACCGCGATATTGAAATTCGTGACGGTTTCGCCGGCGTTTGTCTTTAGCCTGCCGCTCGCTAAAATGGCCGGCGCTGGCATCGAGGTGAACGCCATGCTGATGGTACTCAACCTGTTGCCCATCCCGCCGCTCGATGGCGGACGCATTGCGACAAGCCTGTTGCCGCACGGCACGGCCTGGCGCTTTGCCAGGCTGGAGCCTTACGGTTTTGTCATACTGCTGGTGTTGATGTTCACTGAGGTCCTCGGCGCCATACTCTGGCCAATCATGGTGGCCTTCCGCCAATTGCTGTTCGCTATTTTCCAACTCTGATCATCATGTACGCTGAACGAGTTCTCTCCGGCATGCGCCCCACCGGGCGTCTTCATCTTGGCCATTATCACGGTGTGCTGAAAAACTGGGTCAAGCTGCAACGCGAATACCCTTGCCTCTTCTTCGTCGCCGACTGGCATGCGTTGACCACGGCTTACGACGAGCCGGGCGCTATCGAAGAAAGCATCTGGGATATGGTCATTGACTGGCTGGCGGCCGGTGTCGATCCTTCGCAGGCGACGCTGTTCATCCAGTCGCGCGTGCCGGAACATGCCGAGCTGCATTTGCTGCTGTCCATGATGACGCCGTTGGGCTGGCTGGAACGCGTGCCGACCTACAAGGATCAGCAGGAAAAACTCGAACATAAAGATTTGTCGACTTACGGCTTTCTCGGCTATCCGCTGCTGCAATCCGCCGATATTTTGATCTACCGCGCCAATCTTGTGCCGGTGGGTGAAGATCAGGTGCCGCACATCGAGTTCTCGCGTGAAGTGGCGCGCCGCTTCAATCACCTCTATGGCCGCGAGCCGGATTTCGAAGAGAAGGCGCGCGCCGCAGTGAAGAAGCTCGGCGCCAAGCGCGCCAAGCTGTACGAGGAATTGCGCACGCGTTTCCAGCAGGAAGGCGACAAGCAGGCGCTGGAACAAGCCCATGCCTTGCTGGACGAACCGCAAAATCTTGCGCTGGGCGACCGCGAGCGGCTCTTCGGTTTTCTCGAAGGCGTGAGCAAAATGATCCTGGTCGAGCCGGAAGCGCTGCTCACTGAGTCCGCCAAAATGCCGGGTCTGGATGGACAGAAAATGTCCAAGTCCTATAACAACACCATCGCGTTGCGTGAAAACGCCGAGTCGGTGACGAAGAAAATCCGCACCATGCAAACCGACCCGGCTCGCGTGCGCCGCACCGATGCGGGTGATCCGGAAAAATGCCCCGTCTGGCAGTTCCATCTGGTGTATTCGGACGACGCCACCCGGCAATGGGTGCAGCAGGGCTGCACCAGCGCCGGCATCGGCTGCATCGAATGCAAAAATCCGGTGATAGCCGCGGTGCTGGCCGAGCAGGAACCCATGCACGAGCGGGCGCAGATGTATCTGGACGACCCGACGCTGGTGCGCAGCATCATCGCCGACGGTTGCGAGAAAGCCAGAAAACTGGCGCAGGAAACCATGCGCGAAGTGCGTGATGCGATCGGCTTGAATTACACCTGAGATGTCAAGCAAGCCGACCGACACGGAACTGGTGGCGACGATCCATGAGATATTCGCGGAGAAAATGCCATTCAATCTCCTGCTCGGGCTGGAGGTACTGTCGCTTACCGATGACGTTCCAGGTTGCCGCATCACCATGCGCCCCGATTTGGTGGGCAACTTTATGCGCGGCAATTTGCATGGCGGCGTAATCTCCTCGGTGATCGACGCCACCGGTGGCTTGTCGGCCTTTCTCAGCATACGCCGCAAGCTGGAAGGCGAGACGGCGGAGGAATGCCAAAAGCGCTTTGCGCGCATTGGCACCATCGACCTGCGCGTCGATTATCTGCGGCCCGGCCTGGGTCGCTGGTTCGAGTGCAAGGCGTTTCTGCTGCGCGCCGGCAACAAAGTGGCGGTGGTGCGCATGGAGTTGCATAACGACGAGGCCGAATTGATTGCGGTCGGCACCGGGGCTTATTCGGTGGGGTGAGCTGGCGGTGCTTGGAGTGAATAAGCTATGGAAAATATGATAGTCGCGGGAGCGGATGTAGCGGTGGCGGTACCGCGGCCGCCGCATATGCCGAAAATCTACGGCGAGCCCTTGCCCGAGTTGCCTAAGGATCTCTACATCCCGCCGGATGCGCTGGAGATTTATCTCGACGCCTTCGAAGGGCCGCTGGACCTCTTGCTCTACCTGATTCGCCGCGCCAACCTGGATATCCTGGATATCCCGATGGCGCCGCTCACGCAGCAGTATCTGAAATACATCGAGGCCATGCGCGCCAGCAGTCTGGAGCTCGCCGCCGAGTATCTGCTGATGGCGGCGATGCTGATCGAGATCAAGTCGCGCATGCTATTGCCGCGGCCGAAGAAGGTGGAAGAAGAGGAACTCGATCCGCGCGCCGAGCTGATGCGGCGCCTGCTCGAATACGAGCAGATGAAGGCCGCCGCCGCCAAGCTGGACGCCATGCCCCAGGCGCTGCGCGATTTTCAATCGGTGTCGGTATGGATTACCGATGAAGTGGCTGAGCGCTTTCCGGAAGTCAATCTGCATGATTTGCAGGTCGCCTGGCTGGGCCTCATGAAGCAGGCCAAGGTGATGCAGCACCACAAGGTGAAGCGCGAGGAACTTTCGGTGCGCGAGCACATGAGCCACATCCTGCGCAAACTCCAAGGTGGCGACTATCTTGAGTTTCCGGCGCTCTTCGATTTGTCGCTGGGCGTGGGAGGCTTGGTGGTGAGTTTTCTCGCCGTGCTGGAGCTGGTGCGCGAGCGATTGATTGAGGTTACGCAGCGCGAGATTTTCGCACCGATTTACGTCAAACTGTCCGATGCCATAGGGCCGAACGATGTCACAACCTTACACGACTAACGACTACAAGCGCATACTCGAAACCGTGCTGCTGGCCAGCACGGCACCGTTGCAAATTGTCGAGCTCAGGGTGCTTTTCGACGAAGAATTTGACAACGATACGCTGCGCGTGCTGCTCGACGAACTGCGCGCCGACTGGTCTGGCCGCGGCGTGGAGCTGGTGCAAATCGCCGGCGGTTGGCGTTTCCAGACGCGGCCGGAGTTTCAGTACTATCTGGATCGCATCCAAAACGAAAAGCCGCCAAAATACTCGCGCGCGGTGCTGGAGACGCTGTCCATCATCGCCTATCGCCAACCCGTGACACGCGGCGACATCGAAGACATCCGCGGTGTGGCTGTGTCACCCAACATACTCAAGACGCTGGAAGCGCGCGGCTGGATCGATGCCGTCGGCCATCGCGATGCGCCCGGCCGGCCGGCACTTTATGCAACCACGCGCAAATTTCTCGACGACCTGAATTTGCGCAGCCTGGCAGAACTGCCGCCATTGACCGAACTAGAAAGAGTGATCGATTTTGCCGATGCCGCCCAAGCGTAGTCCTAAACCTAAACGTAGCCCTTTACGGCCGAAAACCGGCAAACCGACGCGCGAAGACGACGCCGGTGCGCGCTCGTCGTTACCGTCACGTTCGTCGTCTACGTCTACGCGCAATACTCGCAACACACACAACGCAAGCGGCCAAGCGCCCGAGCCGGATGTCCAACCCGCCGGTCGGTCAGCGCGTAGTGCCTCCGAGCCAGGCCAGCAGCCAGGCAGGGCGCCGGGTCGCGGCGAACCGCCGCCGGGCCGTCGTCAGCGCGGCGCTGTTCGAGCGGACCCGGAGGCCGAGCCGCAAAAATTGCAAAAGCTGCTGGCTCAGATTGGCCTAGGCTCGCGTCGTGAAATTGAGGAATGGATCGCCGCCGGGCGCGTCATCGTGAATGGGGAGCCGGCGCATATCGGGCAGCGCATCGGCCCTGGCGACCGGGTGCGCGCCAATGGGCGCCAGGTCAATCTGCGCTTTGCGCCGCGTGCGCCGCGCGTGTTGCTTTACCACAAGCAGGAAGGCGAAATTGTCTCGCGCGCCGATCCGGAAGGCCGTCCTTCGGTGTTCGATCATCTGCCCCGCATTGGTGGCGGACGCTGGGTGGCCATCGGCCGGCTCGACTTCAATACCGAAGGCTTGCTGCTATTCACCAGCAGTGGCGAGCTGGCCAACCGGCTCATGCACCCGCGCTATGAGATTGAGCGCGAGTATGCGGTTCGCATCATTGGCGAGTTGTCGCCCGAGCAGGAGACCCGCTTGCGGGAAGGCGTGGAGCTGGAGGATGGCCTGGCCCATTTCAATCAGCTTGTCTCGGGCGGTGGCGAAGGCACCAATCGCTGGTATCACGTCATACTCGATGAGGGCCGCAACCGCGAAGTACGTCGTATGTTCGAGGCCGTTGGCGTTACGGTCAGCCGGCTGATCCGCGTGCGCTTCGGGCCGGTCTCACTGCCGCCCCGTTTGAGGCGTGGTATGTGCGTGGAATTGAGCGAAGAGGAGGTGCGCGGCCTCATCAAGGCCCTGCCCACGGACTGAAGCAACGCGCGCAAGTGATTGATTCTTGCTGGCGTCTTCTGCTATAATTTCGCGGTTTTCCGGTCTTGGCTTAGGGTTTCGCCTAAGCAGGGCAGCTTCAGCCAGGAAGAAAGAAAAAGAGGTTGGGCGAGGGTGGGCGAGCATGGGCGTTTCGCCCATTTTTTATTTGTGGTCGTGATTATTGTGGTAATTCGTGGCAACTGATCAAGCAAAAATCATTGAGCAGACGGTTAGCGGTCTGGGTTACGAACTGGTGGATGTCGAAACCAGCCCGCGCGGTCGGCTGTTGCGGGTATTCATCGATACGCTGACGCCGGAGGTGGGCGTCACGATTGAGGATTGCAGTCAGGTCAGTAATCATTTGTCGCGTTTGTTCGAGGTGGAAGGCGTCGATTACGACAGGCTGGAAGTGTCGTCACCGGGCCTGGATCGGCCGCTGAAGAAACGCGCGGATTTCGAACGTTTCACCGGCCAAGAGGCGCAGTTACGACTGCGACTTGCCGTGGATGGGCAACGTAATTTCACCGGGCTGCTGGCCGGTATCGAGGACGACAAGCTGCGGCTGGACTGCGGCGGGGTGATGCGCACATTCGAGCTGGCCCAAGTGGAAAAAGCCCGACTGGTGCCGAATCTCAAGGAATTTGGAGGAGCGAAATGAGCAAAGAGTTGTTGTTGCTGGTGGATGCCTTGGCGCGTGAGAAAAACGTAGCCAAGGAAATCGTTTTCGCGGCTCTTGAATCGGCATTGGCGCAAGCCACCAAGAAAAAAACCAGCGAGGAAGCCGACGTGCGCGTGGCCGTTGACAGGGAATCCGGTGAGTTCGAATCGTTCCGGCGCTGGCTGGTGGTTGCCGATGACCTTGTGGAAACGCCGGAGGCGCAAATCGCGTTGAGCGAAGCACAGACAGACGTGCCGGACGTGCAACTCGACGAATACATCGAAGAGCAACTGGAACCCATCGACTTCGGCCGCATTGGCGCCCAGGCGGCCAAGCAGGTCATCCTGCAAAAGATACGCGACGCCGAGCGCGAGCAGGTGCTGAACGACTTCCTCGAGCGCAAGGAGCATCTTGTTACCGGCACCATCAAGCGCATCGAGCGTGGCAACGCCATCATCGAGGCCGGTCGCATCGAGGCCGTGCTGCCGCGCGACCAAATGATCCCCAAGGAAAATCTTCGCATCGGCGACCGCTGCCGTGCGCTGTTGCTAAAGATCGACCGCCAGGCCCGCGGCCCGCAGTTGATCCTGTCGCGCACGGCGCCGGAATTCATCATGCGCCTATTCGAGTTGGAAGTACCGGAGATGGAAGATGGTTTGCTGGAAATCAGAGCGGCCGCGCGCGACCCCGGTGTGCGCGCCAAGATCGCCGTCAAATCCAACGATCCGCGCGTCGATCCCATCGGCACCTGTGTCGGCATGCGCGGTTCGCGCGTGCAGGCCGTGACCAACGAATTGGCCGGCGAGCGCGTCGACATCATCCTCTGGTCGGCCGATCCGGCGCAGTTCGTCATCGGTGCATTGGCCCCGGCGGACGTGAGCAGTATCGTCGTCGATGAGGAAAAACACAGCATGGACGTGGTGGTGGATGAAGACAATCTCGCCATCGCCATTGGCCGCTCTGGCCAAAACGTGCGGCTCGCCTCCGAGCTGACGGGTTGGACCATCAACCTGATGACGGTGGAAGAGTCACAGAAGAAAACCGAGGAGGAATCGTCTTCCATCCGCGCGATATTCATGGAGAAGCTGGACGTCGACCAGGAAGTTGCCGACATCCTCATTCAGGAAGGCTTTTCCACCATCGAGGAAGTCGCCTACGTACCCATCACCGAAATGCTCGAAGTCGAATCCTTCGACGAGGATACGGTCAACGAATTGCGCAACCGGGCGCGCAATGTACTGCTGACCGAAGCCATCGTCGATGAAGAACAACTGGAAAACGTCGCCGAGGATATGCTGACCCTCGAAGGCATGGATAAACCGCTGGCCGCCAAGCTAGCGCGCGCCAATGTGCGCACGCGTGACAATTTGGCGGACTTAGCAGTGGACGAACTGGTGGAGATCACCGGCGTCGACAATGAGCGGGCCACCAATCTCATCACCACGGCGCGTGCGCATTGGTTCGAATGATCGCGAGGAACTGATATGGCACAGATGAGCGTAATGCAGTTCGCCAGCGAACTGAAAATGCCGGCGGCGGCGCTGCTGGAGCAATTGCAGAAGGCGGGCGTCGATAAAAAAGGCGAGAGCGACACCCTGAGCGATAGCGACAAGACGCGGTTGCTCGACTATCTGCGCAAGTCGCACGGGGCGACGGAATCGAAGTCAAAAATAACCCTGACGCGCAAACAAACGACTGAAATCAAGAAGTCGGATTCGTCTGGCAAGGCCCGCACCATTCAGGTGGAAGTGCGCAAGAAGCGAGTCTTCGTCAAACGCGATGAAACTCAGCCCGTGGTTGAAGCCGCACCTCCGCCCGCGCCTCAGCCCGCACTCGTTCCGGCCGGCAACAACATTTCAGAGCAAACCAAGCGGGAGTTGGAGTCGCAAAAGCAATCAGACTTGCTGGCGCGCCAGGCTTCGGAACTGAAGGAAAAACAGGGGCGTGAGGCCAAGGTGCGCGTGGAGGCCGAGCAACGACTGGTTGCTCAGCAAGCGCCGGCGGTCGCCCCCCCAGTTGCCGAAGCGACTGAAGGGACGGCAGGGGCCAAGCCGCAGGAAGTTGCGGCAGCGCCGACCACGGGCACGCTGCACAAGCCCACCGGCAAGGTCGAGAAGAAGGCGGAGAAACCGAAGAAGCCCGCCACCACGACATGGAAAGACGATGCCGCCAAGCGGCGTGGCATCAAGACACGCGGTGATACCGGCGCTGGTTCTGGCTGGCGCGGCGCCAAAGGCGGTGGTCGTAATCGTCACCATCACGATGAGCCGGCACCAGCGCAAATGCTGGCTGAGCCTATCGTGCGTGAGGTGATGGTGCCGGAGACGATTTCCGTCGCGGAACTTGCGCACAAGATGGCGGTGAAGGCGGCCGAGGTCATCAAGATGCTCATGAAGATGGGCAGCATGGTCACCATCAATCAGGTGCTGGATCAGGAAACGGCGATGATCATCGTCGAAGAAATGGGCCACGTCGCCAAGGCCGCTAAACTGGACGACGCTGACTCAATGCTGGCCGAGGCCCAGGGCTCGCACGGCGAACTGGTGCTGCTGCCGCGCGCGCCGGTCGTCACGGTGATGGGCCACGTCGACCACGGCAAGACCTCGCTGCTTGACTACATCCGCAAGGCACGCGTGGCGCATGGCGAAGCGGGCGGCATCACCCAGCATATCGGCGCCTATCACGTTGAAACCGCGCGCGGCATGGTCACCTTCCTTGACACGCCGGGCCACGAGGCTTTCACGGCCATGCGCGCGCGCGGCGCCAAGGCCACCGATATCGTTATTCTGGTCGTCGCCGCCGATGATGGCGTCATGCCACAGACCAAGGAAGCCATACATCACGCCAAGGCTGCTAATGTGCCGCTGGTGGTGGCGGTCAACAAAATAGACAAGCCGGATGCCAATCTGGATCGCGTCAAGCAGGAGTTGGTGGCCGAGAGCGTCGTGCCGGAAGAATACGGTGGCGATTCGCCGTTTGTGGCCGTCTCCGCCAAGACGGGCGTCGGCATTGACGATCTGCTTGAGCAGGTGCTACTGCAAGCGGAAGTACTGGAGCTCCGGGCGCCTGTCGATGCGCCGGCGCGCGGTCTCATCATCGAATCGCGGCTGGACAAGGGCCGCGGCCCGGTGGCGACGATGCTGGTGCAATCCGGTACTTTGAAGCGTGGCGACATTGTGCTCGCCGGCGCGGTGTTTGGTCGTGTGCGCGCCATGCTGGATGAGAATGGCAAGGCACTGGATACCGCCGGCCCATCGATACCCGTGGAAATTCAGGGTCTGGCTGATGTGCCCATGGCCGGTGACGAAGTGGTGGTTCTCGGCGACGAGCGCAAGGCACGCGAAATTGCGCTGTTCCGCCAAGGCAAGTTCCGTGACGTGAAGCTCGCCAAGCAGCAGGCAGCCAAGCTGGAAACGGTGTTGGAGCAGATGGGTGCAGGCGAAGTTCAAAGCCTGGCGCTCATCGTCAAGGCCGACGTGCAGGGTTCGCAGGAAGCCTTGGCGCAGTCCTTGCAGAAGCTCTCCACCGACGAGATCAAGGTCAACATCATTCATGCCGCCGTGGGCGCCATCAGCGAATCCGACGTGAACCTCGCTTCGGCTTCCAAGGCGGTCATCATCGGCTTTAACACACGCGCCGACGCCCAGTCGCGCAAACTGGCCGAGAGTCTTGGCGTAGACATTCGCTACTACAACATCATTTATGCCGCCGTCGACGAAGTGAAAGCGGCGATGTCCGGCATGCTTACACCGGAGAAGAAAGAACAAGTCATCGGCCTGGTGGAAATCCGCCAGGTGTTCCGCATCTCCAGTGTGGGCGCGGTGGCCGGCTGTTACGTGCTGGACGGACAGGTCAAACGCGGTTCGCAGGTTCGTCTGCTGCGCGCTAACGTCGTGGTGTGGACCGGCGAACTGGATTCGCTCAAGCGCTTCAAGGACGATGTACGCGATGTCAAAGCCGGCTTTGAATGCGGCCTCAGCCTGAAGAACTACAACGACATCGAGCTTGGTGATCAACTCGAAGTCTTCGAAATTCAGGAAGTCGCGCGGACGCTGTAAGTTGCAGGAAAGCTGCGACGGTCGATCATGCCTAAAGAGTTTTCCCGCAGCAGCCGCGTCGCGGAGCAAATCCAGCGTGAGTTGGCCGAGCTGATCCGCCTCGAACTGAAAGACCCGCGCGTCGGGCTGATCACGTTGACCGGCGTTGAGTTGACGGCCGATTACGCTCACGCCAAAGTCTTCTTCACCTCGCTCGCCGGCGCGGAGGCCTTGCCGGAGATCGAACACGGCCTGCGTCGCGCCAGCGGATTCCTGCGTCGCGAGTTGGGGCGGCGCGTGCGCATCCACACTTTGCCAGAGCTGCACTTTGTCTATGACGCCTCGGTGGAGCGCGGCGACCGTTTGTCGCGTCTCATCGACGAGGCGTTACAGTCCGACAAAAAGCATTCCGAGTCTTGATCCAAGCCACCAAGAAGCTGCGTCGCCGCGTCAATGGCGTATTGCTGCTCGACAAACCGGGCGGGATGAGTTCCAACGCCGCCTTGCAAAAAGCCCGCTGGTTATTCAACGCCGCCAAGGCCGGCCACACCGGTACGCTGGACCCCATGGCGACAGGCCTCTTGCCGCTGTGCTTCGGCGAGGCTACCAAGTTCGCCAGCGGCTTGCTGGGCGCCGACAAGTGCTATGAAGCTAGCATAGGTCTAGGCGTGCGCACCGATACCGGCGATGCCGAAGGCGTCATCTTGGAGCAACGGCCTGTCGCGGTCAGCGCCGAAGACATCGCGGCCGCATTGCTGCGTTTCACCGGCGACATCTTGCAGGTGCCGCCCATGTATTCAGCCCTGAAGCGCGATGGCAAACCCCTCTACGAATATGCGCGCCAGGGCGTGGAGCTTGAACGTCAGGCGCGGCCTGTCACGATACACTCGCTGACGCTGGTGGATTATGCGCACAGTGTCTTGCGCGTTGTGGTCGGTTGCAGCAAGGGCACCTACATACGCACCCTGGCCGAGGACATAGGCGCGGCGCTGGGCTGCGGCGCCCATTTGACGGCCCTGCGGCGCACACGCATCGGCAGCCTCAGCCTTAAAGATGCCATTACCCTGGAAGCGCTCGAAGCTTTGTCGCCTGCGGCGCGCGACGCCGCCTTGCAGCCTATGGACGGACTCTTGCCGGATCTGCCCCAAATCATGTTGGACGCCGAGGCGGCGCGGCGCTTTGGCCATGGGCAGTCCGTCGCTGTGAGCGAGGCCGGTACGGCGGCGCTGGAAGGGTCAGTCAAGGTTTATGCCGACAACCAGTTTCTCGGCCTGGGCAGGCGCCTGGCCGATGGTTGCGTGGCGCCCGAGCGGGTGGTGGTGGCTGAGGCGCCAGGAGCTGATTGAACGCCTCTGTTTGAATTGCGGTTGGCGTCCCGCGCGGGTATAATCTGCGGCTTCGTTCGTCCGTCAGGCGTGCGAAATTAAGATTCCCAGCTTCCAAGATTCCAAGCTTCCAAGAGTCGTAGCGTTCGGAGTGCAGCGCTCTATCAAACCGGGGCGGCACTCTTCCATTCAACAGTGTTTGAGAGATAAAAAACATGGCATTTACTACCGCTGACAAGGCCAAAGTTGTGGCCGACTACCAGCGCACCCAGGGCGACACGGGTTCGTCCGAAGTGCAAATCGCATTACTGACCCACCGCATCAACGATCTCACCGGGCATTTCAAGGAGCACGTCAAGGATCACCACTCGCGCCGCGGTCTGTTGCGCATGGTGAGCCAGCGCCGCAGCCTGCTCGATTACCTGAAGCGTACCAACGCGGATAGTTACCGCGCGCTGATCGAGCGCCTCGGTCTGCGCAAGTAAGACGGCGGATTCGCATGCCCATCGCTATGGCGGGCATCATCCATTACGCCGGCGCCGCCTACTTGGCCGCGCCGGCTTTGTTGTTTCTGGGGCGCCCGGCGATTGCGCCGGTCCGCACCCTCGCTGATGAAAGGAACTCCCTTGCTTACTCCATTTAAGAAAAGCTTCACCTACGGCGCCCATACCGTGACGCTGGAAACCGGCGAGATTGCTCGCCAGGCTAACGGCGCTGTGCTGGTCAGCATGGAAGAAACCGTCGTTCTTGCGACCGTGGTCATCGCCAAGGACGCCAAGCCCGGTCAGGACTTCTTCCCGCTGACCGTCGATTACATGGAAAAGGTCTATGCCGCCGGCCGCATTCCCGGTGGTTTCTTCAAGCGCGAAGGCCGTCCTTCGGAGAAGGAAATTCTCACCTCGCGCCTGATCGACCGTCCGATTCGTCCGCTCTTTCCGGATGGCCTTTATAACGACTTGCAGGTCGTCGTTACCGTGCTGTCGAGCAATCCGGAAATCGATCCGGATATTCCGGCCTTGATCGGCGTATCCGCCGCCTTGTCGATTTCCGGCATCCCCTTCAATGGCCCCATCGGCGCCGCGCGCGTTGGCTACATCAACGGCCAGTACGTGCTGTGCCCGACCATGTCGGAACTCAAGGAGAGTGCGCTGAATCTGGTTGTCGCCGGTACCGAAGCCGCCGTGCTGATGGTGGAATCGGAGGCCCAGCAACTCTCCGAGGAAATCATGCTGGGCGCCGTAGTGTTCGGCCATGAGCAGATGCGCGTCGCCATTCAGGCCATCAACGAGCTGGTGGAAGTCGCCGGCAAGCCGGAATGGAAGTGGACGCCCCCCGCCAAGGACGAAGCGCTGATCGCGCGTATCGTCGGCATGGCCGAGGCGGAACTGCGCGAGGCATATCGTTTGACCCAGAAGCAATTGCGCAGCGAGAAAATCGGCGCGCTGCGCAAGCGCGTGATCGATGAAGTTTGCCAAGGTGACGGCACACCGGATGTGAACCACGTCAAGAATATTTTCTTCGATATCGAAGCCAAGATCGTGCGCAACCAGATTCTTGACGGCGAGCCGCGCATCGACGGTCGCGATACGCGCACCGTGCGTCCGATCGCCATTCGCAATAGCGTGCTGCCGCGCACCCACGGCTCGGCGCTGTTCACGCGTGGCGAGACGCAGGCCTTGGTGGTGGCCACCTTGGGCACCGGCCGCGACGAGCAGATCATCGACGCGCTGCAAGGCGAATACAAAGACCGTTTCATGTTCAATTACAACATGCCCCCTTACGCCACCGGCGAAACTGGCCGCGTGGGCAGCCCCAAGCGCCGCGAAATCGGCCACGGCCGGCTGGCCAAGCGCGCCTTGCTGGCGGTGCTGCCCTCGATCGAGGAGTTCAGCTACTCGATGCGCGTGGTGTCGGAAATCACTGAGTCGAACGGCTCCAGTTCTATGGCTTCAGTTTGTGGCGCCTCGCTGGCCATGATGGATGCCGGCGTGCCGCTCAAGGCGCACGTCGCCGGCATCGCCATGGGCCTGATCAAAGAAGGCAATCGCTTTGCTGTGCTGACCGATATCCTCGGCGATGAAGATCACCTCGGCGACATGGATTTCAAGGTGGCCGGTACCGAGCAGGGCGTCACTGCCTTACAGATGGACATCAAAATCCAGGGCATTACCAAAGAGATCATGAAGGTTGCGCTGTCGCAGGCCAATGAAGCGCGCCTGCATATTCTCGGTCTGATGAAGAACTCGATGGCCGAAGCGCGCGGCGAGGTCTCCACCTATGCGCCGCGCCTCATCACCATGAAGATCAATCCGGAGAAAATCCGCGACGTGATCGGCAAGGGCGGTTCGGTGATCCGCGCGCTGACCGAAGAAACCGGCGCGGTAATCGATATCAATGACGACGGCACCATCACCATCGCCTCAGTCAGCGCCGAAGGCGGTGCATTGGCCAAGAAGCGCATCGAGGACATCACGGCGGAAGTGGAAGTCGGCCGCGTCTATGAAGGCACCGTGCTGCGCCTGCTGGATTTCGGCGCTATCGTCAGCATCCTGCCGGGCAAGGACGGCCTGCTGCACATCTCACAGATCGCCAACGAGCGCGTCAATCAGGTCTCGGATTACCTCAAGGAAGGCCAGGTCGTTAAGGTCAAGGTGCTGGAGGCCGACGACAAAGGCCGTGTGCGCCTGTCCATGAAGGCAGCCGCCGAAGGTGCCGAACCGGCGCCGCCACAGGCCTGAAGCAAATAAGTGCCTAGACTTGGATTAGGTCGCGCTTCAGACTACCCGCAAAGCCTCCATGAACTGGAGGCTTTGTTGTTACTAGGCCGAGACATGTTGTCGGCATAGTTGAAATCACAGTAATCAGATCCGGCCTGAGCTATTCCGATTACTACGCTGTGCCAGGCTTCGAAGTATCGACTGGGCTGGTATCGCCGAGATGCACGGCGCTTTCCACCAGGGCGGTGACATGCTGCAACTGTGTGGCACTCAAGCCAGCAGCGCGATTGATCAGTGTTTGCAATTGCTGTTCTTTCGTATCCGCCGGATGGCTGCGATCCATCCAGCCAGCTTCCAGGCCAAGCTGCACTTCGATCTTTCGTGCCAGCGCATCTTCCACCCTGGCACCCGATTCTGGCGTGAGGAGTTGGCTCAGCAGCGCGGGCTCGGTGGCCGTGGCCTGAGCCAGCGCGGCGATGGTGGCCAGACGTAAATTGTCGCGGCGGATATCGAATAAATCCATGCTTTAACTCGCTAGTGGTCTGCTTCGTAAATAACAGTACTGAATGAAAGTGATGGATTTCGGGTTGTGGTTAGGCGCGAACCACAGCGATAGCTCTGCCTATCGCGCGGATTCGCAACGCCGCCACAGCCCGAAAGACGCGCTTTCATGTACTGATATTTACGAAGCAGGCCACTACATGGGGCCGGTGTGACGGGCGCAGAGTGGGACGTCCGCGCGCAGCGCGCCGAATTGCGGATGAGGCTGTCGCTGCGGGACGCGGACGTTGCGCCATTATTTGCCCTTCTTTTTCGCCTTGGGTTTGGCTTCGATCTCGTATTTGAATGAGAGGCTCACGCGTGCCCGGTAGAGCGCGATGGCGCCGGCTTCGATCACCATGTCGAGCTTCATGACTTCGGCGATGCGCAGGTCTCTCACACTCAGGTTGGCGGCCTTCACGGCCCGATTCGCCGCATCCTCCCACGAGGTCTTGCTGGTGCCGATCACTTCGATGATTTTATAAACGCTTTCTGACATGTGAGTCTCCTATGCGCTTGGCTTGATGAAAGTCCGGACGATCCGGTGCTTCCAGTCTAGGCGAGGGCGTATGGCAGCGCAAGGGCAACAGGACAACAGGCATAATGCGGGCTCATTGCTTGAGCCACCGCGTCGACTACACCATGGATCGCACCGAACGTTTTTACCGCATTGACCAGATGCTGAATGAGCGCAAGTTCGTTCGCTTCGACGAGATGATGGCGAAGCTCGAAGTCTCGCGCGCGACCTTGAAGCGCGATCTGGAATACATGCGCAACCGTCTCAACGCGCCCATCATCTGGGATAGGGAGGCGGGGGGTTATTGCTTCGCCGGGCCGGAGCGCGGTGCGGCCCAATACGAGTTGCCGGGTTTGTGGTTCTCCGCGCAAGAAGTGCATGCGCTGCTGACCATGCAGCATCTCTTGATGGGCCTGGATAGCGGCGGCCTGCTCGGGCCGCATATCCAGCCGCTGCTGGCGCGGCTGAAAGCGCTACTCGGCACGGCCGACAATGCCACTGATGAAATCCACAAGCGCATCCGCATCCTCGGCATGGCGGCGCGGCGTGTGGCGCTGGATCATTTCGCGGCGGTTGGTTCGGCGCTGCTAAGGCGAAAAAGGGTATTGATTTCGCATCACGTGCGGACCCGCGACGAAGTGATCGAGCGCGAAATCTCGCCGCAGCGCCTGGTGCATTACCGCGACAACTGGTATCTCGACGCCTGGTGCCATCTGCGTAACGACCTGCGCAGTTTCGCGGTGGATGCGATACGCCGCGCCGAAATCATCGAGCAACCGGCCAAGAACGTGCCGGCGAAAACGTTGGACGCAGTGTTGGGTGCGGGCTACGGCATTTTCTCTGGGAAAAAAGTCGCTTGGGCAAAACTCAGGTTTTCAGCCGAACGCGCGCGCTGGATAGCCCAGGAACAATGGCATCCGCGTCAGCGCACACGCTATCTGGGCGACGGCAGCTATCTCCTCGAAGTGCCTTACTCCGACAGCCGCGAGCTGGTGATGGACATTCTGCGCTACGGTGCTTCAGTCGAAGTGCTTGCGCCAGCGGCTTTGAAGCGTGAAGTCGCGGCGGAATTGCAAGTAGCTCTGACGCAGTATGAGGACTGGCTCACGCCCTGAGCCTCACGGCGTCTAACATGGTCTCACTATCCACAGGAGGCCAACATGAAAATCCTTGCAGCAATAAGCCAGCCTGGGCGCGTCAATCCCGATGCTGTGGTGTTCTGGACAACGATGTGTCTGACGCTTGCGGCGTGGCTGCTGCTACCCAGTGCCTGAAAGGTCAGGTGCTTTCAGTGCTGAGACTGCCTAATGAGAAGCCACCCACGGCGCCTATGCGCCCGCGCCACCACATGCCTTTGTTGCCGGGTATGGTGTTGCCGGTGGTGTTGAAAAAACGTGCATTCTTCAGGTGAACGTACTGCGGTGGCAGGCTCACGCCTTCGGCGTCGGCGTCCTTCTTGTAGAGTTCACCATAGGAAGAATAGCTGGCTTTGATGGATTCGGCGGCCTCTGGGTCCGCAGCGAACGGACTTGAAAAGTCCTCCGCGAATCCTTCGAAGTATTTTTTGCCACTGACCAGGCTGCCAGAAACGAGCATTCCACTCACCTGCAACGTGATGCCAATTTCGAGATTGGACCTGTTGGCCATCGCAACCAAGGATTGAAGAAACCAGTCTGTTTGGGCTACTTGAGGCACGGGAGCAGCCGGTTCTTTTTTGGTGGCCATTACAGAACTCCTTTCTGGTGGGTGAAAGCCAGATGATATGCCTACGTCGCTATACGTTGCGCACGGCGCGATTTGCCGGTCGCGTTGAGCAGCGCGTTGAAAAGCGTATTCACACCGATAATGACTAAAAACGGCGCCTTTCGCAGTTTCTGCACGAAGGCCGGAATGTTGCGCGGATTGGTGATGAGGGTGTTGCGCGCGCCGTATTTGATGAAGGTGAGCACGACGCTCGGTGTGCTGACTAGGCGCGTGGTTTGCGGCGGACGGCAAAATAATCTCGGTTCATCCGTGTTTATCCGTGTTCATCCGTGGCTAAATGGTTTTTGCCTTCGACGTATGAGGTATTTAGGGTGACGACATGACAGCAAATGTGATGCGATGGGTTCTGGCTTGCGAGCTGGCTTTCTATGCGCTGGTGAGTTATGCGCTGCTGCGCTTTTTTGCAGCGCCGGCGGGCTGCGTGGGCGCGACGGTGCTGCTGCTGGCGCTGTCGGGCCGCGCCTTGGTGATAGCCATCACGTTTTTGTTCGCGCGGCGTTATGCCGCAGCCGCACCGCCGGACAGGCGCATAGGCTGGGGGCGGGCGCTGCGCATGCTGCTTGAGGAGTATCTCTCGTTTGTTGTTTTGTTCAGCCTGCTCATCCCATTCTTCGCGCGGCGCGTGAGCGCGCAAGCCATTGCTCGACAGTCAGCGTCTCTGCCCGTGCTTTTGATCCACGGCTATCAATGCAATCGCGCCGCGTGGTGGTGGCTGCAAGCGCGGCTGGCGCGCACCGGTCTCCAGGTGGCGACGCTGGATCTGGAGCCGATGTTCGCAGATATCGATAGCTATGTGCCGCAGGTGGCGCAAAACATCGAGGCACTCTGCGCCGCGACGGGCGCTGCGCGGATTGCGCTGGTGGGGCACAGCATGGGCGGCCTGGTGGCACGCGCCTATTTGCGCCGGCACGGCGTGGGGCGCGTGGCGAAACTCATCACGCTAGGCTCGCCGCATCACGGCAGCGAATTGGCGCATCTGGCCATGGGCCTCAATGGTGCGCAAATGCGCCCCGGCAGCGCCTGGCTCGCTGCGCTGAATGCGCCGGGCGCCGTGCCGCTGCCGGACGACAGCGTGGCCATCTACAGTTGCCACGACAACTACGTCATGCCGCAGGACAGCGCGCGGCTGGAAGGCGCGAGCAATGTGCCGCTGGCGGGCATCGGTCATCTGGCGATGGTGTTTTCCGGCGAGATCGAGCGATTGCTAATCGCGGAACTGAAAAAAGCCTAAAGCACATGGTCCTGTGGTGCGCATAACCTCATCAAAATATTAGTTTGACAGGCTCGCCTGGTGAGCCTGACCCGCCCCATAATGGCGGACGGAGCTATCTATACATCATGCGACAGCCAGGACAATCTTCCCGACAGTTCATCGCACATCGGCGCGAGGCCGATGGCGCGATTCAGTCTTTGGCAAGCCATCTTCAAGCAGTCGGACGGCTGTCAGCCCAAAATGTGTCAAAACTCAGGCTATTCACGGATGAGGGTGCGTGCTCGGCGCGCCTTGAGGCCGCTGGCGAGGTTCTTGGCCTGCTGCACGATCTTGGCAAATACAGCAAGGCGTTTCAGGACTATCTTGGGTCTGCCGTCGGTCTTATTGACCAGGACGCCGATGATTTTGTGAACGCGGAGCAGCTTCGGGGACGCATTGACCATTCGACAGCGGGCGCACAATTCATCTGGCGACAACTGTCAAAGAGCGGTCCGCTTGGACAGCTTTCCGGACAAATACTTGCGCTGTGTATCGCCTCGCACCATTCCGGTTTGATTGATTGTGTAACTCCAGAGGGTCAAGACAACTTCACCCGTCGGATCAGCAAGGCGGAGCAGGGCGCTCACCTTGATGAAGCACTTGCCCAAGTCGACGCATCCGTGTCGAGCAGACTTGCCGAACTCATCGATGGCGAAAATTTCTCTGACCCTCTCCAGAAAATAACACGAAGTATTGTTCAATTGGAGCATCGCGCAGGAAGAAGCGACGTGATCGTTCAGTTCAAACTTGGACTGCTGGTTCGCTTTCTGTTCAGTTGTCTGATCGATGCCGACCGTCTCGATACCGCCGACTTCGAGCAGCCACACGCTCGGCATTTGCGAAATCAGGGGCGATACCCAAGCTGGGAAAAATTATTAGGCCATCTCGAAACTCATCTTAAAAACTTCCCGGACGCCAACCCCATTGATGGGTTACGTCGAGAGATATCCGAGCATTGCCGACTTGCGGCAGAACGTAAGCAAGGGCTTTTCACGCTTACAGTGCCAACAGGAGGCGGGAAAACGCTGGCCAGCCTGCGCTTCGCCTTGCACCATGCAAAGCGGTATGGGCTGGACCGAGTGATTTATGTCATCCCGTTCACCTCGATCATCGATCAAAACGCTGATGTCGTGCGACGCATTCTTGAACCCGCCGGTGACAACGTCGAATCAGGCAGCGTCGTTCTTGAGCATCATTCCAACCTCACGCCTGATGAACAGACTTGGCGCGCCAAGATTCTTTCGGAGAGCTGGGACGCGCCGGTGGTCTTCACCACCAGTGTCCAGTTGCTCGAAACTTTGTTCGGAGCGGGTACGCGTAGTGCTCGCCGGATGCACCAGTTGGCCAATGCGGTTATCATTTTTGATGAGGCGCAGACTGTGCCATTACGCTGCATCCATATGTTCAACAACGCGATTAACTTCCTGGTCGAGCACTGCGGCAGCAGCGTTGTCTTGTGCACGGCCACCCAGCCATTGCTGAATGCGGTCGATCCAAAAAAGGGCGCAGCAAGATTCCAGTTAAGCGACGAAATCATCCCAGACGTAAAGCGTCTCTTTTCCGTGCTCAAGCGAACTGAAGTTCGCGCTCGTCATCAGGCCGGAGGCTGGACAAATGACGACGTTGCCACACTCGCTGGCGAGGAAATAGCGCGTGACGGCAGTTGCCTCATTATCGTTAACACGCGCAAGTCCGCCCAGACGCTTTATCGGACGTGTGTGCGCCGTGCCGACGGCGCGATTTACCACCTGAGTACTTCAATGTGTCCGGCGCACCGGCGTAAAGTACTGGCCGAAATTCGCGAACGACTGGACGCGGGTGCCCCTACGCTTTGCATCAGTACGCAGTTGATCGAGGCCGGCGTCGACGTAGATTTCGGCTCCGTTATACGCTACGTCGCCGGGCTGGATTCGATTGCCCAGGCCGCAGGGCGATGCAATCGAAATGGGCGCCGCACCGTGGGTCGTGTACATGTCATCAATCCGGCGGATGAGCGAATCGACAGGCTGATCGATATCCGCATGGGGCGTGATGTCGCCCTAAGAATTCTTGGTGAGTTTGAGCAGAATCGCACAGCATTTGATGACAATCTGCTTGGCCCGGAGGCAATGACAAGATATTTCGACTACTATTTTTTTCAGCGTGCCAAAGAAATGGACTATCCGATTTCGCCAGGAAGATTCTCTGCGTCTTTACCGCCTCACTGAGCCAGTCAGCCTGCGCGTCAAGGAATATGGCCGCTTTCGTGCAGTCAGCTTTGATGGCCCTTTGGTCGTATAAAATGATGCCAGCGCGAACCGGAAGTGATGGCGAAATGCGGAAAGGTTCGCGTTCGGGGATTGGCACTGATTCGAAGGGAAAATTGGGAGCATGGATCGAGAGTGTGCGCGATGTTTGCATCCCGTTTGCCAGGTTCGCGCAAGTACCCAGAAAATGTGTTGTATATCAGTGGGCCACAAGCCCGCTGCATCACCCGGCCCTCGGGCCGGGTGCGGATTGAAACCCTCATAATGGGGGCAGACCCAATGCTGTTCACGTAACAAAGAAGCCGGCGTAAGCTCTTGATACGTTCACAATGTTGGAAGGGCTACGCGATGGCAGGCAAACCGGCAACATTACA
>JAYUNL010000184.1:0-2539 GCA_043761745.1 Rhodocyclaceae bacterium
GATGAAGGTCAGCGGCAGCACGCCGAAGTTGATCAGGTTTTGCGAGTGAATCCGTGCAAAGCCCTTGGTCAGAACCGCGCGCAGCCCGAGATACTGTGGGCCCAGTGCGGCGTGCTCGCGGCTCGAACCTTGGCCGTAATTGCTTCCGCCCACCACCATGTGACCCGGTACTTTCTTGGCGCGCGCGAAGTAGGGGGGATCGATCCTATCGAACGAGAACTCGGCGATCTTGGGAATGTTGCTGCGAAACGGCAACACCCGCAGGCCGGGCGGCATGATCTCATCGGTGGAAATATCGTCCGCCACCTTGAGCAAAACTGGCACTTCGATCTCATCCGGCAGCGGCTCGAAGGTCGGCAGTGAAGCAATGTTCGGACCCTTCAAGAGGTCCACTTGCAGCGCCTCTTCAAGCGGCAACGGCGACATGAACATCTCGCGGTTGAGGATCGGGTCGTCGGGGTCCGCGATGCGTGGGTAGGCGATGCCGAGCGTGCGCGGGTCGGTAATCACGCCGGTCAGCGCCGACGCCGTGGCGGTCTCCGGGCTGACCAGACACACCTTGTCCTCACGCGTACCGGAGCGGCCAGGGAAGTTGCGCGGCACCGTGCGCAAAGAAAGTTCATGCGTGGCCGGTGCTTGGCCCATGCCGATACAGCCGTTGCAACCGGCCTGGTGCAGCCGTGCGCCAGCGTGCAGCAGGTGAGCGATGTGGCCGTCGCGCACCAGCGCTTCGAGCTGCGCCCGGGACGTGGGATTGATGTCGAATGACACGCGGTCATTCACGCGCCGACCCTGCACCATCATCGCGGAAACGGCGAAGTCGCGGTAGCCGGGATTGGCCGACGAGCCGATATACGCCTGATAGATCCGCTCGCCGGCGACTTCGCTGACCGGGCGTACATTCCCCGGGCTGGACGGCATGGCGATCAGCGGCACCAGGCTGGACAGATCTATCTCTTCGTACACGTCGTAGGTCGCGTCCGTATCCGCGACCAGCTCGACCCAGTCTTCTTCGCGCTGCCAGGCGCGCAGGAAGCGGCGCACCTCTTGATCGGAAGGGAAAACAGTGGTGGTCGCGCCCAGCTCGGCGCCCATGTTGGCGATGACGTGCCGATCCATCGCGCTCAACGTGGCTAGCCCCGGTCCGTAGTACTCGACGATCCGGCCAAGTCCGCCCTCCACGCCGTGGCGGCGCAACATCTCCAGGATCACGTCCTTAGCGCTCACCCAGTCCGGCAGGCTGCCGGTGAGCCTCACGCCCCAGATCAGGGGCATACGCGTAAAGAACGCCTCACCCGCCATTGCCAGCGCCACTTCCAGCCCGCCAGCGCCGATCGCCAGCATGCCAATCGCGCCGCCGGCCGGCGTATGACTGTCAGAGCCAAGGAGCGTCTTGCCCGGCTTGCCGAAATTTTCCTGGTGGCACGGATGACTCACCCCGTTGCCGGGCCGCGAATACCACACCCCGAATCGCTGGCAGGCGCTGCGCAGGAAAAGGTGGTCATCAGGGTTCTTGAAGTCCTCTTGGATAATGTTGTGGTCAACGTACTGGACGCTAACCTCAGTCTTTACCCGGTCCAGGTCCATCGCCTCCAGCTCCAGCATCACCAGCGTGCCGGTGGCGTCTTGGGTAAGCGTCTGGTCAATGCAGATCCCGATCTCCTCGCCGGGCTTCATGGCGCCGTGCATCAGATGCGACTTGATCAGCTTTTGCGTTACGTTCATGCTCATGGTCATTCTCCCAAGTTCGATAAGATTACGGGAATACATAAAGCTCATGTCACTGTCATTGTGCGTGCTGCGACGTGAACCGTCTGCGCGCTGCTCGGACTCAATCGTGATTGCCAGCGCCGGACAGACCGTTTCGCAGAGTTTGCACGCGATGCAACGCGCTTCGCCATACGGGTAACTGCGCAACGCGGGCAAACCGCGAAAGCGTGAGGAGAAGGGCGTCTTCTCCTCCAGGTTTTGAACGTGATCTTGCGCCAGAATCTAGACCTGCCAGTCAGTGCCAGGTCCTCGATCAGCTTCAGAAGCGATAGGCTTCTGAAAAAATCTTTAATAGCCTTCATTGCATTCAACCTGTTTTTAATCGCACATCGATCGGCACGCCGGTCGAGCGGTTTCAGCCTGGTTTTATTGGTTACCTCGAGTTACAGCGGATGTTTGGAGCGCCTCTTCTCGGTATAAAATTAGTATCGAATCGAAACTAAAACTCTTGTCAATGCACCTGTTATACGCTACTATATTGGAATGGGCAACGAGCTAAAAATGGACAGTCGGGCCATCGCTGAACTGGTCTTACACTTGGGGCGTATAGCATCCGGTGAGGGGCTGACTGCGGCGCAATGGGCTGTGCTCAGATACTTCTCGCGGGCCAACCGCTTCTCGCGAACCCCCTCCGCCTTCGCCGCTTTCCATGGCACCACCCGGGGTACGGCATCGCAGACAATCAAAAACCTCGAAGCCCAAGCCTATCTGAAGAGCGAGCGGTCACAGATTGATAAGCGCAGTGTTCGACTTGTTTTGACCGACAAAG
>JAYUNL010000185.1:0-2216 GCA_043761745.1 Rhodocyclaceae bacterium
CAACGTCTACAACGCCGCTGTCGGCAGCGCCACACCGAGCCCGGTGACCATCGCCAACCAACGCATCGGTGGCAGCAATAGCCAAGCGCTGACGGTGAACAACACGGCCGCTGCGGGTGCGTTCTCCGAAGCCCTGAATGCCAGCTTCTCGGGCACCACCGGCGGTGTCACCACCAACGGCGGTGCGGTAACCAACCTCATCGCCGGCGGTGCTAACAGTGCGGCGATGTCGGTGCGTGTCGATACGGCTACCGCGGGTGCCAAGAGCGGCACCGCGACCCTGGCGTATCAGAGCGACGGCACTGGCGCCAACGGCAACAGCGGTCTGGCAGCACTAGCGGCAGGCTCACAAGCCATCAACGTATCGGGCAACGTGTATCAAGTAGCCCAACCCAGCCCCGCATCCCTACCGGGCACCATCAACCTGGGCAACTTCCGTGCCGGCGCCGGCGCGCAGTCGCAGACCATCAGCATCGCCAACACCAATGTCGGCGCCCCGGTGGGCTTCTAGCAGCCTGTCGGACTTGAACAAGCGAAGCAGTGTAAAGAAATTGAATTTCTAGAAAAGTAAGCCATAAATGCCATTGGCTTTGCGTTTTCGCGGGTTTTCGCAGTCATTTCGCCTTCTATTCGAATTTTGGACGCAATACGGCCATGCGTTTCAAATTCCACGCCAGGCAAACCAGACTCCACTCACCGCGCACCTTGTCCAGTCCGCGCAGCAAGAACTGCCGGAATCCCATTACCGACTTGATGATCCCGAATACAGGCTCAACCGTTTGCTTGCGCAATGCGTAGAGCGCGCGTCCGGCCTTGGTCTTCAAGCGATGCGACATCGCTTGTGCCGCGCTCGCATTCTCAGGCAATGGCGCCGGTTCGCTGTGGCGCTCGCGCCAGCCCGGATGATGCTCATCGCGCGCCACCGCAATCAGCGCTTCGATCTTCGCCGATTCACACGCCTGGATGTTCTTCTCGCTATAAAAGCCCGTATCGGCAATCAGGCACTTAACCGCTCCGAGCGGCTGCTGCCGGGCCGCGAGCGTTTCGAGCATCGGTGCGATCTGCTCTTTATCGTTGGGCGCCTGTGTCACCCCGGTGCCAATCACCAGCATCGTGGCAGCGTCCACTGCAGCCTGGGCGTTATACGCTTGCTCAAAGCCGCCACCGGCAACCGGCATGATGCGCGAGTCTTCGTCGGTGAGGTTGATCTGGTCGGTGGCCTTGGGCCCGGAGGGGGGTGCCCCGGGCGGCTTGCCCCCAGGTTTCTTGCCGGTGCGCTCTTGCTTGGCCGCGCGCGCGGCCAGTTTCTGTTCATACTCGTGCTGCTCGCGTGCATGGCGCTCGGCGGCCCGCGCCGCAATCTTGCTCTTGGCCTTCGCCATCGCCGCGAGCCGGTCCTCACGACGTTTGATCTCCTCAGGCAGACTGACTCCGTCTGGGACGGTGCTCTGATCGGCCGACTCGGCCAGTGCGAACAGTTCCGCCACTTCGGCCTTAAGCTGCACTTCGAGTTTCTCTATATGGCCCTGCGACAGCGCGCTGTGGCGAGAGGCGTTGGCGTGTATCTTGGTGCCGTCGACACACACTGTTCCAACCTTGAGCAGCTTCATCTCCCTGGCCATTTCAAGCACTTGCAGGAACAGCGCCTGCAATTCCCCCAGAAAGCGGCTACGGAAGCTGGCGATCGTGTCGTGGTCGGGGTGGCTACCCGCGGCAATGTAGCGAAACGCCACCGAGTCATAGGTTGCACGTTCGAGTTTGCGGCTGGAGAACACCCCCGTGGCGTAACCGTAGACCAGGATCGCCAGCAGCGTGGCCGGATGATGCGCTTTGGAGCCTCGCCCCGCGTATTGCCGCGTCAGCTCCGACAAATCAAGTTGGTCAATCACTTCAACTATGAAGCGGGCCAGGTGGTCTTCGCTCAACCAATCCTCCACCGAAGGCGGCAACAGATACGCCGTCTTCCGATCCACTGTCACGAATTCAGCCATTATTTACCCCCTCCATGCTTTGCCATCCCCATGCTCTCTTAACGTACCAAGCCATGCTTCGATGACAAAAATCGAATATGAAAGTCCGACAGGCTGCTAGCCATTTGATTTACAACACTTATTTGGCGCGCCCGGCAGGATTTGAACCCACGACCCCCTGGTTCGTAGCCAGGTACTCTATCCAACTGAGCTACGGGCGCTGAGCGCTGAATTATATCAAAAACT
>JAYUNL010000186.1:0-1880 GCA_043761745.1 Rhodocyclaceae bacterium
GATGGTGTTGAGGTCGGTGGCGGCCGAAACGCCGCTCGCCGAGGCTTCGTTCACCCAACGGACACCATCGACCAGCACCAGCACACGCTTCGGACCCAGGTGCCTGAGGTCCGCCGTCGTGGCGCCGGCGCCGAGGCCGCCACCATCCGGCGGGAATCCTTGGTTGCCGCTGAAATTGAATTTCGTATTGATCGAACCGCCCGAGACCGGCATGTGCTGCAGGATGTCGCCGATCGAGGTCTGGCCGGTTTTCTTCAGGTCTTCCTGCGTCACGGTGATGACAGGGGACGCTTGATTCAACGGGTTTTGGCGAATACGCGAACCCGTGACGACGATTTCCTCCAATTCACCCTTGTTCGGCGCGGCAGCTTGGTTTTGTGCATTAACAAAGCCGGAGGCAACCACTCCAGCCAGCCCGATTAGAATCGGGACTACCCGATGAACTAAATATTTTGACATAAGAATCCCCCGTACTTAGACGTGTTATGAGCGCGCCCGCAAGGCATGCGATCCCTGCGACACATAAAGCACGCTAGCACCGCAGAGCGCAGTTGCCAATCGTGTTGCAAAATAACAACAACTATTTCTCAATTTCGGCTATCAAACGCCCGCCATACAGCGTCCACATGTTGCGCATCTGCACTGCGAGTTTCCACCAAGCGTCACCCGCAACGTGCGGCGCCGATCTCGACCAGCGCTGAGATGTTACGCACTTCCCCGACGCAGCTGCGCTTGAGGATCACACCGTAATTGCGCCGCCGCGCGGAGCAGACTCCGGGCTCCAAAGCTCCAGAGCAAGAACGCATTGCCGATGCCGGGAATGACACCCCATAGCAGCACCGGCGTGGCAGCCGCCAAGGCTGTCGTGTGGTGTTTCGGTATGGCGAGCACGGTAAGCAGCGCAAGCAAGCACATGGTGGTGCCGATGAACCATTGCGAAGGTCTGCGAAGGATCGGGGCCAGTGCGAGGAAATGCATCCCGACGATCAAGGAGATTGCGGGCGGCAGATATTCCGGCACCCCGAGGTTCGCGCAGACCTGTACGGCGAGGAAGATCGCTACGCCTTGCACTGCGTTGACGGCCATGAAACTTCGCCCCATGCGCGCCTCGCGCCGTTGCTCGTCTCCGCTCGGCGCGTGGGCGGGCAATCGTCCGACGCGCATGCGCAACCGAACTATTCCAAGGCACAGGCCAAGCACGATCAGTGCCAGCGCGGCAATCAGCCACGGCCTGGCCACGGGACCCAGCCAATAGAGGCCGTACGCGGCCCACAGGCTCCCGGCCACGACGTAGATTGTCGCTCCCGAGAGCGCCTGTAAACATAGCCTGCGATCGCCAGTCATGACGGAGTCGTGCTGGCGTCACCACCAGCGCCGGCGATGATGTCGCGCAGATACTCTACGTGCTGTTCGAAGGCGCGCCGGCCAGCGCGCGTAATCGAAGCGCGGGTGCGCGGTTTCTTACCGACGAAATCCTTTTCGACCGCAATAAAGCCGGCGGTCTCGAGCGTCGCGAGGTGTGTGCCGAGGTTGCCGTCGGTGGCGTTGAGCAACGCCTTCAGTTCCTGGAATTCCAGCTTGCCGCCAGGACGCAGCGCGTTCAGCGCCGACATGATCTTGAGGCGCATGGATTGATGAATGATTTCATTGGGTGTGTTCATGTTCGTGCCTCAGGCCTTCCTGACCCACAGGCCGCCCACGATCAGCGCGCCGCCTGCGCACAGGCCCAGCCACAGGAACTGGTGGGAGGCGAGGGAGAGGTAGCCGAAGAGAATGGCCACCGCGGCGATCAGGCCGATGAAAAACACCCGCAAACCGGCCCAGGCCCCGTAGGCCATGTAGGCGAACATGAAGAACAGCGAAATGAACGTCGTCGCCTG
>JAYUNL010000187.1:0-5233 GCA_043761745.1 Rhodocyclaceae bacterium
ATGGCGCATGCCTCGACGTGAAGAACATCGGAAAGCCGTGTGCGGGAAAATCGCATGCACGGTTTGATGAGGGAGGGCAGGTGAAAATCTGTTCTCTACCCTACCACCATTGATTCATCCAGCGAAGTCAAACAACAGGTGCTACGCAGTGATTTCAAGGAACTGAAGCGCAAAGTGCTGCGCATGCTCAACACCGACGACCCGATCAAGCTGCGCTCGCAACTGGACAAGCTGAATGCGGCGTGAGTTCTATCTGGGCGTGGGGCTTTACATTTTGCTTACATCAAGGTAATTTCCACCCATAGCGCCGATTTCACCGTCAGCTTGCGGGCGCTCAAAAAATACGGCTAAGCGCGGACTCGCAACCCGGTCCAGCTTAGCTGACCGGGTTTTTGTTTTTCATAACGAACATACAACGTCGAGGATCGCATGGCCGAAGGCAGTTCCGTCGGCGCCGTGGTGGCGCAGCGCATGCATTTCGACGAGCCCTTGCACTGTCGCAGCGGCGCGGTGCTCGACGCTTACGATCTCGCCTACGAGACCTATGGCGCGCTCAACGCCGAGCGCTCGAATGCGGTGCTGATCTGCCACGCCCTCAACGCCTCGCACCACGTCGCCGGCTGGTATGCCGACGATCCCAAAGACATCGGCTGGTGGGACAACATGATCGGGCCGGGCAAGCCGGTCGATACCAATCACTTCTTTGTTATCGGCGTGAACAACCTCGGCGGCTGCTTCGGTTCGACCGGGCCCGCCAGCATCGATCCCAAGACCGGCCAGGCCTACGGTTCGCGCTTTCCGGTGGTGACGGTGGAAGACTGGGTGGCGGCGCAGGCGCGCCTGGCCGATCGCCTCGGCATCCATCAATTCGCCGCCGTCATGGGCGGCAGTCTCGGCGCCATGCAGGCCATACAATGGGCCATCGGTTATCCGGAGCGTGTGCGCAACGCCATTGTCATTGCGGCCGCGCCCAAACTTTCGGCGCAGAACATTGCCTTCAACGAGGTGGCGCGCCAGGCTATCACCACCGATCCGGATTTTCATGGCGGCGATTTCTACGCCCACGGCGTGTTGCCGCGCCGTGGCCTGCGTCTGGCGCGCATGATAGGCCATATCACCTATTTGTCGGACGATGCGATGATGGAAAAATTTGGTCGCGGACTACGTTCCGGCGCGATCGGCTTTCACTTCGGGGTCGACTTCGAGATCGAGTCCTATCTGCGCCATCAAGGTGACAAGTTCTCGAATTACTTCGACGCCAACACCTATCTGCTTATCACCCGTGCGCTGGATTATTTCGATCCGGCCTTGGAGCATGATGGCAGCCTCTCAGCCGCGTTGGCCGGTACGCAGGCGCGCTTTCTTGTCGTTTCATTCACGTCGGATTGGCGCTTTTCGCCGGCGCGCTCGCGCGAGATTGTGCAGGCCTTGCTCGACGACAAGCGTGATGTCTCCTACGCCGAAATCGATGCGCCGCATGGGCATGACGCCTTTTTGCTCGACGATCCGCGTTATCTCGGTGTGCTGCGCGCGTATTTTGAAAATATTGCGGAGGGTGGGGCATGAATAGCCAGGCCGTTCTCGCCGCACAATCCGGTCGCACCGATTTTGATGTCATCGCCGGTTGGGTGGCGCCGCACGCGACCGTGCTTGATCTCGGCTGTGGCGACGGCGCCCTTCTGCGCCATCTCGCCCGGGCTTGCGAGGTGCATGGCTATGGGGTCGAGATCAGCGACGAAAACGTGCTGGCTTGCGTCAAGGCCGGCGTGAACATCATCCAGAGTAATCTCGAAGCGGGCCTCGCCGGCTTCGAGGACGGCGCCTTCGACTGCGTGATCCTCTCGCAGACCCTACAGGCGATGCGAAACACCGAGGAGATTATCAAGGAGATGCTGCGTGTCGGGCGCGAAGCCATCGTCACCTTCCCCAACTTTGGCTATTGGCGCCATCGCTGGCAGATCGGCATCGAAGGCCATATGCCGGTGTCGGAGCGGCTGCCTTACGAGTGGTACAACACGCCTAACATCCACCTGTGTACGATTGTCGATTTTGAAAACTTCTGCCGCCAGCGCGGCATAGAAATCATCGCCCGCCAAGTGCTGCATGAAGGTGAAGAAGTGCGTTGGCTGCCCAATCTGCGCGGCAGTCTCGCCGTGTTTCGCTTCCGGCGGGCGGGTTGAATGAAAGTGCGGCCGCGGATTTCGCGGATGAACGCGGATAAATCCAAAGAAGAAAATCCGTGTCATCCGCTCCCCCCAAGGGGACTTCCTGCGGGGCGAAATCCGCGGCTGCTTTGCCTTTAATTTCCCATGCCCAACGACCAGCCCTCGCCGATCGCCGCGCTGCTCAACCGGCGCATGCTCATTTGCGTGTTCACGGGTTTCTCGTCTGGCTTGCCGCTGTATATCCTGCTCAACCTGCTGCCAGCCTGGCTGCGCAGCGAGGGCATAGGCTTGAAGGCCATCGGCCTGTTTGCGTTGATACAGTTTCCCTACACCTGGAAATTTCTCTGGTCGCCCTTGGTTGACCGTTATGCACTGCCGCTCCTGGGGCGCCGGCGCGGCTGGATGCTGGCGACGCAAGTAGGCTTGTTGGCCGCCATCGCGGCGCTAGGTGCGTTGTCGCCCCGAGATCAACTGGAGTGGATCGTCTGGCTCACCGTGCTGGTGGCTTTCTTGAGCGCCACGCAGGACATCGTGCTCGACGCCTACCGCCGCGAGTTGTTGTGGGAGGAAGAGCTGGGTTTGGGCAATGCCGTGCATGTGAATGCCTACAAGGTGGCGGGCTTGGTGCCGGGGGCGCTGTCGTTGATCCTCGCCGACCATCTGCCCTGGACGCAGGTCTTCGTCATTACCTCGCTGTTCATGTTGCCGGGGCTGTTGCTCACGCTCTCGGTGCGCGAGCCGCAGCTCGCGGCGGGCACGCCGCGTACCTTGCGTGAAGCGGTGGTCGAACCCTTCCACGAGTTCATTACGCGCAGCGGCTGGCGCAGCGCCTTGCTGGTGCTGGCCTTCATTTTTTTCTACAAGCTGGGCGACTCGATGTGTACCGCTCTGGCCACGCCGTTTTATCTCGACATGGGTTTTTCAAAGTCGGAAATCGGCCTGGTGGCGAAGAACGCCGGCCTTTGGCCCAGTGTCATCGGTGGTTTGCTGGGTGGCTTGTGGATGGTGCGCTTGGGCATCAACCGCGCGCTGTGGTTGTTCGGCGCGGTGCAGTTGTTGGCCATCTTCGGCTTCGCCTGGCTGGCCTGGCTGGGGCCGCGCGTGGTGGTGGAACCCGAGCATCTGCTGCAACTGGCGCTGGTGATCGGCATCGAAGCGCTGGGCGTGGGTTTGGGCACGGCGGCTTTCGTCGCCTACATCGCCCGCAGTACGCATCCTCTATACACAGCGACACAGTTCGCGCTATTTACCAGCCTCGCTGCCGTGCCGCGCACTTTCGTCAATGCCACCACGGGATGGTTGGTGGAGCAAACCGGCTGGACGGATTTCTTCCTGCTCTGTGCCGCACTGGCCGTGCCGGGTATGCTGTTGCTATTGAGAGTGGCGCCCTGGCGGGCGGGTAAAGAATCCGTCGCGTTGGGTGGCGGCCGCTAAGCCGGACGTTTCACGCTTGCCCAGGTTCTTTATTGGAATTATGCAGCGGCTCATCGTCGCGCTGACCGCGCCGGCGATCCAGCCACCAAGCCAAAAACGGCAGCAACAGCACCGAGCCGGGCAAGGCCAGCGTGACAAGATAGGGCGAGAGCTCGGATAGCGCGCGAAAATCCTCGCGCAATTCGCGCCGCTCAGCGCCGTTCCAGCGGCGGCCATTGCGCTGCTTCATCAGCAGCGGCATCAGGCCTTTTACTTTGAGAATTTCTGAGAGCAGGCGTTCGCGCTCGCGTCGCTGGGCGTTGAGCAGACCACGCAAAGGGCCGGAATAATATTTTGTGCGCATAGGCTAAAGGGGAATCATGGCCTGCAAAGCGACGCGCGCTCGGCGCACCACTTGCCAAGCCAGAAAGCCCCGACGTAGCCAGCGGACGGTCGCTTTGGGGCGTATGACGAGCAGCGCGACGCCCGCGACGATGAGCCAATGACTGTGCCTGCGTGCCCAGGCGCCGACACGCTGCACGCTTTGCAGAGCGTCGAAGACCGGCGCGAAGACCTGTAGCTGTTGCGCCATTTGCAAGCGTTGCGTGGCGGCCTGCATTTGCAAGCGCTGTTTCTTCAGTGCAAGTTCGAGCCGGCGCTGGTTCATAAGTCAATATCCAAAAGCCGTTTAGTCGTTGCGTAAGGCGTCGTAGTCTTCACTCAGCTCGGTGATGCTGCTAGCGAAGAGTCGCGAGCCGCGCCGCGCCAAGCGGATGACGGTGAACGCCGCTATGGCGCCGGCGGTCAGAAACACGGCGGTGAATATGCCCAAGGCCAGCAGACGCTGGCTGTCCCAGAGCAAAACGGTGATGAACAGCGCGAGGAAGACGGCGCCGAAGCCGACAAAGAAGGCGGCGGCAGCGGCATATGCGAGCAGGCTAGCGAGCCGGAGTTTTTCTTCCTCGACTTCGGTGGCCAGCAGTTCCAGGCGTATCTTGAGGATGGCGAGCGCGGTGGCGCCCACGCCGCGCACTCGCGCCCCAAATCCGCCTCCGCCCGCACCGGGATCGGCGCCCACATCCATGGGTGGCTTAACGACGACCGATCAGCAGACCGATGACGAGGCCGATGCCGGCGGCGATGCCGATGGAACGCCAGGGATTCTCATGCACATAATCGTCGGTAGCGTGGGCCACGGCCTTGGTCTTTTCCACCATGGCGGCTTGGGCGTCGGCCAGGCTGTGCTTGGCTTTGTTAAGATGATCTTGCAGCTTCGCGCGCAGATCGCCGAGCTTGTCGCCGGCCTGGCCGGCGGTGGCGCGCAACAATTCTTCGGCATCGGCAACGACGACACGGAAGTCGGCAACGAGTTTTTCCTTGGTGACGGGGCTTACTTGATCCATGACAGCTCTCCCAAGTGATGACAGATATTTGCGATTAAAGGCTACCCACTTTCAGGGTTAAAGGCAAACCTGATTACCAATGAGCCTCAGCCAACTTGACGAGCCGGTAGGGCATAGGTGGTGTTTGCGCGGCGGCGGTGGCCAGCCGGGCGAGCATGCTCGCCAGATCGAATCGTCGGTTGAAGCGATAGCTGAACTCGGCCAGATAGCGCGGCAGATGCTTGGGGCGAATCGCATGATAGGTGCCATGAA
>JAYUNL010000188.1:0-5209 GCA_043761745.1 Rhodocyclaceae bacterium
CAGGTGGGCTTGCGTGGCACCATCCAACTTCCGGGCATCAGTCTTTGTACTCATGCCTTCTATAACGCACTACGCACTATTTACCGGCCTCGTCAGTAACATATTCAATACCGTTGATCTGTTTGATCGCGGCAGAATGGATGTGGCCGCAGATCACGCCATCCACACCCCGGCTGCGCGCAGCGTGGGCGACCGACTCCTCGAAATCGAAAATAAAACTCACCGCGCGTTTCACCTTGTTTTTCGCGTAGCCGGCCAAGGACCAGTAGCCGGAGAGGCCCAGGCTACGACGGATCAGCGACAGCCAGACGTTCATTCTGACCAGCAGGTTGTACGACACATCCCCCAACACAGCGACCCAGCGGTGTAGCGCGTCACCTGATCGAACTCGTCGCCGTGCAGCAGGAGATATTTTCTGCCGTTGGCGGCGGTGTGCAGCCATTCCTTAACGATGCGGATCTCGCCGAAGGAAACGTCGATATGTTCCCTCAAGGCCTCGTCATGGTTGCCAGGAATGAAGAAGACCTTCTCCCCATGCCGCGCACGACGCAGGATTTTTTGCACGACGGAGTTTTGCGCCGCCGACCAGTAAACACCGCGACTCATGGCCCAGAAATCAATGATATCGCCGACCAGAAACAGGTATTCGGCAGTATGCAGACGGAGAAAATCGATTAGGTTGCCAGCCTGGCAAGCGCGAGTACCAAGGTGTATATCGGAGAGGAAAATTGTCCTGACCCGCCGCACGGGCGCAGAGTCTGCGGGCCAGGCCTGCTCGGTGAGCGTCCGATCTTCGGTCGCGCGTCCGACGTCCGGCGTGATGGGCAGATTGATCGAGTCCAATGGCCTCCGATACTAGCGGCGCAAGATGACAGGCTCATGACCGAGTCTGGAATTCGCAGCCACATGACCAAGCACGATTTCTTTCCACGCAGGAAGCTTCGGCTAACCTGTGTTGTAAGGCCGGCGCAGCTTCGGTGCGCCGCCAGTGATAAAATGCGGCCTTGCGGAGCCTCTGCCGGTAACGGGCTCCGCCTTCATTTTCCAGATGCCATGACAGCCAAAATTCTCGACGGCAACGCCCTTTCCGCGACACTGAGAGAATCTCTGCGCGAGCGCGCGGCGGCGCTTTCTGCGCAAGGGCGCACGCCAGGCCTGGCAGTGATTCTGGTCGGTGAAAACGCCGCCTCGCAGGTTTATGTGCGCAACAAGATCAAGGCTTGCGAAACCGTCGGCTTGCATTCTGAGAAATACAATTACCCGGCCGATGCGGAGCCGAAGTTGGTACTAGCCCGCATCGCGGCGCTGAATGCCGATCCGAATATCCACGGCATCCTGGTGCAACTGCCGCTGCCGCCGCAGTTCGATGAAGACGCCGTGTTGGAAGCTATCGCGCCCGAGAAGGATGTCGACGGTTTTCATGCCGTTAACGTTGGCCTGCTCATGCAAGGCAGCCCGCGTTTTATTTCCTGCACGCCCTACGGCGTGATGCAAATGCTCAAGGCGGCGGGCGTCGCGCTCAAAGGCAAGGAGGTGGTGGTGGTGGGCCGCAGCAACATTGTCGGCAAGCCCATGGCCATGCTGCTCCTGGGCGCCAGTGCCACCGTCACGGTATGCCATTCGCAAACGGTGGATTTGGCCGCGCACACGCGCCGTGCCGATGTGCTGATCGCCGCGGTGGGCCGGCCGAAAATGATCACCGGCGACATGTTGAAACCCGGCGCGGTGGTCATCGACGTAGGCATCAATCGTTTGCCCGATGGCAAGCTTTGCGGCGATGTGGATTTCGATTCGGCGAAAGAAGTGGCTTCGCTCATCACGCCGGTGCCGGGCGGCGTGGGGCCGATGACCATTACCATGCTGCTGACAAATACGATTGAAGCCGCCGAGCGCGCGGCAGAACAACAAGGGAGATGAATATGATCAAGCACCCATTAGTCGGCATCATCATGGGTTCGGACAGCGACTGGCCGGTGCTGCGCATTGCCGCCGAAATACTCAAGCAATTCGATGTGCCCTACGAAGCCAAGGTGCTTTCCGCGCATCGCACGCCCGATGCGGCACTCGACTACGCCGCCAGCGCCCATGAACGCGGCATGAAGGTGCTGATCGGCGCAGCCGGCGGTGCGGCGCATCTGGCCGGTGTGCTCGCCGCGAAAACCGAATTGCCGGTGCTCGCTGTGCCGATGCCCTCCAAACATTTGCAAGGTCTGGATTCCTTGCTCGCCATGGTGCAAATGCCCGGCGGCATCCCTGTCGCCACCTTCGCCATCGGTGAAGCCGGCGCCATGAATGCGGCGCTGTTCGCCGTTGCCATGCTGGCGCTGAGCGACGCAACGCTCGCGCATAAACTCTCGGAATTCCGACAGCGCCAGACCGAAAAAGTCCTGGCCAAAACCCTGCCCGACATGCCGTGAACGACCGCATCGCCCAGGCCGTCGCGCTACTGCGCTCGGGCGAGCTGGTCGCGTTTCCGACGGAGACGGTGTACGGCCTCGGCGCCGATGCGAGGAATGCTCACGCGGTGGCGAAAATCTTCGCGGCCAAAGGGCGGCCCGCCGATCATCCCCTCATCGTGCATCTACCCGATGCCAGCCACTTGGCGAGCTGGACCCGCGAGTTGCCCGCCGAGGCGATGCAACTCGCGCGAGCTTTCTGGCCCGGCCCGCTTACGCTGATTTTGAAACGCGCCGAGGGCGTGCCGGACGCGGTGACAGGCGGGCAGGACACCGTGGGTGTGCGCGTACCCAACCATCCGCTGGCGCTGGAACTGCTGCGCACTTTTGATGGCGGCATCGCCGCGCCTTCCGCCAATCGTTTTGGCCGCATCAGTCCCACCACTGCCGCCCATGTGCGCGAAGAACTCGGCGACGCTGTGCCGCTCGTCCTCGACGGTGGCGCTTGCGAGGTCGGCATCGAGTCCACCATCCTCGACCTCTCGCGCGGCCGTCCGGTCATCCTGCGCCCTGGTGCGATTAGCCGTCATGACATCGCTCGCGTCATCGGGCGTGTGCCTGAGTTGGCGCAAGCGCAGGCCACGCAAAGCGACGAAGTGCCGCGCGAAGGTACCGTTGCGCGAGAAGCGCCGCGCGAGGTCATCAGTGCGCGCGAGGCACCGCGCGAGGCTGCCAATGCGCGAGAAGCGCCGCGCGTGTCGGGCACGCTGGCGGCGCATTACGCGCCGCGCACGGCCTTGCAACTGGTGGCATCCGACGAACTTGCAGCACGCGCCATGGCGCTGGTCGCACAAGGGCCGCGTGTCGCTGTGCTGGGGCGCACCGCTGGTGCGACGCACAGCGTGGTCGGCGTGACCGTCTGGCGCGCCGCCGCCAACGACCCCGCCCGCTACGCTCACGACCTGTATGCCAACCTGCGCGATCTCGATCACGCAGGTTGCGACATCATCCTCGTCGAAGCGCCGCCCGCTATTGAGGCATGGCGCGCCGTCGCCGACCGCCTGCAACGCGCCGCCACCGGTTCCGACGAGGCCGACGAAACCTGAGGCGGTTAGCCTCGTTCGCTGGCGCCGCCCTGCGAAACTGGCTATAATTCGCGCCTTCTTTGGGGCGGTAGCTCAGCTGGGAGAGCGTCGCGTTCGCAATGCGAAGGTCGGGAGTTCGATCCTCCTCCGCTCCACCATAGACAATTCCAGGCAAGTCCAATAAAGGCCGGAACACCTAGTAAATACAGGGGTTCCGGTCTTTTTCATGTCCAAGCAAGTCTAATTCTAGGTATTGAAATCCAGGGGGTGTCCGCCACCATGAACGCGCTGTTCAATCAGGAAGCCAAGCTATATCAGATCGCTTTGTCATCAAAAACAGATTGGCGCCATTATGGCGACAGTGATACACTGGGCGCTCAATTGAACGTAGGAGGTCATGATGGGAACCGCCATTGCCAAGCAAGACCGCATCGGCGCTCGCGTACCGCACGAGGTCTATGAAACGCTATGCCGTGCCGCCGAATTGACGGGTGCTACGGTCAACCAGTTTTTGGTGCAGTCGGCGCTGAAGGAGGCGCAGTCAGTCATCGAGCGCGAGGAAGTTATCCGCCTGTCGCCCCGCGACTGGAACTGGCTGCTCGATTTGCTGGAAAACCCGCCCAAGCCCAACGCCAAGTTGAAGGCTGCCATGAAGCGCTACCAGAAGGCCAAGCGAGATGATGCAGGTACTTCCTTTAACTGGGAGCCATGACCGGCGGGGGTTCGACTGTGGCCGTCAGGAACTGAACGACTGGCTGCGGCGGGTTGCCCGCCAGCATCAGGACAAGAGGCTGTCGAAGACCTTCGTCGCCATCCGCGAGGATGCGCCCAACCGCATCTGCGGCTACTACGCGCTGACCCTTGCCGAACTCGAAAACCGTCATCTGCCGGCTGCCTGGCGCAAGAAATTGCCGCGCCGAATCCCGGGCGTGCGGCTGTGCCGGCTGGCGGTCGACAAACAGTATCAGGGCAAAAGCCTTGGCGAGTTGCTGCTGGTCGATGCCCTGACGCGGGCGCAGCGCATCACCACCGAGGCTGGCGGCGTTGGCTTGTTCGTCGATGCCCTCGATGAGCAGGCGGCCGGCTACTACCGGCGCTTTGGTTTCGAGGCATCGCCGGATAATCCACTGCTGTTGTTCTTTTCGGCAAATGGTGTGGGATGATTTAGCAAATCAGCGCCTACCCGGCCAGAGGGTTCGCTAATGGATGGAGCGTTGCAACTGAGCCGCGTCAATGCGTGTGTCGTAGTTAAAGAGAGGCGGGACCCAAATGAGAGATGCCAACAACATTGCCGAAACATCCAATCCAGCCGACGAACGCCGTGCACAATTGGCCGCACTGATTCCCGAAGCCTTCTCCGAGGGCCGGCTTGATGTATCGGCGCTCAAGCGCGCACTCGGGGGCGAAGCCCTCATCGAAGGCGGCGAACGCTATGCCCTGACCTGGGCGGGTAAGGCCAATGCCTACAAGGTGCTGCAAACGCCATCCAGCGCGACGCTGCGGCCACAGCGCGACCTATCTCAACTTCGACGAGGCGCAGCATGTGTTCATCGAAGGTGAAAATCTGGAAGTGCTGAAGGTCTTGCAGAATGAGGTGGCTCCGGTTCCCTGGACAGGAATCTGAGGTTCTTACTGACGAGGCCGGTAAATAGTGCGTAGTGCGTTATAGAAGGCATGAGTACAAAGACTGATGCCCGGAAGTTGGATGGTGCCACGCAAGCCCACCTG
>JAYUNL010000189.1:0-11852 GCA_043761745.1 Rhodocyclaceae bacterium
ACGCGCTCAGCGCAGGATTATTGGCACTCGAATCCGATCCTTCTCGTATGCAAAGCTTGGCCGGATTCAAATGGATAACATCTATATCATTGAACGCGACTTAGTATGAGTCGTGGATGCCGGCAAAATCGCCACCTTCAGGCGTCGCGATGCGGCACGATGGGGGCTGAGTGGGGGCAGGTATAATTCGTCTTTCGACGCTTACACACCTTGCATCACGTCACCATGCCCGAAGTCCTCAAGTTGCGCGGCGGCGCCGCTTTCTCGGCCAGCCGTCTTTCCCGTCTCACCGCTGCTGCGCAGACTGCGCTACCCAAGCTCAAGCGCCTCGCGGCCGAACATTGGTATTTCGTTGAGCTGAATGCGCCGCTCACTGCGGCCGAACTGGCGCGGCTGAAGGATTTGCTGGGTGCGCATGCCGCAGTTGATCCGCCCAGCGGGACGCTGATCCTGGTCACGCCGCGTTTGGGGACCATCTCGCCGTGGTCGTCGAAGGCCACGGAGATCGCCAGCCAGTGCGGCTTCGCGAGCATTACTCGGATAGAGCGCGGCACGGCGTTCTATGTGGACGCCAAGGGTGCGCACGACCCACTGTTGCCGCTGCTGCACGACCGTATGACCGAGTCGGTGCTGGGCAGCTTCGATGAGGCCGATGCCTTGTTCCGCCACTACGTGCCGCAGCCGCTTAATACCGTGGATGTGGTCGGGCGCGGTCGTGCTGCGCTGGTGGACGCCAATGGCGCCATGGGGTTGGCTTTGTCGGACGACGAAATCGATTACCTCGTCGACAACTACAGCCGCATCGCGCGCAATCCCACTGATGTGGAATTGATGATGTTCGCCCAGGCGAACTCCGAGCATTGCCGTCACAAGATATTCAACGCATCGTGGATCATTGACGGTGTGACGCGCGAACACACGCTGTTCGGCATGATCCGCGAGACACACAGGCGCCATCCCGAGGGTACGGTGGTGGCGTATTCGGATAATGCTTCCGTCATCGAGGGAGCGACGGTGCAGCGCTTCATGCCAGGCGCGGACGGGGCTTACGTTTGGCGCGAGGAAGAAACGCATCTGCTCGCCAAGGTGGAAACGCATAATCACCCGACGGCGATTTCGCCTTTTCCCGGTGCGGCGACCGGCTCGGGCGGCGAGATCCGCGACGAAGGCGCGACCGGGCGCGGCTCCAAGCCCAAGGCCGGGCTGTGCGGTTTCTCGGTTTCCAATTTGCAGATTGCTGGTTTCAATCAGCCGTGGGAAATCGATTACGGTCGGCCCGAGCGCATTGCTTCGGCGCTGTCCATCATGATCGAAGGCCCCATCGGCGCGGCGGCTTTCAACAACGAATTCGGCCGGCCCAATCTGGCCGGTTACTTCCGCACTTTCGAGCAGGAAGTGGCGGGCGAGGTGCGCGGCTATCACAAGCCCATCATGATCGCGGGCGGTGTCGGCAACATCGCCGCGCGCGACGCTTTCAAGATCGAGTTCGAGCCGGGCGCGCTGCTGATTCAACTCGGTGGCCCCGGCATGCTGATCGGCCTGGGCGGCGGCGCAGCTTCGTCAATGGCGAGTGGCACCAATACGGCGGATCTGGATTTCGCTTCCGTGCAGCGCGGCAATCCGGAGATACAGCGGCGTGCGCAGGAGGTGATAGACCGCTGCTGGCAGTTGGCGGAGAACAATCCGATACTCTCCATCCACGACGTCGGCGCCGGCGGCCTTTCCAATGCGCTGCCCGAGTTGGCGCACGGCGCGGGCTGTGGCGCGCGCTTGGCGTTGCGCGCCATCAAGACCGAAGAGCCGGGCATGTCGCCGCGTGAGATCTGGTGCAACGAGGCGCAGGAGCGCTACGTGCTGGCGATACATCCCTCGCGGCTGGATGACTTTCGCGCGATTTGCGAGCGTGAGCGCTGTCCATTTGCCGTGCTGGGCGAGGCCACCAATGATGGGCGATTGATCGTCGCCGACAGCCACTTCGGCAACAACGCTGTCGACATGGACATGAAGGTGCTGCTCGACAAGCCGCCGAAAATGACGCGCGATGTTACGCATAAGGCGCGTGCTTTACCGCCTTTCGATCTGAGCGGCATCGACGTGAAGGAAGCTGCGTCTCGCGTGTTGCGCATGCCCAGCGTGGCGGCTAAGAATTTCCTCATCACCATCGGCGACCGCAGCGTCGGCGGGCTCACAGCGCGCGATCAGATGGTCGGCCCCTGGCAGGTGCCGGTGGCCGATTGCGCGGTGACGCTGATGTCTTTTGAGGGCTATCGCGGGGAAGCTTTTGCCATGGGCGAACGCACCCCGCTTGCGCTCATCGACGGACCCGCTTCCGGTCGTATGGCGGTGGGTGAAGCGATTACCAACATAGCCGCTGCGCGCATAGAAAAAATCGGCGACATCAAGCTCTCCGCCAATTGGATGGCGGCGGCGGGGCATCCCGGCGAGGATGCGGCGCTGTTCGATACGGTGAGCGCGATCGGTCTGGAGTTCTGCCCGGCGTTGGGGGTTTCCATTCCCGTTGGCAAGGATTCTCTCTCTATGCGCACGGCATGGCAGGAAAAAGGCGAGGAAAAAGGCGAAGAAAAAGGCGAGCAAAAGGGCCAGAAAAAGACCAAGCAAAAGAGTTCGAGTAAGCAAGTCACCGCACCGCTGTCGCTCATCGTCTCCGCCTTTGCGAACGTGGAAGATGCGCGCGCTACGCTGACGCCGCAGTTGCGCGTCGGCGGCGAAGCCTCAGAATTACTGCTCATCGATCTCGGTCGCGGTCAGCACCGCCTCGGCGGCTCTGCACTCGCGCAAGCCTATGGCTCTGTCGGCGAGCATACGCCGGATATTGATGCGCCGGTGCTCAAGGCGTTCTTCGACGTTGTGCAGCGGCTCAGCCGCGATGGCTTGCTGCTCGCTTATCACGACCGTTCCGACGGCGGCCTCTTCGCCACCGTCTGCGAAATGGCTTTCGCCGGCCATTGCGGCGTGTCGCTCAATCTCGACAATCTCTGTTTCGATCCACTGATGAACGATATCGACGGCCTGGAGCGCAAGCCGGAGGTAGTCGGCGGTCGTTACGTTGACCGCCTGCTCGCCGCCTTGTTTTCCGAAGAGCTGGGCGCGGTCGTGCAGATCCGCCGCGAGGATAGAGCCAAGGTCATGCAGGCGCTGCGCGACGCAGGGCTCGGCGCTATCAGTCACATTGTCGGCGAACCGCTGGAGGCCGACGAGATCCGCATCTGGCGCAATGCCAAAGCCGTGCTGCGCGCACCGCGTGCCGAATTGCAGCGCGTCTGGAGCGAGACGAGTTACCAGATCGCCCGTCTGCGCGACGACGTGCAATGCGCGCAGCAGGAATTCGATGCGCTGCTGGATGCGGCTGATCCGGGCCTCTCTGCCACGCTGACTTTCGATCCCTTGGATGACATCGTCGCGAGCATGATCAATACCAGCGCGCGGCCCAAGATCGCCATCCTGCGCGAGCAGGGTGTGAATGGCCAGGTGGAAATGGCTGTCGCCTTCGAGCGCGCCGGCTTCGCGCCTTATGACGTGCATATGACCGATTTGCAAAGCGGCCGTGTGCAGCTAGCCGACTTCAAGGGTCTCGCCGCGTGCGGCGGTTTCTCCTATGGCGATGTGCTGGGCGCTGGTCAGGGCTGGGCGAAATCCATCCTCTTCAACACCCAGCTGCGTGATGAGTTCGCCGCCTTCTTCGCGCGGCCCGACAGCTTTGCGCTGGGCGTGTGCAACGGCTGCCAGATGATGAGCAACCTGGCCGAAATCATTCCGGGTGCGGTGGACTGGCCGCATTTCGCGCGCAATCTGAGCGAGCAGTTCGAAGCGCGTTTTGTGATGGTGGAAGTGACGGAAAGCCCCTCGCTATTCTTGAGCGGCATGGCCGGCAGTCGATTGCCTATCGTGGTCTCCCACGGCGAGGGCCGCGCCGTATTCGCCTCTGAGACAGCACAGCGCAAGGCGCACGTGGCGCTGCGCTACATCGACAATCACGGCAAGATCGCGACGACTTATCCCGCCAACCCCAACGGTTCGCCCGAAGGCATCACCGGTGTGACCACGGCCGATGGCCGCTTCACCATCATGATGCCGCATCCCGAACGCATCATCCGCACCGTGCAGATGTCCTGGCACCCGAAGCAGTGGGGTGAAGACGGCGCCTGGCTGCGCATGTTCCGCAATGGGCGGAGGTGGCTAAGCTAAGTCGGTTGCGCTGAACTCCGGCTAATAAAACAAACGGCGACTACCGTTAAGTAGGCGCCGTTTTTGTAGGTGCGGGAAAAGCTTATTCGACCTTGGCTTATTCGACTTTGGCCTTTGCGCGCAGTTCGAGGATGTGCTTCTCGACCATGGCTTGTTGCAGGCGCTGCTTGATCTGCGCCTTCACATCGTCCAGCGCGGGGGCCTTCAGATCGCGAATGTCGTCGAGCATGATGACGTGGTAGCCGTATTCGGTCTTGACCGGCTCGGCGGAGAACTTGCCTTTTTGCAGCTTCACGAGCGCGTCGGCGAAGGGCTTGACGTAGCCTGTGGGCGGGCTCCAGCCGAGGTCACCGCCTTTGTCCTTGGAGCCGGGGTCTTTCGAGGCTTTGGCGACGTCTTCGAACTTCTCGCCCTTTTGCAGGCGGCTGACGATTTCCTTGGCTTCGGCTTCGGTCTCGACCAGCACGTGGCGCGCCTTGTATTCCTTGTCGCCCATCTGCTTGGTGATGTTCGCGTATTCGGCCTTGATGGCTTCGTCGCTGACGGGGTGACCCTTGATGTAATCCTGAAGATAGGCGCGGATCAGCAAGCCCTGGCGCATCAAGGCGATCTGGTTGATGACTTCGGACTTTTTGTCCAGGCCCTTCTTGGTGGCTTCCTGCGTCATGATTTCGCGGCGGACGAGTTCTTCCTTCACCATGTTGCGCAGCTCGGGATTGTCGGGGGCGCCCTGGGCGACTTGTTCGGTCATCAGCGCATCGGCGCGGCTCTTGGGGATGGCGGTGCCATTGACGGTGACAACCGTGCTGCCGGCGGGCGCGGCGGCTTCAGCGTCTTTGGCTTTGCTCTTCGCCAAGGCCGGCGAACTGGCGATCAAGCCGGCGACGAGCAGGATGGTCAAGCGGGAAATTGTGCGTTTCATAATGGGTCCTCGTGGGTGGTTAATTTAGGTCGCTCTCTAGGGGTTTTCTAGGTGGATCTTTACGTGGCTTTCAATGCACCTTCCTCGGGCGTCAGCGCCTGGATGCTTAGCGCATGAATTTCAGCGCGCATCATGGGGCCAAGCGCATCATAAATCAAGCGATGGCGTTCCAGCGTGCCCTTACCAGCAAAATGGGTAGAAACAATCGCCAATTGGTAGTGGCCGCCACCCGAGCGGGCGCCAGCATGGCCAGCGTGCTTGGCGCTGTCGTCAATGATGTCCATAGCCAGGGGCTCCAGCGCGGCGAGGCGCTCGCGCATGTTGGCCACGGTGTTGGCGACAGTCATGCGGGCAGCGCCTGCTTGAACGGAAAAACCGTGGTTCGCGCATAAACGCCGTTGGCGACATAGGGGTCTATGGCCAGCCAGGCTTGTGCATCGCCCAGCGAGTCGAACTCGGCGACGATGAGGCTGCCGACGCAGCCGGCGGCGGCGTCAGGCGCATCGACGGCGGGAAAGGGGCCAGCGAGGATCAAACGACCTTCGGCCTGGAGTTGCTGCAAGCGATCGACATGCGCAGCGCGAGCGGCGAGGCGTTTTTCGAGACTGTCTGGCACGTCTTCTCCGAAGATGGCGTAAAGCATCTATTTGTTCTTCTCTTCGACGTTGACGCTGACGTTCACGTCGACGTCCACGTACTTGGAGATCAGGAGCCCTTGCGCCAGTACGAATACGAGCATCAGGCCCATGGTGCCAAACAGCTTGAAATTCACCCAGGTGTCGGTGGAGTAGGTGTAAGCGACAAACAGGTTGAGGCAACCCAGGATCGAGAAGAAGGCTGCCCAACTGAAGTTGAGCCGCGCCCAGATCAGGTCGGGCAGGGAAATCTGCTCGGCCATCAGGCTACGGATGATGTTCTTTTTGAATACCAGGGCCGAGACAATCAAGGTGATACCGAACAACCAATACAGCGCGGTCGGCTTCCACTTGATGAAGGTTTCATCTTGAAAATAGAGGGTGGCGCCGCCCAGCACGGCGATGATGCCGAAGCTCACCCACAACATGGTGTCGACTTTGCGGTGGCGCAGCCAGACCCAGATGATTTGCAGCACCGTGGCGCCGATGGCGGCGGCCGTGGCGGCAAAGACGCCGAAGAACTTGTAGACGGCAAAAAACAGAATAATGGGAAACAGGTCGAAGAGAAATTTCATGCGGCTCGCGTCTATCGTTTTGTTCAGGCTTTTATCTTACTCGTCGGGATCCAGCTTGAGCGAGGCGGAGTTGATGCAGTAGCGCAGCCCCGTCGGCGCCGGGCCGTCGGGAAAAACATGGCCCAAGTGCGCGCCACATTGCTTGCACAGCGTTTCGGTGCGACGCATGAAGTGGCTGCTGTCTTCGCTGGTGGCAACGTTCTCCGTGTTCACGGGCTGGGTGAAGCTGGGCCAGCCGCTGCCGGAGTCGAATTTGGTGGCCGCATCGAAGAGCGGGGCGCCGCAACCGGCACAATGGTAAATGCCAGGTTCGTGGTTATCCCAATACTTGCCCGTGAAGGCGGGTTCCGTGCCCTTTTCACGCAGGATGCGGTATTGCTCGGGCGTCAGCTCGGCGCGCCATTCGGCTTCGGTTTTGACGATTTTGCTCATGCGGGAATGAATCGGTAAAAGCATATTTTAGCTTGGTGTCGACCAGGCTGCCACACACAAGTTCCATTATCGCTGAGGCGGTTCAATGCAAATGGGCGGAAGTCGGCGTACTTTCTTCGGGTAGTTCCGCGTGCATGGTTTCTCCCTCCGGCGTCGGGAACATGGGCATGCCGCAGTCGTCGCAAAATTCCAGCGGGAAGCGGTGCTCCAGCATGATGATGTTGCTCACACCGGTGGCGCGTAAGACGGCCTCGATTTGCGCCACAGTTTCCGGGCCTTCGTCTTCGGCGCCCAAGAGCGGCCAGACGACGCCGTGCACCACGTCGCTGGAATTGTTCAAGGTGAAGCCGATGCGAAACTCCTCGACGCGCTCCTCGAAAAACGGCGCGACCACCGCGCGCAAGGAGGCCGGACTGACGTTTAGCGTGGTTTGCAGGAAGGCCACGGCCGCATGCAGGGCATACACGCGCAGGCCGCGGTCGGCGTTGCGGCAGGCGGCGTGGTAAGCATCCGGTAGTTGCAGTTCCAGTGCGCAGCCCGTGAATAGCGTTTGTAGCGCGCCGCCGCCTTGCGCCTGCCAAAGAGTGGTGGCGGCTTCGCGCGAGCTGTCTTCCTCCTGCCAGCGGAAGAGAGCGTGGCCGTGCGGCGCGGCGACAGCACCGACGATGTAGCGCGTATCGGAAATGAAGCGCGTCGTTTCTGGCAACAGGCTGGGGTCGAGGTGGAGGTCGTGGCCCTCACCCGCCTGCTTGGCGAGCTGGCTGGCGAAGCGATAGGTCTCGACGTAACCACGCGGCAATTGGTCCGGGCTGAACAAGAAATCCGCCAGCGCCAGCTTGGCGCCGGCAGCCAGCACATGCGCCTGTAGTTGGACGCGTGCGGCGGCCAGGGTCGACGCGGGAATAGGGCCGGAAGGAATGACGAAGCGCGACCAGGCCAGCAGCGGTGCGGCGAACATGACGACGTCCTGATCTGGCGCAGCGCCGACAAAACGGCCGCTCTCGGTGCGCGCTTCGATGAGATCGGCCAGCTCGTCGTAAGCGTGTCCATCGGCGTTGTAGAGATGTTCGAGCGCCAGACTGAGTGCCTCTTCGTTGCCGGCGCGTAGCAGGCGGTCAATTTCCTGCGACAGATGTTCCTGCCAGTAGCTGTCTTCAATGCGGCTGGTGGAGGCGGCCAGGCCGCGCGCCAGACGGGCGAGTTGTTCCGCGTCGCGGTCGAGTCCGCTGCGGCGGGCAAAGCGGGTTCTTTTCATGGATGCGGTTCTTTCACCATTGCTATTACAACTTGAAATGACGCACGGCTTTCGCGAGTGTTTTGTCGAACGTAAGCAGTTCCTTGATGCCATGATTGGCGCAAATCGCCAGATGCAAGGCATCGCCACCGCGTAGTCCCAGATCGAAGTATTGCAGGTAATTGGCGGCAAGAGAAAAATCGGCCGGGTGAACCGGCAGTACTTCGGTAAGACTGCCTGTGATGAAACGGTCGATTGCGGGCAGTAGCCTCAGTGCGTCGTCGCGTTGCAATTCGCCGCGACGCACTTTCAGTCCTACCGCGCTGGCAAGTTCCGTTCTGGTCCAATCGCTGGTCACAATGCGTTCGTCACCGCCGCTCGCCGCCGCCAGGCGTTTGCGGACGTTAGTTGTTTCACGCTCCGCCAGGAACAGGGGAACAATGTAGCTGGTATCGAGGTAAATCATCAATAACGATCGCTATCCCGCATGCGCCGTATGAACTCGCCGGACGGTGTCTGACTTTTCGGCAGGCTCTCACGCAATGCGTCGATAGCGACGAAATCGATGGGTTGTTTTGCGACGTGCGCTGGGGTGAGGCGCGCCACAGGCTGGCCGCGCCGGGTGATGACGACTTCTTCGCCATGCTCAGCGCGTTCCAGCAGCGCGCTCAAATGCGCCTTGGCTTCTGCGACGCTGTACGAACTCATGGCAAGCCCCTTACATGGCCAACATGACCATTTAGATGGTCATCATGCTAACACCAGGACCGAGTGAGGGCAATCCGCCCATCCTCGATCCCGGTGTGCATGGCGGTACTCAGTAGCCGCTATAAGAGCGACGCTTGGCGCCAGCCGGCGCGGGGCGGGCGTCGGCGTAGGTCTTGCGTGGTGCGGCATCACGGCGATCGCTGCTGCCTTTGGCCGGTGCATCGCGGCCGAAAGCTGGCTTGTCACCATAGCTGCTGCGTTGCGCTTGAGCACCGTAGCCGCCTTTACCGGCATAGCCGCCACCGGGACCGCCCGTACCACGGGGGGCGGGCGCGCGACGCTTGTCGGCAAAACCTTCCGTGCGCGGCGGACGCGCTTTCGGCTCCAGACCGGGGATGACCCCGACCGTGATGGCTTGCGCGGTGTAGCGCTCGATGTCGCGCACCTGGCGCTTCTCGAAATGCGACACCAGACTGATGGCCAGACCCTCGCGACCGGCGCGGCCGGTACGGCCAATGCGGTGTACGTAATCCTCGGCCTGACGCGGTAAATCGAAGTTGATGACATGGCTGATGCCCGGCACATCGATGCCGCGTGCGGCGACGTCGGTGGCGACGAGGATGCGCAGATGGCCGCGACGCAGCGAGTCCAGCGTGCGATTGCGCTCGCGCTGGTTCATGTCGCCATGCAGGGCGTCGGCGGCGAAGCCCTGGCCGCGCAGTTGCACGGATAGGTCGTCGGCGGCACGCTTGGTGGCGGTGAACACCAAGGCCTGGGTCATGTCGGCATCGCGCAGCAGATGGTCGAGTAGGCGGCCCTTGTGCGACAGGTCGTCGGCGAAATGGATGCGTTGTTCGATCTTCGCTTTCTGTTCCGGCGCCGAGGCGATCTCGATGCGTTTGGCATCACGGGTGACGCGGCAGGCGAGCCGGCCCACCACGCCTTCCAGCGTGGCCGAGAACAGCATGGTCTGGCGCGTCGCCGGTGTCTTGGCGATGATGGCTTCGATGTCGTCGATAAAGCCCATGTCCAGCATGCGGTCGGCTTCATCGAGGATCAGGGTTTCGAGACGCGAGAAGTCGATGCGGCCGCGTTCCAGGTGGTCGATCAGGCGGCCTGGGGTGGCGATCACCACATCGACCGGCTGCGACAGCAGCTTCAATTGCGGGCCGAAGGGCGCGCCGCCAACGATGGCGGCGCAGCGCAGCCTGGGGATGAATTTGCCGTAAGTATCGGCGGCCTTGGCGACTTGCTGCGCCAGTTCGCGCGTCGGCGTCAGCACCAGCACGCGCGGGCCGCGACCCTGGGCTTTGGCAGGCTCGGCCAGGCGATGCAGGCAAGGCAGCATGAAGGCAGCGGTCTTGCCACTGCCGGTTTGCGAGGAGACGAGCAGATCGGCGCCGGCCAATGCGGCCGGTATGGTCTGCATCTGCACGGTGGTAGGTTCTGTATAGCCGGACGCTTCAACAGCCCGGACGAGTTGCGGATTCAAACCGAGTTTGGCAAAAGCCATCACTCTTTCCTTTCGAAAGATAAAGCGTAAGCGTCGCGTTCATCGCGGTCGCGGTATCACCGGCGCCAACCAAAAAAACTGCCAACGCCGTTCGAAAAGAAAGGCCAGGGGAGAGGTCAGGGACGGAGACTGTGTGTGGAATACAGTCTGTGGGAACATGAGCCCGCGATGACTTGCTTGCGGGCTAGAGGAAACACCGATTGCTGCATTGCACGGGGCGCATTATACAGGGATGGGCGGGGAGCGCTATCGATATTTGATGACGCCTGCCGGAGGCGTCTTGTAGGATGTCTGCAATTCTCTCGGGACGCCGCCGCTGGCGCCGCAGGGTCGTTAAAACATTGCGCAGATCAAGGCTGCTTCATGCAGGAGGATGTCATGGAACACCTGATTCAGTTGCATATCGAAAAATTGCCGGAAGGCTTCTATTTGGCCACCAGCGATGATGTGCAGGGGTTGATCGCCCAAGGACGCACGCTACAGGAAACTGTGGAGATCGCCCGCGATGTGGCCAAGAAATTAATCGAATCGCAGCTTGGTGTGAGCGAAGAAAGGGGCCAGCGTCGAATGGCACTTACTTAACGCCAAGCACCTGCTCGTACCAGCGCTTCGCGCCAGCCAGGTCGGTGACGGGATAAATTGTTGTGCGCAGACCCAGAAACATATTGCCTCCAAAGTGCCCAGTGCGATTCGATCATCAAACCCGCACGAGTGAAATCGCCTGCTCCGGGCAGGCGGCGACACACAAGCCGCAGGCCTCGCACGCTTCCGGACGCACCAGTAGCGCCTGTTGCCAGCGATGGACAAAGCCTTTGATCTTGCCCTTGATGCTCAAATTGACGCGTAGCTCCGCAGGCAAAATATCAACGACAAATACCGACATCGGACAAACCCTCACGCAATCGCCCTTGCCTTCGCAATCGTTGCGATTGATGAGCGGCACAAAAACGCCGGCCTCTTGCTTGCAGCTTTCTGGGGATGACAAAGTGGTGACTCCGAGATAGGGAGACGGGAGTGTCACCCAAAGGCCTGTGGAAAAGCAATGCCCGTAGCTACCCGATGCTGGCGCTCAGAAAGCGAGCAATGGCCGCATTGACGACCTCAGGGTGGGTGATGGGCCCCATGTGCCCCAGCCCCTCGAATTCGACAACCTGTACCTGCGGCAACGCGCTGAACAGCAGCCGTCCCACACCTTGGGACGACGCCGGCGAGTTCTTGCCGATCATGTATAGAATCGGAATATTCAGCGTGGAAAATGCGGCAAGAGGCGTGGGCTCATTGATCAAGGCCTTGGCCCACCCGCAAATGTTGGTGATAGAAGCGGCAATAGGGGCTTTGCGCGTTTCCGGCATGTGGCTCCAGGCACCTTGGCCCATCCAGAAATCGATGAAGCTCTCGGCTGCGCCGTCTGGATTGCCGGCGTCAAGCGCAGCAGCGGCGTTAGCTACGGCACTGCGGATGCCGTCGGCGTCATTCGGCGGTGGAGACTCGGTGTCGAGCAAGGCGAACAGCGTGGGCTCGTACAAGGCCCCCCGCGTCAGAATAGTTGTCGCCTCTATATGATGTTGAATCTGGGGGCGATAAGGAAGAGTGATGGCACGGTACGGAGAAGCATTCAGGAACAGAG
>JAYUNL010000190.1:0-7716 GCA_043761745.1 Rhodocyclaceae bacterium
TCGCGCGTCGCGCGGCAGCGATCTCATGTCTGTCGTTTCCATCATCAGCATATGGGGACGATACACAGTATTTCAAGTACATTATGGCCGGATCAATAACAATGCCTGTGTGCCGATGCTGGCAATTGGGAGGTTGCCAATTCGCGGGAGCGCGTGATTCGTCATACTGGCTCGAATCTTGTTACAGGTCGATGGTGCGAGTTCGCTGGACTTGATGTCCAACCATTCAGTGAACACATTACCGAAGGTGGCGGCAGTGGCGTCAGCAGCTAGTTTTCGTTCCTGCCTGTCGACGGATGGATCCACGCCGCTGGCAACGAGTCGTCTGGCCGCCGTTCTGCGCTCGCGGGCGTCTTTCAACCCGACCTCAGGATACGTGCCGAAGGAAATTGTCTTAGCTTTTCCGGCGAACCGATACTTCAAGCGCCACCATTTACCCCATTGGGCGTGACGAGCAGAAATAGTCCATCGCCATCAAAAAGTGACTTCGACCCCGCGATGGCTCGGGCGGCTTTTATCTTAGCGTCATTAAGCGGAAGGGCTTGGCGGGGCATGGTGTAAAATGTTCGAGCTAGGTCACTGGTTAGCAGGTTACACCAACGAGTTACTCCTACGTCAAAAGTTACACCTACAGTTACTCCTACAAATAATGGATTGTGGTGGATGTTACCGGACTAGGTTGGACACAAAAAAGCCGCGAAACCCAGTGGTTACGCGGCTTTCCGGACTTCTGTGGATTTCGTTGGAACTTTAACTGGTGCCCAGAAGAGGACTCGAACCTCCACAGTGTTACCACCACTAGGACCTGAACCTAGCGCGTCTACCAATTCCGCCATCTGGGCAAAGAGGGCGCAATTTTAAAGGAAACCCCAATTTTGTCAAACAAACTAAGCAAGATTCGCCGCAACGACCCGCACTTCGAACGCGAAGCGCGCAAGTATGAACAACCGTTGCCCAGTCGCGAATATGTACTGCAAATCCTGAGCGAGCACGGTGTGCCCTTGCCGCTCGAACAGCTCGTCAAATCGCTGGATGTGAAGCCGCATGAGGGTGATTCCTTTGCGCGTCGCCTGGGTGCGATGGAACGCGAAGGCCAGCTTATGCAGAATCGACGCGGCGAATATCTCTTGCCGGATAAGGTCGATCTCATCCGCGGCCGTGTCGAAGGGCATCCGGACGGTTTCGGTTTTCTCGTGCGTGAAACCGAGGGGCCCGATCTTTTCCTTGACCCCAAGGAAATGCAAAAGGTGCTGCATGGCGACCGCGTCATGGCGCGCCAGGTGGGCCTGGATAGGCGTGGCCGTCCCGAAGGCAAGATTGTCGAAGTGCTGGAGCGCGCCAACAGCCGGCTGGTAGGGCGTGTGCATAACGAGCACGGCGTGCTGTTCCTAGTTGCCGAAAATCGCCGCATCAGCCAGGACATTCTGATCGCACCGGGCGCCAAGCTCAAACCTACGGCAGGGCAGGTGGTGATTGTCGAATTGATCGAGCAGCCCTCCAAGAACGCTCAGCCCATAGGCAAAATCGTGGAGGTTTTGGGCTACTATGCCGATCCCGGCATGGAAATCGAAATCGCCTTGCGCAAGCATGAGCTGCCTTTCGAGTTTTCGCGTGAGGCCCTGGCCGAAGCCAAGAAGCTGCCGGACGAGGTGCGCAAGGGTGACTGGAAGTGGGACGAGGGCCAGCGCGAAGATTTGCGCGAACTGCCGCTCGTCACGATCGACGGCGAGACGGCACGCGATTTCGACGATGCCGTCTATTGCGAGCGCGTGCTGGCTAAAGGCGGCAAGGGCGGCGATGGCGGCTTCCGCTTGGTCGTGGCTATCGCCGATGTCAGCCACTATGTGAAATCCGCAGGCGCGCTGGACACCGATGCCTTCGAGCGCGGCAACTCGGTGTACTTTCCCCGCCGCGTGATTCCCATGCTGCCGGAGAAAATTTCCAATGGTCTTTGTTCGCTCAATCCGCAGGTCGAGCGCCTGTGCATGGTCTGCGATATGGCGATTGCGGCGGATGGTGAAATCACGCGCTATCGCTTCTATCCGGCCGTGATGTTCTCCCAGGCGCGGCTGACGTACAACGAAGTCGCCGCCGCGCTCCATGAACCCGGCAGCGCCGCAGAAAAAAAGCTCGAAAAGCTGCTGCCGCAATTGCGCAATCTCGATGCGCTGTATCACGTGCTCGCCAAGGCGCGCAAGACGCGCGGCGCTATCGATTTTGAAACCGTCGAAACCCAAATGATTTTCGACGATCAAGGCAAGATCGAGCGCATCGTGCCGGTGGCGCGCAATGATGCGCATCGCATTATCGAAGAGTGCATGCTGGCCGCCAACGTCTGCGCCTCGGAGTTCTTGCAGCACTACGAGCACCCGGCGCTTTATCGTGTGCATGAAGGCCCCACGCCCGAGAAGCTCGAAAAGCTGCGCCAGTTTCTCAAGGAGTTTGGCTTGCAACTCAGCGGAGGCGACGAGCCGCACGCCAAGGATTACGCCAAGTTGCTCGAAAGCGTCAAGGCGCGGCCCGACATGCAGCTCTTGCAGACCGTGATGTTGCGCTCCCTGCGGCAGGCGCAGTACAGCCCGGATAACGTCGGCCACTTCGGTTTGGCCTATGAGTCCTACACGCATTTCACCTCGCCCATACGCCGTTATCCGGATCTGCTGGTGCATCGCGCCATCAAGGCGGTGTTGTCGGGCCAGCGCTATCAACCTGCCGGCGAGGCCGGCGGTTGGGATGCCGCCGGCATACATTGCTCGCAGACCGAGCGGCGCGCCGACGATGCCACGCGCGATGTCGAAGCCTGGCTCAAGTGCTACTACATGCAAGACCGCATCGGCGAAGATTTTGCGGGCAGTGTTTCGTCGGTGACTTCCTTCGGCATCTTCGTCGCCTTGGACGATGTGTTTATCGAAGGGCTGGTACACATATCGGAACTCGGCGTCGATTATTTTCATTACGACGACGCCAAGCACCAGATCCTCGGCGAGCGCACCGGCAAGCGCTTCCGTCTGTCCGACCGCGTGCGGGTCCAACTGGTGAGAGTCGATATGGAAACTAACAAGATCGACTTCCGCTTGGCCGATGAGGTCGGCGCAGTTGCTGGCGCGAAACTCCGCGGCACCAAGGCGGCGGGCGGCAAAGCGGCAGTTGGCAAACCAGCGGGTGGCAAAGCCCGGATGGAGCGCAAGCGCCGTGGCTGAGACGCGCTTCATCTATGGCTTTCACGCCATCCATGCCTATCTGCGTCAGAGCGCCGCCAGCGTGCAGGAAATCCACATCGTTGCCGGCCGGCAGGACGGCCGCACGCGCGATCTAATCAAGCTCGCCGAGACCCACGGCGTGCGCGTGCTGCAGACCGACGCTGCACGCATGGACGGCATGGCGGGCGGTAATCAAGCGCGCCACCAGGGCGTGGTAGCGCGCGTTTCGGCCGTGCAACGCCACGTCACGCTTGACGACGTCCTGGATACCCTCACCGAGTCAGCCCTCTTGCTGGTGCTGGACGGCGTGCAAGACCCGCACAACCTTGGCGCCTGTTTGCGCGTGGCCGACGCGGCGGGCGCCCATGCCGTCATCGCCCCCAAAGACCGCGCGGTCGGCCTCAATGCCACTGCCATTAAGGTCGCCAGTGGCGCCGCTGACAGCGTGCCTTATGTCACCGTCACCAATCTCGCGCGGGCGCTGCGCGAGATGCAGGAACGTGGCGTGCGCGTGCTCGGGGCCGCTGCCGAGGCGAGCGATGATATCTACAGCGCCGATCTCGCCGGCCCACTGGCCTTGGTGCTGGGCTCGGAAGGCGACGGCTTGCGTCGCCTCACCCGCGAGACCTGCGATGCGCTCATCAAAATTCCCATGCTCGGCAGTGTCGAAAGCCTGAATGTCTCGGTCGCCAGCGGTATTTGCCTGTTCGAAGCCCGCCGCCAGCGGGCCCTCGCAAAATAAGCCCAACACATTGATTTGCCTTGGCCAGGCGGCTATAATGCTCGGCTCTTTAACCCTTGCTCCACCGCACCGCATGGCGGGGGGCGCTAACCATAAGGAGATTGCATGCGTCATTACGAAATTGTTTTTATCGTTCACCCGGACCAGAGCGAACAGGTTCCGGCGATGATCGAGCGCTACAAGGGGCTCGTCACCGGCCGTGCTGGCGTGATTCACCGTCTGGAAGACTGGGGTCGCCGTCAGTTGGCTTACCCGATCCAGAAAATCCACAAGGCGCACTACGTGCTCATGAACATCGAGTGCGACGCCGAAACCCTCGCCGAGCTGGAGCACGCCTTCAAATTCAACGACGCCGTGCTGCGCCACTTGAACATCAAGATGCGTCATGCCGTCCTCACGCCTTCGCCGATGATGAAGGAAGAGAAGTCGCGCTCGCTGACGCCGGCTGCGGAAGGCAGCAGAGCTGAGGTTGTGGCGGAAGACGCTGCGCCCGAGGTGACGGCGGAACAGCCCACTGCGTGATGAAGGTGATGTGAGTCAAGCGCAGAACCTGCTGACGAACCAATTGACCATCCAAGGGAGCCTCACCGAACTGTCGCCGCTACGTCATACCCCGGGGGGTGTTCCCGTGCTGAATTTCCGCATTGGCCATACCTCCGAGCAGATCGAAGCGGATTTGCCGCGCAAGGTTGAAGTCGAACTAGCTGCGGTGGCTTTAGGCAGGATGGCGATGGTGCTGAAGGGCGCGCAGATCGGCGAGCAAATCCGGGTAAATGGATTTCTCGCAGCGAAAAGCGCAGAGTCGAAACAGCCGGTACTGCATGTGAATACGATCGAATTTGTGGAAGGAATGAATCATGGCATTTAAGCCCAAAGGCAAAGGCAAGGATCTTAAGAAGCGTAAAGACGACAAGGGCAACCGCGGGCTGTTCAAGCGCCGCAAGTTCTGCCGTTTCACCGCGGAAAAGATTGAAGAGATTGATTACAAGGATATCGAAATCCTCAAGGACTTCATCAGCGAAAACGGCAAGATCATGCCGGCGCGCATCACCGGCACCAAGACCGGTTATCAGCGCCAGCTATCCACTGCCATCAAGCGCGCGCGCTTCCTGGCGCTTATGCCTTACACCGATCTGCACTGAGAGGAGACGACATGCAAGTGATATTGATGGAAAAGGTCGTCAACCTCGGCGGCTTGGGCGATGTAGTCAAAGTGCGCGACGGCTATGCCCGCAATTTTTTGTTGCCCCAGGGCAAGGCCAAGCGCGTCACGCCGGAAAATCTGGCGGCGTTCGAAGTGAAGCGCGCCGAACTGGAGCGTCAGCAAGCCGACGCATTCGCCGCCGCGCAAGCCCGCGCCACCAAGCTGGAAGGCCTGATGGTGCAGATCAGCCGCAAGGCCGGTGTCGATGGCCGTTTGTTCGGCTCCGTCACCAACTTCGATATCGCCGAGGCGTTGCAAGCCCAGGGCTTCGAAGTTGAAAAGGCCGGCATCCGCATGCCGCAAGGTCCGCTCAAGCAGGTCGGTGACGTGCCATTGGAGGTCGCGTTGCACAGTGACGTGATCGCCAACATCACCGTCTCGGTGCTGGGCGAACACTGATCGCGGCGATTTCGCGGGGTTAAAAAAGGCTGCTTCGGCGGCCTTTTTTTCGCCCACAGCTTATACAGCGCTTATACAACGGTTATACATCGATTTCCACAGACTTATTCACCGCTTATCCACTGGCTTTCCGGAGGCGCTGGGGTAGACTGTTCCATTCTTTTCATTGCTCTTTTTATTCTTTTATCATTTTTTTACCCTGCCCCGGATAACCCGCATGGCCCTGGTTCGTAATCTACCCAATTCTGACCCGGCAATGGCGGCGCTCAAGCTGCCGCCGCACTCCATCGAGGCCGAGCAGTCGCTCCTGGGCGGCCTGATGCTCGACAACGCCGCCTGGGATCGCATCGCCGACCAGGTCAATGAGACGGACTTTTATCGCGACGACCACCGCCGCATCTTCCGCCACATCGCGCGCTTGATCGAAGCCGGCCGGCCGGCGGACATCGTTACAGTGTTCGAGTCGCTGGAAAAATCCAGCGAGTCCGAACAAGCCGGCGGCATGGCCTATCTGGGCGAGATCGCCAACAGCACGCCCTCGGCTGCCAACATCAAGCGCTACGCCGAAATCGTGCGCGAGCGCGCCATTCTGCGCAAGCTGGTGACAGTGGGCGACGAGATCGCCGCCAGCGCGCTCAACCCGCTAGGCCGCGAAGCCAAGCAACTGCTCGACGAAGCCGAGAAAAAAGTTTTCGAGATCAAGGACGCCGGTTCGCGCACCACCGAAGGCTTCATCCCCATCCAGCCCCTGCTAGGCAAGGTGGTTGATCGCATCCAGGAACTCTACGACCGCGATAATCCTTCCGACATCACCGGCATCCCCACTGGCTTCACCGATCTCGATCACAAAACCTCGGGCCTCCAGCCGGGCGACATGGTCATCGTTGCGGGCCGGCCCTCCATGGGTAAAACCGCCTTTGCGCTCAACATGGCCGAGCACGTCGCGCTGGTGGCGGGCCTGCCGGTGGCCATCTTCTCCATGGAAATGCCGGGCACCCAGCTCGCCATGCGCTTCCTCTCTTCTGTCGGCAAGCTCGACGCGCATCGCGTGCGCACCGGCAAGCTCAACGACGACGAATGGCAGCGCATGACCTACGCGCTGGGCAAGCTGCACGAGGCGCCCATCCACATCGACGAGACGCCGGCCTTGAATGCCACCGAACTCCGCGCCAGAGCCAGACGGCTCTATCGCCAATGCGGCAAGCTCGGGCTAATCGTCGTTGATTACCTGCAACTGATGTCATCAGTCGGTCAAGGCGAGAACCGCGCCACCGAAATCTCCGAAATCTCGCGCTCTATAAAGGCGCTGGCCAAGGAACTTCACGTGCCGGTGGTGGCGCTGTCCCAGCTTTCGCGTAACGTAGAGGGCCGCCCCAACAAGCGTCCGGTCATGTCCGACCTGCGCGAATCCGGCGCCATCGAGCAGGATGCCGACGTCATCCTGTTCATTTATCGTGACGAAGTCTATAACCCGGACTCCCCGGATAAAGGCAGCGCCGAAATTATTATTGGCAAACAGCGTAACGGCCCCATAGGCACGGTGAAGCTCACCTTCCTGGGCGAGCATACAAGGTTCGAGAACTTCGCAACGCCGGGCTCCTATTGAGCGCTGCGCGCCTTAACGTAGGCTAACTCGGCGCAGCCGACGTTAAGGCGCGCAGCGCCGGCCAGAGGCAAAACTTTATCCTGGAAATTTGCCTGTCCATACAACCTTGTGGCACTCTGTTGTTTCAAGATCAGTTCTATGGAGAAAGCCAAATGTCATTCACCGTTGAAGTACTAGAAGCCGAGGCTCTGAATCTGCCGACTGCGGAGCGTGCTCGTTTGGTTGAGAAGCTGGTCATCAGCCTAGACACCGAGCCCGATGTCGAAGCTGCTTGGGCGGCAGAGGTCGAGCGGCGTCACGCCGAGATTGAAAGTGGGGTTGTATCGCTGCTTCCTGGTGCCGAGACGCTTGCCCGCTTGAAGACTGAGTTTCAATGATCTATTGGCTGCATCCGGAGGCGGAGTCCGATCTTCGGGAAGCGGCCGAATTCTACCGAGAACGAGCCGGAAAATAATGGCGGTCTGTCCCCAATGCTGTTCACGTAACAAAGAAGCCGGCGTAAGCTCTTGATACGTTCACAATGTTGGAAGGGCTACGCGATGGCAGGCAAACCGGCAACATTACA
>JAYUNL010000191.1:0-10834 GCA_043761745.1 Rhodocyclaceae bacterium
GTGGCGCGCTCGCACAATCTGCCGGCCTACGTTATTTTTCACGACGCCACGCTGGCGGCAATTGCCCAGCGCGCGCCGCGGACGCTGGACGATCTGCAAGGCATCAGCGGCATTGGCGCGAAGAAGCTGGAAGCCTACGGCGGCGACGTGCTGCGTGTAGTTCAGCCCGATTCCGTGTGATGATCAGGCCCGGCAAACAAATGGGGACCCCATGGCATCGTCCAGCGAAAACATCAGCATGGCGCTTTTCTGCGATTTTGAAAACGTGGCGCTGGGAGTGCGCGATGCGCAATACGAAAAGTTCGATATCAAGCCGATACTGGAGCGGCTGCTGCTCAAGGGCAGCATCGTCGTCAAGAAAGCCTATTGCGACTGGGAGCGTTACAAGGAATTCAAAGGCGGCATGCACGAAGCCGCCTTCGAGTTGATCGAAATTCCCCATGTGCGCATGTCCGGCAAAAATTCGGCGGATATCCGCATGGTCGTCGACGCGCTGGACCTCTGCTATACGAAATCGCACGTCGACACCTTCGTCATCATCAGCGGCGATTCGGATTTTTCACCACTGGTGTCCAAGCTGCGCGAGAACAACAAGCTGGTGATCGGGGTGGGCGTGAAGAATTCAACGTCCGATCTGCTCATGTCCAATTGCGACGAATTTATTTTCTACGACGATCTGGTGCGCGAGGCCGACGCCAAACGCAATGCGGTGAAAAAGCGCACCGCCAAACCGGCTGCCAAGAGCGCGCCAAAGAAAGGCAAAGAAGAAGCGCCGCACGAGGAAAAGGAAAGCAGCGAAGAGGAAGCCCGCAAACAGGAAGCGCTGGACCTCACCCTGGAAACCATAGACGCGCTCATCGCCGAACGCGGCGCCGGCGAACAACTCTGGGGCTCCATGGTGAAACAGGCCTTGAAGCGCCGCAAACCGGGCTTCACTGAGTCGTACTACGGCTTCAAATCGTTCAGCGACTTGCTGGAAGAAGCGCAGGCACGCAAGCTATTGGAGCTGCAACGCGACGAGAAATCCGGCGGCTACATCCTGCGCGTGCTCGCACATTGAGCGTACAGGTCGGTAGGATGGGTGAAGCGCAGCGTAACCCATCATCGGACGCCAAAATTCGATGGGTTACCAAAAACGTCAATGGGGCTCCACCCATCCTACGAAAATTAGACGCTCGTTTGCCAGCATCTGGAAACCGCAACTATCGGCGATAATCCCGCCTTCCCAATTCACACTCGCAGGGCTTACACCATGCAAATCGACGTATTCCAGGACATCGCCTGCCCCTTCTGCTGGATAGGCAAACGGAACATGCAGCTCGCGCTGACCGAATGGAAAGGCGCGCCGGTCACGGTGCGCTACCGCGCCTTCATCCTCGACCCGACTATCCCGACTGAAGGCGCCGACTTTCTCACCCACATGCAAGCCAAGAGCCGCAGCGGCAAGCCGCCGGAATTCTTCTTCGACGCGCCGCGCCGCATGGGCGCCGAAGTGGGCCTGGAATTCAACTTCGACAAAATCACCCGCGCGCCGAATTCCCTGCTGGCCCATCGCCTGATTCGCCTGGCGCCCGTCGACAAACAGGAAGCTCTGGTCGACGCCATCTATGCCGCCTACTTCCGCGACGGCCTAGACCCCAGCGATCCCGAAGTGCTCTTCGGACTGGCGACCACGCTGGGCCTCGATGTGGAAAACCTGCGCCAACGCATCCAAAACGGCGAAGCGCTCAGTGATGTGCAAGCCGACATCCAATGGGCCCAAGCCGCCGGCATCCAGGGCGTACCCTTCTTCGTCTTCGACAACCGCACGGGCCTAAGCGGCGCGCAACCGCCATCGGTGTTTTTGGAGGCGATGAAGGAACTTGAGAAAGCCGCCTAAGCGAATGCTGTTAGCGGCGGAGGACTCGTGCGTGCGCCTCAACGTAAAGATCAATTGCCCGGAGAGGCAATAAGGGCGCGGCTTTCAGGTAATCGACAGCGGGGAAAATCAGTTTGCCTTATTTTCCATGGCCCGAATAAGCAAAATAAGGGGCCGTGTTCAATAGTTTTAGCGCCGTAGGGCTCTGCTACTTCTCACCCGCCTGATCCAACACCGTACGGATGAGTTCCACCGACAATCGGAAATCTTTTTCCAGCAGCGCCTCGAAGACCGGGCGGACGGCGGGAATAAGATTGTGCTGTTTGGCGGCGAGTATGATGCCGGCGGTGCCGGTGACGGCAAAGCCAAGTTCGCGCGCCACTGCGCGGCCGGCTCGCTCGTCCATGAGAATGAGGCACGGCCGTTTTGAATGGATCGCCGCGCGCAGGGTGCTGGCTTCTCCTTCATCGATTTCGGCAAAGGCCGGCTCGATCCATGGCGCTTCGACGGCAGTGAGCCAACGTCGCCGAATGGCGGCGGTAATTTCCGTCTCGCCCGGTCGCCCCTGCCCTGGCGCAACCTCGCCCAGCACGGTGACTGTCAGCGCCACCTTGCCAAACAATTCATGCAGCCAAGCAAGGCCGCCGACATTGGCAAGCGCAATGAGGGGGCTGGCGTCGGCGAGGACAAATGGGCGGGGCTTGGGGTTGGGTTGGGGACGCGTCGTCGCGCGTCGCGTCACGCCGGGCGGGCGAGCCAAGCGTCGAGATCCTTCATGTCTGCGCGCAGTGACGCGGCATCTCCCTTGATGGCGGGCAGGCCGAGCCGAGACACATGCTGCATGAAATCGACCAGGGCCATGCCGGCCAGCCGCGCCGCATGCCCAAGAGAAAGACAATCGTCCTTGTAAAGTGACACTGCCAGCGCGGTGCGTACGCCCGGCTGACCGAGGAGTTTTTCATCGTCGAGACGAACCAACACAGCCTCGGGATGGTGGCGATTGGTCACCACGACCACATCCTTGCGCGCCATTCTCAGCGCATCGGATGGATTATTCTTCAGGTCGCGTACGCTGACTGACTTCATGTTTTTGTTCCTCTTAATGTAGGAACATCGTATAGGAACATCGCCGATTAAACAAGGCCATTTCAGCAAGACCATTTCAGCAAGACCTAAAGCCCCGGATCACTCCCCGCCTCACCCGCCAGCGCTGCTTCCACAATCTTGCGCGTGAGGTGTGGCGCGAAGAGTTCGATGAAGGCGTAGATATAGCCGCGTAGCCAGGCGCTGCGGCGCACGCCGATGCGGGTGGTGGCGGATTCGAAGAGGTGGGCGGCGTCGACTGCGCGCAGGTTTTTATCGCTGGCGGGATCGTAGGCCATGTAGGCGACGACGCCTATGCCTAAGCCCAGCGCGACGTAGGTCTTGATGATGTCGGCATCGATGGCGGTGAGCACCACGTTGGGTGTTAAGCCGCGCGCTTCGAAGGCGCGGTTGATCTGGGTGCGGCCGGTGAAGGCGAAGTCGTAGGTGATGATGGGGTACTTGGCGATTTCTTCCAGCGTAAGCGGCTTGGCCTTGAGGATGGGATGGCCGGCCGGCGCGATGACGCAGCGGTTCCACTGGTAGCAGGGCAGCATCACCAGATCGGGCTGGTCGCCGATGGCTTCGGTGGCGATAGCGATATCCGCCTCGCCGGAAAGCACGAATTTGCAGACCTCGACCGGGTTGCCCTGGTGCAGGCTGACGCGCACATTGGGGTGGGCCTGCATGAATTGCTGGATCACCGGCGGCAGCACATAGCGCGCCTGGGTGTGGGTGGTGGCGATGGAGAGCGTGCCGGATTCTTCGCTGCGGAATTCACGCCCGACACTGCGCATGTTGTCCACATCGCGCAGCATGCGGTCGGCGATTTTCAGGACTTCTTTGCCCGGCTCGGTGACGCCTGTGAGGCGCTTGCCCTGACGCACGAAAATATCGACGCCTAACTCTTCTTCGAGCAGGCGAATTTGTTTGGACACACCGGGCTGAGAGGTGTGCAGCGCCATGGCAGCCTCAGAAACATTGAATCGCTGGCGGGCAACCTCAAAAATATAGCGTAGCTGCTGGATGTTCATTTCGGCTTATATTACGAATCTATATAACCATTGGTTATTAGATATTAACATCAAAGTATTTTATCGGTCTATGTGGTCTTGCTACTATCCGCCCTCACTGAGTATCAATCTCCGCATCACTGTTTATGAACCTTGCCTATACGATTTCAGGCTTTGCCGTCGGCGCCATCGTCGGATTGACCGGCGTCGGCGGCGGCTCACTCATGACGCCGCTGTTGGTGCTGGTCTTCGGCATCAATCCGGCAACGGCCGTGGGTACCGACCTACTCTACGCCTCACTGACCAAGGCCGGCGGCACCTTCGTGCATTCCCTCAAGGGCACGGTGGATTGGCGCATCACCGGCCGGCTGGCCGCAGGCAGTATCCCGGCGACGGTCATCACCATTTATGTGCTGTGGCAACTTGGCGCAAGCAATCAAAAGACTTCCGGTGTTATTTCCGTCGCGCTGGGCTTTGCCCTGTTGCTGACTGCTGCTGCCATCATTTTCCGCCGCAAGCTGATGGAGTATGCGCAATCTCGACCGCAGCCTGCCGAGCGCACAGTGGTCATCGCCACGGTTGTCACCGGCGCGATACTGGGCGTGCTGGTGTCGATCTCGTCTGTCGGCGCCGGCGCCCTGGGCGTGGCGGCGCTGGTGTTTCTCTATCCCAAGCTGCCCACCGTGCGCATCGTCGGCAGCGACATCGCCCACGCCGTGCCGCTTACCCTGATCGCCGGCCTGGGCCATTGGGCGCTGGGCAGCGTGGATTTCGATTTGCTCGGCAGCCTGCTCATCGGTTCTTTGCCCGGCATTGCTGTCGGTAGTCATATTTCAACCAAAGTGCCGGAGCGGATATTGCGTCCGACTCTAGCCGTTATGCTGGTGTTGATCGGCGGCAAGCTGATCATCCACTAAGCGCCCTCCCCAGGCAGAAAGGCAAAAGCCCATGTACCGATACGACCAGTACGACCAAGCCATCGTCGATGAACGCGTGGCCCAGTTTCGCGACCAGACGCGGCGCTATCTGGCCGGCGAGCTGAGCATCGACGAGTACCGTCCGCTGCGTTTGCAAAACGGTCTCTACATGCAGGTCCACGCCCACATGCTACGCGTGGCGATTCCTTATGGGCTGCTGTCGTCCAAACAGTTGCGCATGCTGGGGCATATCGCGCGTAAATACGACCACGACTACGCGCACTTTTCCACGCGGCAAAACATTCAGTACAACTGGCCGGAGCTGGCGCAAGTGCCGGATCTCCTCGCCGATCTCGCCAGTGTGGAAATGCATGCCATCCAGACCTCGGGCAACTGCATCCGCAATATCACCTCGGACCAATTCGCCGGCGTCGCACCGGACGAAATCATCGACCCGCGCACACTCTGCGAAGTGCTGCGTCAGTGGTCGACCTTCCATCCGGAATTCGCCTATCTGCCGCGCAAATTCAAGATCGCGGTGAATGGCGCGGCGGAAGACCGCGCCGTGGTCTTGGTGCACGACATCGGCCTCGATCTCGTCAAGAACGAAGCGGGCGAGTTGGGTATGCGTGTGATCGTCGGTGGCGGTCTTGGTCGCACGCCCATACTCGGCAGCGTGATTCGTGAGTTCCTGCCCTGGCAGCACATGCTCACTTATTGCGAATCCATACTGCGCGTTTATAACCGCTATGGCCGCCGCGACAACGCCTTCAAGGCGCGCATCAAGATTCTCGTCAAGGCGCTGGGCGCCGAAGAATTCGGCCGGCAGGTTGAAGAAGACTGGCTGCACGCCAAGGACGGCCCCGGCACGCTGACGCAAGCCGAGTTGGATCGCGTCGCAGCGCACTTTGCGCCGCCGGCTTACGAGAAGCTGGATGCCACAGTGCCCGCCTTTGAAGCCAAGCTGGCCGAGAACGTCGCCTTCGCCAAATGGGTTGGCCGCAGCGCACGCGCACACAAGGTGCCGGGCTATGCGGCCGTCACGCTGTCACTCAAGAAGACCGGCGTGCCGCCGGGCGATTGCACTTCCGAGCAAATGGAATTTGTTGCTGACCTCGCGGATCAGTTCAGCTTCGGCGAGCTGCGCGTTTCGCATGAACAAAACCTGATCCTCGCCGACGTGAAGAAGAGCGACCTCTTCAAGCTGTGGGAACAAGCCAAAACAGCCAGCCTTGCCACGCCCAACATTGGTTTGCTCACCGACATCATCTGCTGCCCCGGCGGCGATTTCTGCTCGCTGGCGAATGCCAAGTCCATTCCCATCGCCGAGGCCATACAGCGCAAGTTTGACGATCTCGACTACCTGCACGACATCGGCGACATCGACATCAATATTTCGGGTTGCATGAATGGCTGCGGCCATCATTCCATCGGCCACATTGGTATCCTCGGCGTCGATAAGGATAGCTCGGAGTGGTATCAGGTCACCATCGGCGGCGCGCAGGGCAAGGGTGCTTCGCTGGGCAGCGTCATCGGCCCATCGTTCTCTGCCGATGAAGTACCGGGCGTGATCGAAAAATTGATCGACACCTATGTGGATCAACGCAATGAGGAAGAGCGCTTCCTCGATACCGTGCGCCGCGTGGGAATTGAACCGTTCAAGCAGGGCGTCTATGGTGAGACTGGCGGCGGGCGCAAAGTCGCCGCCAAGGAGGTGGCGCATGGCTAAAATTATTTTGCGTGATCAAATCGTCAGCGACGACTGGACGGTAATCCGCTTTCCCGCGAGTGCAGAGCCGGTGCGCAAGCAGGCCGGCAAAGTCGTGGAAAACAAGCTCACGGGCGAAGTCTCCGCCTCCGCAGAAACCATAGCGGCGCTAGAGATCCCGCCGGGCAAATGCCTGGTGCCCTTGGCCGCCTGGCTGGCGCGCAAGAACGAACTCGAAGCACAGGTGAAGGCCGGTACGCTGGGCGTCTGGGTGGATAGCCACGAGCTGGCGGAAACGCTGGTCGGCAGCATTGATGACGTTAACCGCTTCCCGCTGATCGCCATCAACTTCCCGCGCTTCGCGGATGGCCGTGGCTATTCCAACGCCACGCTGCTGCGCACGCGCTTCGGCTATCGCAATGAACTGCGCGCTATCGGCGATGTGCTGCAAGACCAGTTGTTCTACATGAAGCGCTGCGGCCTGGATTCTTACGCAGTGCGCGAAGACAAAAACATTGAATACGCACTGCGTGGCTTGCGCGATTTCAGCGAAACCTACCAAACCTCCGTGAATCAACCGCTGCCGATTTATCGCCGGCATCGCCAGGCCGGTGCGAGTGCTTAAGGCTTGCCATGAATCCAGCCACCAATCCCAATCTCAACGACCCCAAGCTGCAAGCGGCGCTAGCGGAGAAAACCCGCGCGGCGACTGAGCTGTTGCGTCGCATCGCCACAGAATACAGCCCTGCGGTCTTCGCCAACAGCCTGGGCGCAGAAGATATGGTGCTCACCGATTTGATCCAGCGCGAGAAGTTCAACATCGAGATTTTCTCGCTAGATACCGGCCGCCTGCCCGCCGAAACCTACGATCTCATGCATGAGGTGCAACAGCGCTACGGGCTCAAGTTCACGCTCTATTACCCCAAGCACGAGTCGATCGAGGCCTACACGCGCAGCAACGGCATCAATGCGTTTTACGAATCGGTGGAATTGCGCAAAGCCTGCTGCCATGTGCGCAAAGTCGAGCCGCTGCAACGCGCCCTCGCCGGCAAGCGCGCCTGGATCACCGGTATGCGCGCCCAGCAATCGGCGACGCGCGACGGGCTGCCATTACGGCAATTCGACGACGTCCATGGAATAGAGAAATTCAATCCATTGAGCGATTGGAGCGAGCGCGAAACCTGGGCCTATATCCGCACCCACGACGTGCCCTACAATAAGTTGCACGACCAGTTCTACCCCAGCATAGGCTGCGCGCCCTGCACCCGCGCCACCTCCCCCGGCGAAGACATCCGCGCCGGACGCTGGTGGTGGGAGGATGAGCAGAACAAGGAATGCGGACTCCACGTTAAGCAAGCTTGAGTTTTTTTGACGCGGATTTTCGCGGATGAGCGCGGATTGAAACCGATAGTCTCATTCGTTTTTTAATCCGCGTGCATCCGCGCTCATCCGCAAAAATCCGCGTCTAGTTTTTAAGTTTTAAGGTTAACCATGACGGTCGCTACACATACCAACACCCTCTCTCACCTCGACTGGCTTGAGGCGGAGGCCATACACATCATGCGCGAGGTGGCCGGCCAGTGCGCTAATTCGGTGCTGCTGTTCTCCGGCGGCAAGGATTCGATCTGCCTGCTGCGCATTGCCGAGAAGGCTTTCCGCCCCGGCAAATTTCCTTTTCCGCTGATGCATATCGACACTGGCCACAACTACACCGAGGTAGTGGCCTTCCGCGACAAGCGCGCGGCGGAGTTGGGCGAGCGCCTTATCGTACGTTCAGTGGAAGACTCCATGAAGCGCGGCACCGTGGTGCTGAAATCGCCGGGCGAATCGCGCAACAAGCACCAGTCGGTGACGCTGCTGGAGGCCATCGCCGAATTCGAATTCGACGCCTGCATCGGCGGCGCGCGGCGCGACGAAGAAAAGGCCCGCGCCAAGGAGCGCATCTTCTCGTTCCGCGATGAGTTCGGCCAGTGGGATCCGAAAAATCAGCGGCCGGAGTTATGGAGCCTTTACAACGCACGCAGCCACAAAGGCGAGAACATTCGCGCCTTTCCGATCTCGAACTGGACGGAACTGGATGTGTGGCAATACATCGAACGCGAAGGGCTGGAACTGCCTTCTATCTACTTTGCGCACAAACGCCCGGTGGTACGACGTGGCGGCGTGAGCGGTGGTGCGCTGGTGCCCGTCACCGACCTCACCCCGCCCAAGCCCGGCGACAAGATTGAAGAAGTGATGGTGAGATTCCGCACCGTGGGTGACATCACCTGCACCGCACCAGTAGAATCGGATGCCGATACCGTCGCCAAGATCATTGCCGAAACGGCGGAAACCACCATCACCGAACGCGGCGCCACGCGGCTGGATGACCAGACCTCGGAAGCGTCCATGGAACAACGCAAGAAAGAAGGGTATTTCTGATGTCCGCGCCGGAACAACTTCCGCAGATCGATAACGGGCTGCTGCGCTTTCTCACTTGCGGCAGCGTGGATGACGGCAAGAGCACGCTGATCGGTCGCCTGCTTTTCGACAGCAAGTCCATCCTCACCGACACGCTACACGCCATCGAGCGCACCTCAAAAAAGCGCGGCCTCGAAGCCGTTGACCTCTCGCTGCTCACCGACGGCTTGCAAGCCGAGCGCGAGCAAGGCATCACCATCGATGTCGCCTATCGCTACTTCAGCACCGGCACACGCAAATACATTATCGCCGATGCCCCAGGCCACGAGCAATACACGCGCAACATGGTCACGGCGGCATCCACGGCCGATCTGGCGATCATCCTGGTCGATGCGCGCAAGGGCGTGCTGACGCAGACGCGCCGCCATTCCTACATCGCCCATCTGGTCGGCATTCCGCATCTGCTGATCGCGGTGAATAAAATGGATTTGATGGGTTATTCGCAAGAAGTCTATGAGCGCATCAAGGCCGACTATCTGGCCTTCGCGGCGCAACTGGGGATTGCCAACGTGCGCTTCATTCCGCTCTCGGCACTGGTCGGCGACATGTTGGTCGATAGAGGCGAAAAGTTAAATTGGTACGACGGCCCGACGCTGATCGAGATTCTTGAGGAAGCGACGACTGCGCACAGTGTGAGGCGCGAGGCCTTCCGCTTCCCGGTGCAATACGTCTGCCGGCCGCAGACCACCGAGCACCACGATTTTCGCGGCTATATGGGGCGCATCGAGTCCGGCGAAATCGCCATTGGCGATAATGTGCAGGTACTACCAGCGGGGCTTACGACGCGCGTCAAGGACATCCAGATTTGCGAACAGTCGCTACCGCGCGCCATCAGCGAACAATCGGTGACGATCTTGCTCGAAGACGAAATCGACATTTCGCGCGGCGACATGATCGTAAAGAGCGCCGAGTTGCCTAACGTCACCAAGCAGATCGACGCCATGGTCTGCTGGCTGGGCGAAGCGCCGCTGGATCGCAACCGCAAATACATCATTCGCCACACCACCCGCGAGAGCCGCGCCATGGTGGCCGACATTGCCTACCGCCTGGATATCAACGAACTCACCCAAGGCGCAACCACCCAACTCGCCATGAACGACATCGGCCGCGTCAGCTTCAAACTCGCGCAACCGCTGTTCGTCGATAGCTATGCGGACAATCGCGGCACAGGTGCCTTCATCGTGATTGATGAGTCGACCAACAATACGGTTGGGGCGGGGATGATTACTTAGGGTCTGCTCACGGCTTGCCGATCAACGCTACCGCTTCTCGACGCACCTCGGTCAGTTCCGCAGGCGAAATCTTTCCTTTGAGTTTGGCCTTGCGCACACCCCAGTCCAGACTTTTCACCTGAAGCTCAGAAGCATTGAAGAAATGAAATGTGATGATGAAAGACCTGACCCTGGTATTCTGGTATTCGTTGCTGGTATTCGTTGCTGGTATTCGTTGCGAAGGGCCGCAATCAGCGGCCCTTTTCTTAGCAGCGACCCGTGCAAGCGGGTAGGGGAAAGCCCTTTTTAAGGGTTATGCCAAATCAATTCACGCTGACCCCTATTTGCGGACGGTGGCAGTGGCAGCTATAGCTTGGTACACCGGCCAATGGGTGGGAAATTTCTTTACAACGACTTCAACGGTGACACTATCGTATGGCAATGTGACCGTAGCGAGCACCTTTACATCAATTTCTACGGGAGGATTAATACGACATTGCGTTCAATAAATTAGATATGATGTTAGCCCATGGACTTTAAGGAGCCGTGGATGAAGAACCTAATTGTATGTGACAAGTCGACGA
>JAYUNL010000192.1:0-6560 GCA_043761745.1 Rhodocyclaceae bacterium
AGGATTATTGGCACTCGAATCCGATCCTTCTCGTATGCAAAGCTTGGCCGGATTCAAATGGATAACATCTATATCATTGAACGCGAATTAGTATGAGGCGATCAGTAGTGCGCCGCTGGCGCAGCAGCGCTGCGCCAGCGTGGCAGCCTGGTTCTTTGCCAGTTTGCGATGGCCCAGCGCCACATTTCGTCGAGGGTCGCATCGCACAGCGCCACCGGCGGCTCCTGGCCGAGAAAAGCCAAGGCATCGAAAAGTGCGGGCGCCGGGCGCGATTCGTCTAAAGGCCGCGCCCGTGTTTGCTTGGAGAGCTTTTCGCCCGCGCCATTCACCGCTGCCGGCAAATGCAGGTAGGACGGTGTGGCGTAACCAAGACTGCGTTGCAACAGTATCTGGCGTGGTGTGGAGTCGAGCAGATCGGCACCGCGCACCACCTGTGTGATGCCCGCCTCGGCATCATCCACCACCGCAGCAAGCTGATAGGCGAATGCATCGTCGGCGCGCCACACCACGAAGTCGCCCACCGCGGCCGCGACGTCCTGGCGGTAAAGGCCTTGCAGCGCGTCCTCAAAGCAGACGTCGCCAACTTCCACCTTGAAGCGCCAAGCGCGTGCATCCCGACCTGGCGTTATCCCGGCGCGGCAGGTGCCGGGATAACGCAAGCCGCCCGTTTGGGTGAGCGCGGAATCGGCGATCTCGCGCCGTGAGCAAGCGCAAGCGAAGACCGCATCCGCCAATCGCAGCCGCTCGAAAGCAGCACGATAGCGGGGAATGCGCAGGCTTTGTCGCACCACCGCGCCATCCCAGGCGAAACCGAAGCGTTCAAGGGTGCGCAAAATCGCCTCGGTCGCACCTACCACACTGCGCGGAGCATCGATATCATCAATGCGCAACAACCACGTGCCATTGTGAGCACGCGCATCGAGATAGCTGCCGACGGCAGCAACAAGCGAGCCAAAATGCAAAGGTCCGGTGGGAGAAGGTGCGAAGCGACCGCGATAGGACTGGGCCAGAGTGCCGTTTGAAGCCATCGCAAGATGATAGCGGTGCGGCCGGGGATACGGCTAGAGCCTGACAAAACTACCACATCGGCATATGATACATGCACCCAAGCGAAAGCGTGACGCTTTTCACGGGACTTTGGACGGACATCCAGTAGCATGCGTCTATAACTTAAGTCGTAGCGGAGTAATGCCTACGACACAATAGAAGAATGTGTTTTTTCCGGCGACCAACCGGTTTGGAAGAGGGAATATTTTGAGCGGATCGCAAGTGTTGGATCCTTGGCAGTCTGACGTCAAGACAGCAAGCAACGCCGAGCGCGTGCGCTTGTTGTTCGCTTTGTCGCGCAGCACCATGATGGCGAACCTCGCGGTAGCCGCGCTGATCGCCGTTTGGCTATGGGATGTGGTCGCCCGTACCACCATGGTGGGCTGGTTGGCGGCGATGGCCGTCAATCTCATCGCCAGCATAGCGCTCTATCGACGCTACCAGATGCGCCCTGCGAAACCGCAGGACGACCTGCGTTGGGAGCGCTACCTGGCGATAAAAGCGGTCTACGGTGGCTTGGTTTGGGGCTCGCTGGTGTGGCTACTACTGCCCAATGGCGGCGAGTTTCAATGGATGATCGTCATCCTCGGGCTGTGCATGGTGAGCCTGGGCGTCGCCGGGGTTTATTCACCCTCGCGGCTGGTCTATTACGGCTTCATGGCGCCGGTGGCGCTCATGGCGGCGCCCTCGCTGCTAGGTGGCGTGCCCTTCGAAGGCCTCGCCGCAGCCGGCTGGGGCGTGCTGATTTATCTCGCCACACTGGTTAGCGTGCACGATCTCCTCTATCGGAATTTGTGCGCCACCTTCCAGCGCCGCTTCGAAAGCGAAGCGCTGGCGATGGAACAAAATGTGATTTTCGATTCGGCCGCCGAGGCGATCGGCTTGTTCCGGCCAAACTACCTCGCCAAGTGCAACCGCCAATGGGGCGAACTATTCGGCTACAGCATGAGCGAGGCCACCGGTCAGCCTTCCTGGGCGATTTTCCCGTCCTACGACTACTGGCGCCAGTTCGCCAACGACTGCCTGCCAACCATCTTGCAGGGCAAAGCCTATAGTGCGGTAGTTCAATTACGCCGCGCCAATGGCGAGTTGTTCTGGGCGGAGATCAGCGGCATGGCGGTCAACCCCGCCAACCTTGATCTCGGCACCGTCTGGATGGGGACGGACATATCGCAGCGTCTGCGTACCGAAGCGGAACTGCGCGCCAGCGAACTACGCTTCCGCGATCTGGTTTCGCTCTCCACCGACTGGTATTGGGAGCAGGATCGCGAATTCCGCTATGCGCGTATTTCCGGCGTGGCGTTGGAGCGCATTGGCATCAACACCCGTTGGTTACTCGGCAAGGCGCGCTGGGAGATCAAGGGCATCGTCGGTGTTTCAACCGAGCAGTGGCAAGCGCATCGCAAAATGCTCAACGCGCATCTGCCCTTCCGCGATTTCATTTATGAAGCCATCATGCCGAACAAAGAGCGCCGCTGGTTCTCCCTCAGCGGCAATCCGGCTTACGACGAGAACGGCGACTTTTCCGGCTATCACGGCGTCGGTACCGACATTACCGAGCGTGTGCGGGCAGCGGAGCAGTTCCGCCACCTCGCCCACCACGACACGCTGACCGGGTTACCCAACCGCCGCTTGCTGACTGACCGCCTTGAGAAAGCCTTGGCGCTGGCGCGGCGCAGCGGCAATCACGTTGCCATGATGTTGCTCGATCTGGACGATTTCAAAGTGATCAACGATTCGGCAGGTCATTCCGCCGGCGATGCGGTATTAGTGACCATCGCCAATCGCCTGCGCGAAATTGTCCGCGAAAGCGACACCGTCTCCCGCTTGGGCGGCGATGAGTTTGTGCTGCTGCTCACCGAGATGACCCACATCAACGATGCCGTACGCATAGCGGAAAAAATCGTCGCAGCCGTACACGAACCGGTCGAAGCGGGGGGGCGTCAGTACGTATTGGGCGTTTCGATCGGCATCGCGGTATTCCCGGACCACGCTGCAAACGTGGAGGGGCTGATGCAACTGGCGGATATCGCGATGTACGAGGCCAAGCGCAACGGCGGCTCGGGCTATCGCTTCGCCGACACGTCCCCGGCGACCATTACCTTCGTCTCGCCGCCCGCCCAACCCGCGACGCAGCCGGACGGCACAGCTTAGACGTTGAAGCGAAAGTGCAAACAGCAATATAGGCTTCGCCGCCCTCGCTCCAGCCTATGAAAAGCACCGTGCGCAGCTTCAACCGCCGCATGTTGCAGCGCATAGCCAGCGCGCCGGCGAATTTGGTCACGATCCAATCCGACGAAATCAAGGCGTCGGTGCTACCCTCGGAACACGCGTCGACGACCGAGCTAACCGACAGTCGAGCAGGAGCGTGACCGCTGCGCCGGAAACGAATTCGCGGATCTGCTCCACACCATGCAGCCGCGCCACCAGCACGCCGGTCTGGCGATGCTCAAAGTAAGGCATGGGCAAGTGGAACAAATGGCGGAAGACGGTCTGGCCCAGGACGGCGTCGACGCGGTTGCCGGTATGCAGCACGAGGTATTGGCGCATCCACGTCATGACTGAGCTGAACAGCATGAACATGATGAGGGCGATGCCGACCACCCATAAGGTGCTTTCGGTGTGATGGACGACGACCTTGTCGATGACTACCTGAGTGAAGAGCGGCGTGGCGAGGGCGACGAGTTGGATGGCGAGGGAGGCGGCGAGCACTTCTTTCCAGATGCGCTTGTGTTTGAGCAGCTCGGGGATGAACCATTTGAAGCCGAAGGGCTCGGGGCCGACTGGGTTATCGGCATCGGCCATCTCTACCTTAGTGCGGGCAAAAAGGACGACGTCGGGCTCGAAGTGGGTGGCGAATTCGGCGAGCGGCAGGGTGCGCGGCGTTTGGTCGCCAGTTTCGAAGTAGAGCAGTTGCTCGCCGTCGGTTTTGACGAGGAGCGCGGGTTTACACAGCGGAGGTGCGGGTTCGGCGGGTGGCGGCGATGGCTGCTGTGATACTGAATTGTCGGCATCGTTGGCGGAGATAATGATTGCTGGCGTCATTACCTGCGTGACCTCCTCGCCTTTGACAAACGCCAGGCAAGGCATGGGCAGCGTGGCGAGATCAGCAGCGGCGACGAGCTTCTCGCCCACTTTGAATTCAAGGGCCTGGGCGGCATTGAGTAAGGAGGCGCGATCGTAAGGCGGCGGAAACTGCTGATGCAGCAGCGCAGGATCGAAGGGAAGGCGGTGCAGTTGGCAAAGACTACCCAGCACCCAGGCGAAGCCTTCGGAAGAAAAGTGCTGCGCAGACAGGTGAGATTCGCAGGGTGCAAACTCGGCCGATGACGTATCGGACGGGCGATTTCTGCGCAGACGCTTGTTGAGCAGGCTCAAGAGTCGGCGCAACATCAGCATGTCGCCTCTGAAATGCTGCGCCAGGACGAGTGCGTTGACCGCCTTGCTCGGCGCGCCCTTATGCGCTCATTTACCCGCTTACCCACCCGCTCAGCCGCCCCATCACCCGCCCAATTGCCGCAGGTTGGACGTAGAACCGCCTCGATACATTGCGGGCCTATCCAAGCCCGCAAGCATCGATCCGCCAACGCGGTCGAAACCAGCAACATGATGCCCCTTACCTCCCGGATACTGCCTATCGCGCTTCTGCGGAGTCGCTTGTGGTTTTCTTATGACGTCATTCAACCACAGAAATTGGGGACTATTTCATCGCGGCTAAAAATAAATGATAAGCGTAGATTGGGCGTGCAGTATCACCCAAAACGCATAGTGCCAGTCTGATAACGCAGGGCTGATGGGTGGCGCGAAACTACTTGCCGGCGATCAGTTGCTTGAGATCGTTGGCCATTTGATTCGGCTTTGCGCCGTGGCTGATGTAGAGGCGTAGCCGGCCTTGTGGATCGAACACATAGTTGCCGGTGCTGTGATCAACCGTGTAATTGGTAGGCGAACTGCCCGGCTGCTTTTGATAGAAAACGTGGAAGGCCTGCGCGGTTTTCGCCGTCGCCGGTTGGTCGCCATATAAACCGATAAAGCCGGGGTCGAAAGCAGGCACATACTGCGCCAATAGTTGTGGGGTATCCCGCTCCGGGTCGACGGTGATGAAAAGCACTTGAACTTTCTTCGCGTCTTCGCCCAGGAGCTTGAGGGTTTCGACCAGACCGGCCATGGTGGTCGGGCAAACATCCGGGCATTGCGTGTAGCCAAAGAAAATTACGACCACCTTGCCGCGAAAATCGGCTAGGGTGCGCGGTTTGCCGGTGTGATCGGTCAAGGCGAAATCTTTGGCGTAGTCGGCGCCGGTAATGTCCGTGCCGGCGAATTGCGGCTTGCTGTCACAGGCGCCCAGCGATAACAGTAGGGTGATGGCCAGTGCCAGGAAATAGATGCGCCGCATTAGAACTTGAAGTAGTGATCGATCAGCAAAGCAGCGAAGATTGCCGAGAGATACCAGATGGAATAGCGAAAAGTTTTGTGCGCCAAGCGATCACTATAGTTGCGGTAGAGCTCCCAGGCATAAAGCAGGAAGACCACGTCCAGCACCACGGCGCTAATGAGATAAATCAGCCCGCTCATGCTAATCACATAGGGCAACAAGGTCACGCCAGACAGCAGCACGGTATAAAGGAGAATTTGCAACTGTGTGTAGGCCTGGCCGTGGGTGACGGGCAGCATGGGCATGCCGGCCTTGGCGTATTCCTTGGTGCGATAGAGCGCCAGCGCCCAGAAATGCGGCGGCGTCCACACGAAGATGATGAGGAACATCAGCAGGGCTTCGGGCGAGACGTCGTTCGCGACCGCCGCCCAGCCCAGCACCGGCGGCATGGCGCCGGAAGCGCCGCCGATCACAATGTTTTGCGGTGTCGCCGGTTTGAGAAAGATGGTGTAAACGACGGCGTAGCCGACAAACGTGGCAAGCGTCAGCCACATCGTAAGCGGGTTGACGAACTCATACAGCAGGGTCAAGCCCAGGCCGCCGACCAAACCGGAGAACACCACGGTCTGGCGGGACGTGAGCTCGCCGCGCGGCAAGGGTCTGGCGCGGGTGCGGGCCATGACGGCGTCGATTTTTTGCTCGATGAGGCAATTCACCGCAGCCGCGGCGCCGGCCACCAGGGCGATGCCCAGTGTCGCGGCGACCAGCACCACCGGCGGCACAGCGCCGGGCGTGGCGAGAAACATGCCGATGACGGCGCAAAAAATAATCAGCGACACTACCCGCGGCTTGGTCAGTTGAAAATACTGATAGAGCCGATGGCTTAGTGTGGGCGTGGGAGTATGGATCTGGGTTGAACTCATGGCGAACTCATCGGGAAATCTGGCGTTGGGTCTCCGGGTAATACCAGAGAGAATGCGGAATCTATCATGTTGGCGATGCCAGGGGAAAGCCTGTCAAATCAAGAAATCTGAAAATCAGTGGGCTGCTTCGTAAATAACAGTACTGAATGAAAGTGATGGGTTTCGGGTTGTGGTAAGGCGCGAACCACAGCGATAGCTCTGCCTATCGCGCGGAT